>WHTX01000130.1 GCA_009377505.1 Acidimicrobiia bacterium
CTGTCGGGCGCCGCCCGCAGGCTGGTGCTCGCTGCGGAAGCAGCCGTGATCGTGGGCGCCGTGGCGCTCGGCATCGGAGGATGACGTGGACGTGAACAGCCGAGAGCGGGGGGCGATGAGCGCAGCGAATGGCCTGAGCGGCCGAGAGCGGGCGGGCAGATGAGCGCCATTGGCCAGGGGGGCGTGGAGATCGAGGTGCCCCGGGGCTGGGACGGGGGCGTCCACCTGCGGGTGGCGCCTGTCGTGCCCCCAGTCGCCGAGGTGCTCGGCGCGGGCGCGCTGGCGGGCGGCGACCTCGCTCCCGCCGAGGCCGCGACCGGGGACTCTGCCGCGCTCGTGACCGTGCACGCCGCCACCTTCCCCCTCCCCCCGGTGCGGGGCGACTACGGCAGCGGGGCGGTCGAGACGATGGGGGCGGAGGACGTCTTCGTCTCCCTCCTCGAGTTCGGCGCCTCGTCCACGGGCTCGGCGCTCTTCAGCCAGGCCGGGCTGGTGCTCCCCCTCGACCCCGAGGCGTTCACCACCCAGCAGCTGCAGCGCCCCCAACGTGGCCAGGGCGGGTTGCAGGTCTTCTTCACGGAGGCGGGCCGGTCGTTCTGCGCCTACGTGGTCATCGGCTCGTGGGCCCAGCGCCACCGGCTCGTCCCCCTGGCCAGCGAGCTGCTCGCCGGCCTGCGCATCGCCGCCGGCTGATTCGGGCGGGCGCGCCCGGCCCTCACTGCCCGGGAGGTGGTGCTGTCGTTGGCGGCTCCGTCGCGGTCGTCGGGGTGGTCGGGGTGGTCGGCGCGGTCGCAGGCGGCGTCGTCGGCGTTGGCGCCGCCGGCACGGTGCTCCCGGAAGGCCCCGTCGTGGCGCCGCCGTCGTCCTCCGCCGCGGGGTCGTCCCCCGCCGTGGGGGCCTGCTCCACGGCCCGACGCTCGACGCGCACGCCGCGGTTGCCGAGGCCCGCCACCGTCACCTGGTCGTACGCCAGCAGCCGGCGCGTGCCCCGGTCGAAGTAGAGGACCGAGGCGGCGAGGGGCTCGCGCTCCTCCTCGTCCTCGTCCACACCTCGGCGCCCCGCCCCCCCGGTCGAGCCCTGCACCAGCAGGGTGGCATCGTCGATCGAGCCCAGCCGGGGCTCGTGCGTGTGCCCGGCGAGGACGAGGGGCACGAGGTTGCCCGACCGGGCGGCGACCCGCTCGTCGTGGACGAGGAGCACGTCCACGTTGGGCGGCTCGGCATCCCGGACCAGGCGGGCGACCCGAGGGGCGTAGCGGTCCGCCTGCGCCTCCTCGACCTCGGACCCTGTGGGCTGGGACTTGTCCGGGGTGAAGCGGGGGTCGGCGACGCCGAAGAACCGGATGCCCTCGATCTCGGTGGCGGTGGAGTCGAGGACCACCGCGTTCGCCTGGGCGGCCATCGAGGCCTGGGTGGCCGACGAGTCGTGGTTGCCCTTGATCCAGACGTAGGGCACGCCGAGGCTGCCGATGGCGTCGAGGGCGCGGCTCTCGACGCTGGTGCCGAAGTCGGTGGAGTCGCCGGTGTCGACGATGGCGTCGACGTCGAACTGGCCGACGAGCTCGCGCATGAGGTCGTACGCCTGCGGGTTGAGGTGGACGTCGCTGACGTGCAGCACCCTGACCAGCCCGTCGGTGGGCCCGAGCGTCGGCAGCTCCTGAGCGACCCGGTACAGGGCCAGCACGTTGCCCACGAACTCGGCGAGCTGCGCCCGGTACTCGCCGAACTGGGTGACGAGGGCGCGGGCGTCGCCGACCGCGGTGGGGGCCACGGTGAGCAGGCCTGTGTAGCGGGGCTCGGCCACGGCCTCGGGCCGGAACGACGAGGCGGTCGCCACCGTGACCCCGGCGGCGAGCACGGCGCCCACCGTGCCCCCCACGACGAGCGACCGCCAGCGCCGGGACACGGCGAGGCCGCCCACCGCGCCGCCGACGAGGGCGGCGAGGACGGCGCGGCGCACGAGCGCCCACAGCGCCTCCCGGGCGTCGTGGGCGATCTCGTCCTCGATGCCCTCGAGCAGGGTCAGGTCACGGGCGATGGCCTCGGCTTCCCCGACCCGCAGCTCGTCGACGCGGGCCTCGAGGGTGACGGGGGCGTCGTGGGTGTCCACCTCCACGCTCCCGAGCGGCCCCAGGCTCACGATGGTCCTGCCGCTCAAGGAGGGCCGAGCGAACAGGGTGGCGTCGAAGGGCCCGATCGGGGCGCGGACCCGACCGGCCAGGGACACGGCCAGCACCACGCCCAAGGCGGCGCAGAGCAACACGGCCCCGAGCTGCCCCCACCACCCGAGCCGAGGCCAGCGTCGCCACGGCAGCCGCGAGCGAGGGGTAGGGGCGCTCTCGCCGTCGCTCATGAGGCGGTGCACCTGTCCCATCCTCGCACCCGGGTGGGCCGCCCGACCACGCGCCGTGCTCGCCGTCGACACCGGGGAACGGCTACGAGCTGGCGGTCACCCACGTGCGCCCGTCGTGTGGGTCTCGTCGCTGGCGGTGTCGGAGACCGGGGCCCACGCCTGCGAGACGGCCAGGCCCCGCGGGAGGCCGAGGCCGCAGCTCTCAGGGGGTGACGTCGGCGCAGCCCCGCAAGCCCGACCAGGCGTCGTGGGCGGCGATGGCGCCCTCGCCCTCGAGCGCGGTGGCCACGCCGCCCGCGAGGCGGGCCGGCACCCACTCGTAGCCGAGCACCTCGCCGGCCTGGACCGTCAAGCGGAGCACGCCGCTCTCGGCCGACTCGCCGCCGTCGCTGTACCAGACGCTGTTGCCGAGCCCGTAGGCCACGAACGCCCCGCCCTTGAAGCCAGCCGCCTGGAGGCGATGGGTGTGGGAGCCGACGATCACGTCCGCCCCGGCGGCAACGAGGCGGTCGGCCATCCAGCGTTGAGGGGCGGAGGGGCAGGACTCGCCCTCGGTGCCCCAGTGCAGGTAGACGACGACCGTGTCGGCCACGGCCCGGGCCTGGCGCACGGCAGCCTCGGCGGCGCCCACGTCGCGAGCCGAGGCGAGCCCGGCGTGGTCCGCCCCCGCCGACCAGCCCTCGATGAGGTTGTCGTCGAGCACCAGGGTGGCAGCGACCACGGCGATCCGCTGGCCCCGCACCTCGGTCACCCATGGCGCCCAGGCCTCCTCGGCGTCCCGGCCGGCGCCGATCAGGGGCAGGCCGGCGGCTTGCCCGGCGGCGACGCTGGCGGCCAGGCCCTCTTCGCCGTAGTCCATGCCGTGGTTGTTGGCCACGCTGGCCGCGTCCACGCCGGCGTCACGCAGGCCGGTGAGGACTTCGGCCGGCGCCTGGAACGCGTACTGCTTCTGCTCGGGCTCCCCGGCCGCCCCCACCGCGGTCTCGAGGTTCACCACGGCCACGTCGGCATCGGCGAGCATGGCTCCGAGCGGGTCGAACAGCGCTGTGCCCTCGGCGGCCCAGCGTTCGGCGAGGAGGCCCTCGAGGTGCACGTCCCCGGCGAAGGCGAGGGTGACCGGCGAGGGCGGTGGCCCCGCCTCGGGCACGGCCGAGAGGGGGAGGCGTTCCCGGAGGGGACTGAGCGTCGCCGACGCAGCAGCCGCGATGATCACGAGCGCGAGCTGCGCCAAGAGGAAGGTCCCCAACCCGCCGGCAAGCCGACGAGCATCCACGGCCGGGGACCGTAGCATGCCCCGCCGACGGCCGACGCGGACCTCGCCGCCCCGGTCCTGCTGGCGGCGGCCCAGGCCGGCCCCTGCGGATGTGACGGCCGTTACAGCTTCTATCGGTTCGCCTGATGGCCCTGGCGCTCAGTATCATCAGACGTCGGTCAACATCATCAGACCTCGGTCAACGGGCCAACGCCGTCCCGGGCCGCTTGTCCCTTCCCGAGCAGCGACCCGGAAGCGAGCATGCCGCCCACTCCCCACGCGCAGGGCCTCTACCGGCCCGAGTTCGAGCACGACGCCTGCGGCGTCTCGTTCGTGGTCGACCTCCACGGTCGAGCCACCCACGAGATCGTCCGCATGGGCGTCGAGGCCCTCTGCAACCTCGAGCACCGCGGCGCGACCGGCGCCGAGCCCAACACCGGGGACGGTACGGGCATCCTGGTCCAGGTCCCCGATGCGTTCCTGCGCGCCGTGGTCGGCTTCCCCTTGCCCGCCGCCGGCCGCTACGCCGTCGGCACCGCCTTCCTCCCCGCCGACCCGGAGCTCGCCGACGCGGCGGCGAAGGCGATCCACGCCATCGTGGACGACGAGGGCCTCGAGGTCCTCGGCTGGCGCGACGTGCCCACCGACCCCGCCACCCTGGGGTCGATGGCCCGGGCCGTCATGCCCAGCTTCCGCCAGGTGTTCATCGCCGGCCGGGACGCCGACGGCGAGTACCTCGGGGGCATCGACCTCGACCGCCGGGCCTTCCCGCTGCGCAAGCGCTGCGAGGCCGAGATCACCCTCGCCGACCCCGACGACGAGGGCATCGAGCACGGCGTCTACTTCCCGAGCCTCTCCGCCCGCACGCTCGTCTACAAGGGCATGCTGACGACGCCCCAGCTCACGGCGTTCTACCCCGAGCTGGAAGACCCGAGGATGGCCTCGGCGCTGGTGATGGTGCACAGCCGCTTCTCCACCAACACCTTCCCCTCGTGGCCGCTCGCCCACCCGTACCGCCTCGTGGCCCACAACGGCGAGATCAACACGATCATGGGCAACCGCAACCGCATGCGGGCGCGCGAGGCGGGGATCGCCACCCCGGCCCTCGAAGGCGACCTCGAGCGCCTCTACCCCGTCTGCACCCCCGGCGCGTCGGACACCGCCACCTTCGACGAGGCGCTCGAGCTGCTGCACCTCGGCGGGTACCCCCTGCCCCACGCCGTGCTGATGATGATCCCCGAGGCGTGGGAGAACCACGAGTCGATGGCCCCCGAGAAGGCGGCGTTCTACCGGTTCCACTCGGCGCTCATGGAGCCCTGGGACGGACCGGCCTCGATCGCCTTCACCGACGGCACGGTCATCGGCGCGGTCCTCGACCGCAACGGCCTGCGCCCGTCCCGCTACTGGGTGACCGAGGACGGGCTCGTGATCACCGCCTCTGAGGCCGGCGTGCTGCCCATCGACCCGGCCCGCGTCGTGCGCAAGGGCCGCCTCGAGCCGGGCCGGATGCTGCTGGTGGACACCAGCCAGGGCCGTTTGATCCCCGACGAGGAGATCAAGGCGAGCCTCGCCGCCGCCCACCCTTACCAGCAGTGGCTGGACCAGGCGGCCATCTCCTTCGAGGACCTGCCCGCGCACGCCGAGCTGGCGCCGGGCGACGCCACCCACCCCGACGAAGGCACGCTCGTCACCCGCCAGCTCGAGTTCGGCTACACCCTCGAGGACCTGGGCATCCTCATCGAGCCGATGGGCTCGAGCGGCGGCGAGGCCATCGGCTCGATGGGCACCGACACCCCCATCGCCGTGCTCTCGAGCCGTAGCCGCCTCCTGTACGACTACTTCTCCCAGCTCTTCGCCCAGGTCACCAACCCACCCCTCGACGCGCTGCGCGAGGAGCTGGTGACCTCGCTGTTCACCCGGCTCGGCGCCTCGGGCAACGTCTTCGACCCCGGCCCCTGGTCGGCCCGACAGCTCGAGCTGCGCACGCCGATCCTCACCACCGCCCAGCTCCACCGCGTCCGCCACGCCAACGACGACGGCGAGCTCCCCGAGCTGGCGAGCCGCACGATCTCGGGGCTCTTCCCCGTGGCCGAGGGCGGTGCTGCCCTGCGCGACGCCCTCGACCGGGTGCGCGCCGAGGCGGCGACCGCGGCGCGCCAGGGGGCGCGGGTGCTGGTGCTCTCGGACCGGGGGGCCACTCCCCAGCACGCGCCCATCCCTGCCCTGCTGCTGGTGTCCGCTGTGCACCACCACCTCATCCGCGAGCGCATCCGCAGCGACGTCGGCCTCATCGTGGAGACGGGCGAGGCCCGTGAGGTGCACCACTTCTGCCTCCTCGTCGGCTATGGCGCCACCGCGGTGAACCCCTACCTCGCCCTTGACACCGTGCGAGACCTGTGCGCCAGGGGCAGGCTGCGGACCGGCGACCCCGAGGTCGCGGAGAAGAACTACGTCAAGGCGGCCGGCAAGGGGCTCCTCAAGGTGATGTCCAAGATGGGCATCTCCACGGTCGCCTCGTACACCGGCGCCCAGGTCTTCGAGGCCGTCGGGCTGGGCCAGGACCTGGTGGACGAGTTCTTCGTGGGCACGACGTCACGGCTCGGGGGCATCGGGCTCGACCGGCTCGCCACCGAGGTGGCCATGCGGCACCACGTCGCCCACCCGCCCAACCCCCTGCACCTCGCCCACCGCGAGCTGCCCGGCGGCGGCGAGTACCAGTGGCGGCGGGAGGGGGAGTACCACCTCTTCAACCCCGAGACGGTCTTCAAGCTGCAGCACAGCACGCGGGCCAAGCCTACGAGGTCTTCAAGGAGTTACAGCGGCCTGGTCGACCGCCAGGCACGTCAGCTCGCCACGCTGCGGGGCCTGTTCCGCTTCCGCGCCGAGGACCGCACGCCCGTGCCCATCGACGAGGTGGAGCCGGTCTCCGCCATCGTGAAGCGCTTCGCCACCGGCGCCATGTCCTACGGGTCGATCTCGGCCGAGGCCCACGAGACCCTGGCCATCGCCATGAACCGCCTGGGCGGCAAGTCCAACACGGGCGAAGGGGGAGAGGACCCGGCCCGCTTCGTGGCCGACCCCAACGGCGACTGGCGCCGCTCGGCCGTCAAGCAGGTGGCCTCGGGCCGCTTCGGCGTGACCAGCGAGTACCTGGTCAACGCGGACGACCTGCAGATCAAGATGGCGCAGGGGGCCAAGCCCGGCGAGGGCGGCCAGCTCCCAGGCCACAAGGTCTACCCGTGGATCGCCAAGACCCGGCACTCGACGCCCGGCGTGGGGCTCATCTCCCCGCCCCCCCACCACGACATCTATTCCATCGAGGACCTCGCCCAGCTCATCCACGACCTGAAGAACGCCAACCCCGAGGCGCGGGTGCACGTGAAGCTCGTGGCCGAGGTGGGGGTGGGCACCGTGGCGGCCGGGGTGGCCAAGGCGCACTCGGACGTGGTGCTCATCTCGGGCCACGACGGGGGCACCGGCGCGGCGCCGCTCACCTCGCTCAAGCACGCCGGCGCGCCCTGGGAGCTGGGCCTGGCCGAGACGCAGCAGACCCTGCTGCTGAACCGGCTGCGCGACCGCATCGTCGTCCAGGTCGACGGGCAGCTCAAGACGGGCCGCGACGTCGTGGTGGCCGCCCTGCTCGGGGCGGAGGAGTTCGGCTTCGCCACCGCCCCCCTCGTCGTATCGGGCTGCATCATGATGCGGGTCTGCCACCTCGACACCTGCCCGGTCGGCGTGGCCACCCAGAACCCCGAGCTGCGCCAGCGGTTCACCGGCAAGGCCGAGTTCGTCGTGAACTTCTTCGAGTTCGTGGCCGAGGAGGTTCGGGAGCTGCTGGCCGACCTCGGCTTCCGGAGCCTCGACGAGGCCATCGGGCGGGCCGACGTGCTCGACGTGACCGAGGCGGTCGACCACTGGAAGGCGGCCGGCCTCGACCTGCGGCCCATCCTCTACGTGCCCCCCCTCGAGGAGGGCGCCGACCGGCACTGCACCACCACGCAGGACCACAGCCTCGACAAGGCGCTCGACAACACGCTCATCGAGCTGGCCCGCCCGGCCCTCGAGCACGGTGAGCCCGTGGTGATCCGCCTGCCGGTCAGCAACACGAACCGCACGCTCGGCACCATGCTCGGGTACCACCTGACCAAGCGCCACGGCGCCGCCGGGCTGGCTGACGACACGATCACCGTGCAACTCGAGGGCTCGGCGGGCAACAGCCTCGGCGCCTTCCTGCCCAGGGGCATCACCCTGCGGGTCGAGGGCGACACGAACGACTACGTGGGCAAGGGGCTCTCGGGCGGGCGCATCGTGGTGCGGCCCCATCGGGCGGCCACCTTCGCCGCCGAGGAGAACATCGTCGCCGGCAACGTCGGCCTCTACGGGGCTACGGGCGGGGAGATGTTCCTGCGAGGCGTCGTCGGTGAGCGCTTCTGCGTGCGCAACTCGGGCGCCACCGCCGTCGTCGAGGGCGTCGGCGACCACGGCTGCGAGTACATGACCGGCGGCCGGGTGGTGGTGCTCGGCTCGACGGGCCGCAACTTCGGGGCGGGCATGTCGGGGGGCGCGGCGTTCGTCCACGACGCCGACGGCACCTTCCCCGCCCGGGTGAACCCCGAGATGGTCGACCTCGACCCCCTCGACGAGGAGGACCGCGAGTTCGTCCAGACCTGGGTGCGCCGCCACTACGAAGAGACGGAGTCGACGGTGGCCGAGCGGCTCCTCGGTGACTGGCCCACCGAGGCGGCGCGGTTCGTGAAGGTGATGCCGAAGGACTACAAGCGGGTGCTGGCGGCCGAACAGGCGGCCCGCGAGCGCGGCGACGACGTGATCGACGCGATCATGGCCGCCGCCCACGGGTAGGCCACGGGTACGACCGAAGGGCTCGAGATGGGTGACAGCAAAGGGTTCCTCAAGCACACGCGCGCCACGCCGACTCGGCGGCCCGTGCGCGTCCGCCTCCGCGACTGGCAGGAGGTCTACGAGCCCTTCCCCGACGCGGACCTGCAGGCCCAGGCGTCCCGGTGCATGAACTGCGGCATCCCCTTCTGCAACAACGGCTGCCCGTTGGGCAACCTCATCCCAGACTGGAACGACCTCGTCCACCGGGACGACTGGCGCGGCGCGTTAGAGCGCCTCCACGCCACGAACAACTTCCCCGAGTTCACCGGGCGGCTCTGTCCCGCGCCGTGTGAGACAGCCTGTGTGCTGGGCATCAACCAGCCGGCGGTGACGATCAAGACCGTCGAGCAGACGATCGTCGACAAGGCCTGGGAGGAGGGGTGGGTCGTGCCCTTGCGGCCGGCGGTGCGCACGGGGCGGCGGGTGGCCGTCGTGGGGTCGGGCCCCGCGGGCCTGGCCGCCGCCCAGCAGCTGACCCGCGCTGGCCACGACGTGGTGGTCTACGAGCGGGCCGACCGGCCGGGCGGGCTCATGCGCTACGGCATCCCCGAGTTCAAGATGGAGAAGGCGGTGCTCGACCGTCGCCTGGCCCAGATGGAGGCCGAGGGCACGGTCTTCCGCACCGGCGCCGAGGTCGGGGTCGACGTGGACGTCGCCGAGGTGGCGGCCTACGACGCCGTGGTGCTCGCCGGCGGGGCCACCAATTGGCGTGACCTGCCCGTACCCGGGCGCGAGCTGGCCGGCGTGCACCAGGCCATGGAGTACCTGCCCCTGGCCAACCGGGTGCAGCAGGGCGATCTCGACGCCTCGCCGATCAGCGCCGCCGGCAAGCGGGTCGTGATCATCGGCGGCGGCGACACGGGCGCCGACTGCCTGGGCACGGCGCTCCGCCAGGGCGCCACCTCGGTGCACAGCTTCGAGATCATGCCCCGCCCCCCCGCCGAGCGCGACCCTTCCACCCCGTGGCCGACGTGGCCACTGGTCCTGCGCACGGCCTCGGCGCACGAGGAGGGGGGCGAGCGCTGGTTCTCGGTGACGACCAAGTCGCTCGTGGGCGACGAGGCGGGCCACGTGTCCGCGCTGGCGGGGTGCGAGGTCCACCTCGAGGTGGTGGACGGCCGCCCGGGCTTCGTCGACGTGCCCGGCACGGAGTTCGAGCTGCCCTGTGAGCTCGTCCTGCTCGCCCTCGGTTTCGTCGGCCCCGAGCGGGGCGCCCTGCTCGAAGGCCTCGGCGTCGAGCTCGACGCCCGGGGCAACGTCGCCAGGGACGCCGGGTGGCGGACCAACGTCGAGCACGTGTTCTGCGCTGGGGACATGGGACGGGGCCAGAGCCTGATCGTGTGGGCCATCGCCGAGGGGCGGTCGTGCGCCACGGCCGTGGACCGCCACCTCATGGGCACGACCCTCATGCCCGAGCCGGTGACCCCCACCCTCCAAGCCCTTCGCTGAGAGGCCCTCGCCTGGAGGGCGTAGCAGGTCGGGGCGTGGGCGCGGTCGGGCGGCCGGGGCCCTGGGCGCGATGGGCCCCGGTCGGCGGGCTGGGCAGCGGGCTCGAGCGGGCGCAGGCCCGGGCTGCAGGACATGCCGGAGCTGTCCGGGTGCGCCGCGTGCCGCCGGGCGGGCTCCCAGCGCACCCGGCTGCATGGCGAGCTCGACGCAGGGCCGACCACGGCGGCAGGGGGGGCACGGACCGCGAGCGCCGGCGCGCCGGGCGGGCGGCGGGCCACGGTGACGGCAAGAGGGGCTTCGACGAGCAGGGGCGACGCGCCGGCCGCCCGCGGCGCCCCGCCGACAGCCAGGGTGGCCTGCCGGCTGTGCGGTCAGCCGTCGATGCGGGGCTCGGCGACGCCGAGGGTCATCAGGCGGTGCAGCACGCCGCACACCCCGAACGCCGACAGGCCCGTGTGGTCGATGATGGCGGCCACGTCCCGGCGGCCGTCGATGGCGGCCAGGACGGGCCACTCCTCACGGTCGAGCCAGACGCGCTCGGTGCCGGGGGGCAGCAGGTCGGCGAGGCGGACCACCACGCTCGTCGAGGGGATGACGTCGGCGATCAGCCGCCAGGCCTGGAGGCGGGCGGCAGCGTCGTCGAGGAGTAGCTCGGCGTCGAGGCTCTGCGCCCCGGCCAACCGGTGGCTGACCGCCGGGTCGAACCAGAACGGCGCGGTCGAGGGTAGGAGCAGCTCGAAGACGGTGTTGACGGCGAGGTCGTGCAGGGCCTCGTCGAGCGGTCGCTGCCCGGCCGGACGGACGAGGCCCCCTGCTGCCCGCCCCCCCGGGGCCGGGGGGTGCGCCCGCGTGCCGGCCTCCGGGGCCTGCGCCCTCGGCCCGCGGTCCTCGTCCCACTGGTCGCTCGAGATGAGGCCGGTGGACAACAGCGCAGCTCGGGCGGCCCCGAGGTCGGCCGGGCCGGCGTAGGTCACCTCGCCCTGGTCGAAGCAGACGACGACGGGCTGGTTGCTGCCGAGGACGTTGAGCGTGCCGCTGCGCCGGCCCCGCGAGACGAGGCGGATCAGGTGGGACGCCGCGAAGTCGTCGAGCGAGCCCGTCAGGGCGGCGACGGCGGCGACCATTACCAGGACGCTAGCGGGGGCGGGCGCTTCATGGGCCCTGTGGCCTCCGAGGAGGTCGCGGTAGCGCCGGTCGGGCCCCGCATCGAGGGTAGGTCGCAAGTCCCGGTCCTTGCTCATAGTCTTGTCTGCGGACGTGGCGTCCCGTGCACGCGGCTCCGGCGGGCGGAGGTGCGGGACGATGGATTGCAACCCGTAGGCGGTGGCGGGTCGTGCCGGTTGGGGCTGCCGACGCCCTGGATCGCCTGCGGGTTTCATGAGAAAGCAGGCCGATCGATGCTGAAGAACATGAGGGTCGGCACGAAGCTGGTCGGCCTCCTCGTCGCACCGCTGTTGGTGCTGGGCATCCTGGCCGGCGTCGGCGTGACCGACCGCCTCCAGCGGGCCGACGACGCCCGACGTGCCGAGCAGCTGGCCGAGGTCGTCGCCCAGGCGGCGTCGGCCGCCCACCAGCTGCAGCTCGAGCAGCTGCGCGCCGTGGTGGTGTTCGGCTCCGGGTCGGCCGTGGGCGGCGAGACCTTCGAGAGCCAACAAGGGGTGACCGACGAGGCGCTCGAGGCCGTGCGCAGCTCGCTCGAGCCCTTCCGCGCCGCGGGCGGCCCCCTCGCCGACCGGGCCGACACGCTGGCCGACCGCACGGTGAACCTGGCTGCTCTGCGCGAGCAGGCTGGGGGGGCTCGCGGCTCGGTGCAGACCATCCTCGACGGCTACGAGGTGCTCGTCGACGCCGCCACCGGCATCTTCGAAGCCACGGTGAACGAGCCCTCCCTCCCCGCCATCACCCAGGACCTTGTCGCCGCCACCACCCTCGCCGGGTCGAAGTCGGCCTACGCCCAGCGAGGCGCCATCCTCGCTGCCGCCCTCGCCGACGGCCGGGTGACGGCGGCCGTCGCCGAGTCCGCCCGGGCCGCGGGCGACGAGGCCCTGCGTCGCTCGGACACCTTCTACGACCAGGCCCAGCCCGACCTCAAGGCGCTGCTGCGCAACGTCCAGTCCTCGGCCGACACCCGGGCGCTCGACGACACGACGGAGGGCATCTACGCGGCCGTCGACGCCGGCACCGAGCCCCAGATCGACGCCACCCGCTACGCCGACCTCAACGCCGTGCTCCTCAGCGGGTCCCTCGAGGTCGAGAACGAGATCGCCCGTTCGGTCTTCACGGTGGCCAGCGACGAGCGCCGCAGCGCCATCGCCACCGTTCGCCTCTACCTGATCGGCGTCAGCCTGGGGATCGTGGTCGCGCTCGCCGTCGGCTTCCTCGTCGCCCGGGCCATCACCCGGCCCCTGCGCCAGCTCATGGCGGCGGCCGACCAGCTCGCCACGGACCAGCTCCCCTCGCTCGTCGAGCGGCTGCGATCGCCCGACGAGGCCGACGAGGCGCCCGGCCTGGTACAGGTCCAGGTCGGCGGGCGCGACGAGATCGGCCAGCTCGCCAAGGCCTTCAACGCCGTGCAGGAGACGACCGCCCAGGTGGCCACCGACCAGGCCGCTCTGCTCCGCAAAGGGGTCAGCGACCTCTTCGTGAACCTGGCCCGTCGGAACCAGGCCCTCCTCGACCGCCAGATCGAGTTCATCGACCAGCTCGAGTCGAACGAGACCGATGCCGACCAGCTCAAGAACCTGTTCCGCTTGGACCACCTGGCCACCCGCATGCGGCGCAACGCCGAGTCGCTCCTGGTGCTGGCGGGTGCCGAAGGGGCGAGGCGCCGGGGCCGGCCCGTGCCCCTCGCCGACGTCGTGCGCATCGGCGTCGGCGAGGTCGAGGACTTCACCCGCGTCAACCTGGTGGCCCTCGACGATCTGTCCATCGACGCCGCCGCCGCCGTGGACATCGCCCACCTGCTCGCCGAGCTCATGGAGAACGCCACCCAGTTCTCCCCGCCCGAGACGCACGTAGAAGTGGTCGGGCACCGCACGCGAGACGGCAGCTACGTCCTCTCCGTGTCGGACGAGGGCATCGGCATGAGCTCCGAGCACCTCGCTGAGGCGAACGAGCAGCTCGCCCACCCGCCGGTGATGGGCCTCGCCCTCTCGCGTGCCCTCGGCTTCACCGTGGTCGGCCGCCTCGCATCCCGCCACGACCTCGACGTCCGGCTCACCCCGTCGCCGACGGGTGGGGTGACGGCGCTCACGACGATCCCCCCGGCCCTCCTGGTGGACGGGCCCTCCACGGCGGGCGCGACCCCCATCGCCTCCCTCGCCGCCCCGCCCGACGCGATCCGCGGTCTCGACGAGCCGGGCCTGGCCGGCGTGGCGGCCATGGCCGCCGCGCCCGCCGTCGCCCAC
>WHTX01000131.1 GCA_009377505.1 Acidimicrobiia bacterium
CAATGCCACTCAGATAAGCGCCGACCGGCTCGACGAGCGCTACGTGACCGGGTGGGACGCGAAGTCGGTCCGTCGCGAATCACGCCGATGTAGTTCTAACTGAACGGCATTGCAGCTAGCCCAGCTCGGGTTGCCCCGTTTCGGCGGACGGGTTGGTTATGCGGCGGTGGTGCCGTCTTGGCGACGGTACCAGCCGTTCTCGGCATCGATCGGGGAGCGGTAGTTCAGGCTCGAGTGCAGGCGCCGAGCGTTGAACCATCCTCGATCCCGTGGACCACCGCGCGGCGGGCGTCGGCCCGGGTGCCCCAGCGCTGCCGGTGGGCAAGCTCTCGTTTGAGGGTCCCGAAGAAGCTCTCCGCCGCGGCGTTGTCCCAGCACACCCCGGTCGCGCCCATCGACTGGCGGACGCCGAGCCCTTGGCAGAGCCGCCCGAACCCGGCCGAGGTGTACCGGGCTGGCTGCCGAGGTCCCGTGTGAAACACCACGCCCTGGACGCGGCCCCCGCGGGCGGCAGCGTGGGCGGGCCACGAACCGGTAGAGTCAGCGACGCACGCACGGGAGTCCGGTGCACCGGGCTGAGAGGAGGGCTGAGGCGGCCCTCGACCGGAAGAACCTGAAGCGGATCATGCCGACGCAGGGAGACGACGCCATCCACGTTCCGAGACTGCATCCCGTCACCCCTGGCACCATGGATGTCGAGGTGGTGCGAGCGACGCAGCAGGCCTTGGCTGCGGGCGCCCCGCTCGCGCAGGTCCGGTGCAAGGAGGCGACCGACCGCGACCGGTACCACCACACCGCTCGGCTGCGGAAGCTGTGCGCGGCGACGGGAGCGATGTGCATGGTCAACGACCGGCTCGACCCGGCGCTGGCGGTGGCGGCCGACGGCGTGCACGTCGGCGACGAGGACCTGCCGGTCGCCGTGGCCCGCCGGCTGCTGGGCGGGGGCACGGTGGGTGCCACGTGCCGTGACCCTGAGGCGGCACGCCGGGCCGTCGACGACGGCGCCACCTACCTCGGGGTCGGACTTGCCTACGCCGCCACCACCACCAAGCGCGGGCTTCCCGAGGCGCTCGGGCCGAGCGGCATCGACGCAGTCGCCTCGGTCGTGGACGTGCCCGTCATCGCGATCGCCGGGGTGACCGTCGCCCGGGTGCCGGAGCTGCTCGCCGCCGGCGCCTGGGGCGTGGCGGTGGTGGGTGCGGTGTACTCGGCGCCCGACCCGGCGGCAGCGGTCGCCGCCTTCCTCGAGGTGATCGGCGATCCGGCGCGCCCGCACCGGCCGGGCCGGGATCGTGAGGGTCGCAGTGGTGGGCGCCGGGCCATTGGACTGTCGGTGGCGTGGCGGTGCGCACAGCGGGGGATGGACGTGACGGTCCGCGACCCCGATCCCCCGCATCGAGAACCTCGAGGTCGACCAGGGTGGCTGATCCGCGCCAGCCCGGGCTCGCCCCCGCCGCCACCGGCGACGGCGGGGTGGTCATCGCCGGTGATCGCTTCACGTCCCGCCTCGTCACCGGGACCGGCCGGGCGCCCAGCCTCGACGAGCTCGAGCGGGTCCTGGCGGCGTCGGGCACGGAGCTGACAACCGTGGCCATGCGCCGGCCGGACTCCTCGGCCGGCGGGTCGGCCCTCGACGTGCTCGACCGCCGCGGCGTCCGCCCGCTGCCCAACACCGCGGGCTGCTACACCGCCGGGGACGCGGTACTCACCGCCCACCTGGGCCGGGAGGCGCTCGGCACCAACTGGGTGAAGGTCGAGGTGATCGGCGACGACCGCACCCTGCTCCCCGACGTGTCCGAGCTGCTCGACGCGTGCGAGCAGCTCGTCAACGACGGCTTCATCGTGTTGCCCTACACCTCCGACGACCCGGTGACGGCCCGCCGCCTGGCGGACGTCGGCTGCGCCGCCGTCATGCCGCTCGGCTCGCCGATCGGCAGCGGCGCCGGCATCCGCAACCCCTACAACCTCCGCATCATCCGCGAGGCCGTCGCCGTGCCCGTCATCCTCGACGCCGGGATGGGGACCGCCTCCGACGCTGCGCTGGCCATGGAGCTGGGCTGCGACGCCGTCCGCGCCTCCGCGGTGACCCCGGCCGGCATCCCGAGCGGATGGCTCGGGCCACGCGGCTGGGCCGTCGAGGCCGGCTGGCACGCCCCCCACGTCGGGCGCATCCCCGTCCGGCTCTACGCCGAGGCGTCCACGCCGTTCGAGGGTCGGGCCGTGCTCGGCGACGAGGCGCGGGCGACATGAGCCCGCTGCCCCCACTGCTAGTCCTCACCGACGCCGCCCTAGCGGCGAGCGGCAGGTCCCCCCGGACGAGCGCCGGGATCTCGTCTCCTTGGCAGGGGCGTTGCTGGCCGAGACCGGCGGGGGTGCTGGTGGTCGCCTCCCCTCCGGCCGAGCCCCACCACGTCGACGCCGTCCTGGATGATCTGCCGGTGGCCGCGGTGAAGACCGGCATGCTGGCCACCGCCGAGATCGTCGACGCCGTCGCCGCGCTGGCCGCCGCCGGGCGCCTCCCCAACCTCGTGGTCGACCCGGTCATGGTGTCGTCCACGCGACCGCCTCCTCGACCAGCACGTCGAAGCGGCGTACCTGGAACGGCTCCTGCCCCACGCCCGGGTGGGGACCGCGAATCGGCGCAAGTCCAGGTGCTCCTCGGACGGCTGCTCGTCACCCCTGACGACGTCCGCCGCGCCGCCGGCGAGCTGAGCGCCACGGGCTGCGAGACGGTGGTGATCACGGGAGGCGATCCCACCGCCGACCGCGCCGAGGAGGCGGCCGACGTCTGGTTCGACGGCGAGCTGCACGACCTGGTCGGCCGCCGCGTGAGCACCGCCAACAACCACGGCACCGGCTGCTCGTTCGCGTCGGCGGTGGCCGCCCGCCTCGCCGACGGCGACGACGTGGCCGCCGCCCTGGCCGCGGCCAAGGAGTACGTGGCTCGGGCCCTGGCCGGGGGCCGCCGGTGGCGGCCCGGCGCCGGGCACGGCCCCATCGACCACTTCGCCTGGGAGGACCCTCGATGAGCGCTACCACGGCTGTCGCCGCCCTGTTGGCCACCCTCGCGCTGTTCGCCGTGGTCGGCGTCACCGGCCGGGCCCGTCCCGCCGGCAGGGACGACTACCTCGCCGCCCGCGGCTCCCAGCGCGCTGTCCCGCTCGCCCTCAGCCTCTACGCCTCGGGGATGGGAGTGTGGATCCTGTTCACGCCGCCGATCGTCGCCGCGTTCGGCGGGGTCCTCGGCGCCGTCGCCTACGCCCTGGCGGCCGCCTCCCCGCTGGTCGCCTTCGGTGTGCTCGGTCCCCGGGTGCGACGCTCGGTGCCCGCGGGCATCACGCTCACCGACTGGGTGCGGCTCCGCTTCGGCCGACCGTTCCAGGCCTACGTGGCGGTGGTCGCCGTGTTCTACATGTTCATGTTCGTCACCGCCGAGCTCACCGCCATCGGCCAGGTGCTGACCCTCCCCGCGTTCGGGGCGGCCGAAGCGTGGATCGGCGTCGTGGGCACGGCGGCGATGACCGCCGCGTACACCGCCTACGGCGGGCTTCCGGCGTCGCTGCGCACCGACCGGTGGCAGGGCTGGCTGATCCTGGCCCTGCTCGCCCTCGGCGTGGGCGCCATCGTGTGCCACGTCGACGGTCCGCTGCGCGCCGCCGTCGACGGGGGGTTGACCCACGTCGACCGGGCGGGGGTGGAGACGATCGTGGTGCTCGTCGTCGCGGTCACCGCCGCCAACCTGTTCCACCAGGGCTACTGGCAGCGCATGTGGGCCGCGGCCGACGAGGCGTCGCTGCGCTCCGCCACCGGCATCGCCGCCGTCCTCAGCCTGCTGACGGTCCTCGCCGTCGGGCTCACCGGTCTGGTGGCCGCCGGGATCGGCGAGCCGTCGGTGCCGTTCTTCGACCTGCTCGCCGGTCTTCCCGGCGGCATCCGGCTGCTCATCGTGGTCCTCGCCGTGGCGCTGGTGGCGTCGAGCGTCGACACCCTCGAGAACGGCATGGCGGCGCTCGTGGCCCAGGACGTGAGCGACGAGCGCCTGGGCCTGGGCGCCGCCCGCCTCGTCACCGTGGCCCTGATCGGCCCCGCCTGCCTCATCGCCGTGCAGGGCCACGACATCCTCCGACTGTTCCTCGTCGCTGACCTCGTCGCCGCCGCCACCGTGGTGCCCGTCTTCCTCGGTCTCGGCCCCAGGGTGACCGGCGGTGGCGCCATCGCCGGGTCAGTGGCGGGCCTGCTCGCGGTGTTCGTGCTCGGCGTCGTGACCCGCGGCGGAGTCGACGGAGGGTGGGCGGCGCTCACCATCGCCGACTCGCCGGCGCTCGACGTCGGCGCGTTCGTGTGGGCGCCCGCCGCCTCGGCGATCGTGGCCCTGGCGTGGTCGGTAGGCGGCCGATCGCTCGGCGCCTCAGCCCGCCCAGGTCATGGCCCAGAAGGCGGCCTCGTGCCCGGCGGTGAGGGCGACGGCGTCGGCGGCAGCGTCGACTACCGCCGCTGACGCCGAGGCCAGCGCCCGATCGGCGGCAGCCTCGACGCGGCCCACGAAGGCGACGAAGGACCCGTCGGTCCAGTGCTCTACGAACGGTCGGTAGGCCGAGGCGCCAGGCAGGGCGGTGCGCCACGCCTCGAGGTAGGCCGCCTCGACCGCCCACATCGCCGCCAGCGCCACCGTGTACGGCCCGCCCGCCGTCCGCCGGAGGTGGGCGTGGTAGTCGACGGCGGCGGGTAGGGGCTGCGCGGGGACGGCGAGGCCGCGCTCGGCGCCGAGCGTCTCGAGCCACGCCATCTCGGCCACGAAGGCGCTGACGCCGTCGGCGAGGAGGCCGAGGTCGTCGGTCGGCGCGTCCGCCAGCATCGCCGCCCACGCCCGGGCGAGGGTCTCCACGAACAGTCGGTCCTGCCCGAGCCAGCGGTCGAACGCGGTCCCGGGAAGGGTGCCGTCACGAACGCCGTCGAGGAACGGGTGGTGCGTCGCCGCCCACCACAGTGCCGGGTCGCGGTCGGCCAGCTGGCGGACGGCGGTCACCGGGCCTGCTCGTGGGCGGCGGCGAAGAAGGCGAGCTCGAGGCGCATGGCGGTGCGGTAGTGGCGGGCCACGACTGCCGGGTCGCCCCCGAGCCGGTCCTCCAACGCCGACCGCTCGAAGCCAGCGTCGGCGTAGGCCTGCACCCGGTCCCGGTAGGGGGAGTCAGGCGCAGTCACCGGTGCCAGCGCTCGCCCCAGCCAGGCGTAGAGCCGCACGGCGTCATCGCCGCGCACAGGTGGCCCACCGGCTCGAGGGCGGCGACCCACAGCAGGGAGTCGGTGTACGCAGCGGTCGCCGGTGCCGGTTCGGGCGCGAGGTCCACACCCCAGCGCGCCGCGCAGCCGCGGTGCAGCTCAAGCTCGTCGAACCCGCCGTCGAGCAGGGTCTTGAACGCGGTCATCGTCTCGCCGTCGGGCGCCTTGGCCGCACCCAGGGCGTAGGCCCGCACGAACGCGTCGAGGAACGTGGCGTCCTGGGCGATGAAGGAGCAGAACGAGGCCCGGTCTAGCGGACCGCTGGCGATCCGCTGCACGAACGGGTGGTCACGACAGGCCCGCGCCAGATCGAGGTTGGCATCGAAGAGCCCGGCGGCCTGCACTCCCGCGACGCTACGCGACGCCGTGCCGCCCGGACGCGAGTTCGCCTGCGGCGTCAGCGTGCGCCGATCGGCGCCCTCGTGACGTTGCCGAGCAGCGGGCTCGTACAAGCGTCTCGTCGCTCCGACGCCGTGCGCACACCGGCGCAGGTCGCTGTCGCCAGCCGCGCCACCGTTCGTCACAGCTCGTCGCTCCGGAACGGCTTGACGACGTAGCCGTCGACGGGTTCCGGGTCGACGTGGGGGCGATCCACGATCGACACGATCAGGATCCGGGGCTCGCGTTCCCTCGCAGATCGTCGGAGCTCGCCGATGAGCCTCCCGCCGCCCGTGTCGGGCAGATCAATCTCGGTGACGACCACGGCCAGGGTCCGGCGGCGACCGCCTCCAGCGGGACGCCGCCGGTGTCGGCGTCCCGCACACTTCCACAACCGTCCTACGACCAGTGCGCGCACATCGGCGTCGCCGTCGACGACGAGCACCGCAGGTTCTCGCCGGCGTCGCTCGCCCTGCCGGAGGCGGCCGGTCGCGTTGTCGCCTTGGCAGGTGGCGGCCCTCCCGTCGTCGCGCTGCGCCTCGGTGCGACCATCGTAGGGTTCGACGTCGCCGCGACCGACGATCCAGTCGTGGCGCAGGGGCGGCAGCCCGACGGTGGGGTCTGATCCGGGGCCGCCGGTGTCGTAGAGACGGATGCGGTCGCCGTTGGTGAGCTCGACCTGTTTGGAACGGCACGCTGATGCCACCCGGGCCCTGCTCGCGGGTCTTGGTACGGGTGGGGGTCATGTGGGTTCCTCCTGGTCGAAGCCGAAGTGGTCGAGGGGTTCCGTGGCCGGCGCCGAGGCGCCAGCGGGCTGAGCCGGCGATGGCTCGGTGGACGAAGGCCTTGGCGGCGCCCGACGCCTCGTCGACGTCGAGGCGTCGGGCGAGCCCGGCGGCAACAGGGGACGCGAACGAGCACCCCGTGCCATGCACGTTGACGCTGTCGATGTGTGGTGCCCGCAGCTCGGTGCAGCGCCTCCCGTCACACACCACGTCGACGGCGTCACCGCCGTCGACGTGGGAGCGGGTGACCGCCCTTGAGAACCACGACCTGTGCGCCGACCGCCTCGTCGATGGCCCTCAGCACCTCCTCGGTGGCGGCGAAGGGGTCATCGGCATCGCTCAGCGCGCTGATCACGGCCACCCCGTAGGCGCCAGCGGCCAACAGCTCCGAAAGACGATCTGCTGTCACACCGGCGATCGCGCGCGCCACCCGCCCCACCCCGTCCGTGCCGATCGGCGCAGGCAGCCCCGCCTTCGTACTCGTCGCGTAGGCCGGCCCCACCCCGAGATACGTGGCGCCGGCCGCCCCGGCACACACCGTCGTCGTCGGCAGGGAGAACGACGAGCAGTTCCAAGATGCCGTGTGACCGGATCGAGCGGACCAGTTCGGTCAGGTCGCCCAAGCTGCTGCGCGGGTTGTCGGGATGGGCGGCGAGGTCGGCCAGGTTAGCCAGCACAACTCCGGCTCGACCGACGCGTCCATGGTGGTGTCGGTGGTGGGTTCGGTGGTTGTTGTGGGGTTGCTCCTTCAAGGTTTGCTGCAATGGTTTGGATCCACGGACACGACGGGGTGTCCATGGCGACCCGGTGCGGGTCGATGTGGGCGCAGGTGTCGTCCGACGCGCGGACCCACACCTCTCCCTGTTCGGTCAGCACCCGACGAGCCGCGGTCATCGCCACGCCGAGCGACGACGTGTGCACGTGCTCGACGGCGTGCCGGTCGATCACCACGTAGGTGGGGACGCGGCCGGTCGGGAGGCGGAACAGGACGGACTGTCCGCCCGGTGCCACGCACGACGCCACAGGTTCGGGACGATTCATCCGACGGCTCCTTCGGTTGCTGACGTGGGGTCCCGCCGGGCTGGCCGGGACTCCGCCCTACGGGGCGGTCGAGCCGCCGACCGGAGCCCGTGTCAACCCGAAGGGCTTGGCCCCGAGGAACGAGGGGCTTGACACGGGCGGAGGCGGCGGCGCACACGGCACCCCGCCGCGAGGCGGGTCACGGCACCCGCGCGTAGGGCGGCCACGGCAACCGACAGGCTCGAACCCGCTCCGCAGCCGACTGTCGCGACTCCGTACTGCCCGGGGTGGGTTACCGATCGAGCGTCATCACGCCACAACGAGATGGACCGAGTAGAAGGGATTCCGTTGATGCCGACTTCAGAGGCGAGCCCGGTTGGGCTCATCGACATCGCCGCAGCCGCCGAGCGTCTCGGCGTCAGCGTTCGCTACGTACGCCGCCTCGTGGCGCAGCGCCGGATCCCCTACGTGAAGCTCGGGCACTACCTGCGATTCGACCCGACCGAGCTGGACGCATGGATCGACCAATCACGAGTGGCGGCGTTCGATCTTGCGCGACGGCCTCGCAGCGCGTAGCCACACCCGGAACGTGACCCTGCCTGGTTCACCACCTCAGAATCCCGTATGCGTCGATGATACGCGCTCGGGCATCGCGGTGGCGCAGCATGGAGATGCGCGGCCAGCGTCGCCGGCAACAAGAGCCCGGGGTTGGCCGTCGACCGCTCGTCATCGAAGATCACGTCGAGCCGGTCGATGCTCTGGCAGGCTGTCACCAAGAAAGTGCCCTCCCACAGCGATGTTCGGTGCGTGTCGCAACCGCGATCGTCCCTGCTGAGAGGGCACTTCTACGTGGATGGTCGACCCATCACCCGTCGCTGCATGGTGGATCCAGGCTCAGTACGGTTGGACGCCACACCGTGGGTGTCGAGGTTGTGGGTGGCGGTGCGGCTGTCCTCGTTGGCGTCGGGAACCACGGCGGCGGCGTAGCCATGGCGGTAGCGATCGAGTCGACGACGGTGACCACGGTGCCGACCTCGCGGCCGACGATGTCGGCTCTGATTGCCCCAGGCATCTGACGCCAGATCATCGCGTTACGCAACCGGCTCGATCACCGCGCCAGCTTGGCTGTAGAGCTCCCCGCCTGCTGCCGCGAACTCGTCGGACTTCTCCTTCATGCCTAGCTCGACGGCTTGGGTCTCGCTGACGTCATGTTCCGCGGCGTAGCGGCGGATGTCTTGAGTTATGCGCATGCAGCAGAACTTGGGGCCGCACATGGAGCAGAAGTGGGCGGTCTTGGCGGGCTCGGCTGGGAGAGTTTCGTCGTGGTAAGCGCGGGCGGTGTCGGGGTCGAGTGACAGCTCGAACTGGTCGGCCCAGCGGAACTCGAACCGGGCTTTGGACAGGGCGTCGTCTCGTTCCTGGGCGCGGGGGTGGCCCTTAGCGAGGTCGGCGGCGTGGGAGGGCGATCTTGTAGGCGATGACACCGCCTTTGACGTCGTCGCGGTCGGGGAGCCCGAGGTGCTCTTTGGGGGTGACGTAGCAGAGCAGGGCGGTGCCGTGCATACCGATCGTGGCTGCGCCGATGGCCGAGGTGATGTGGTCGTAGCCGGGCGCGATGTCGGTGGTGAGCGGGCCGAGTGTGTAGAAGGGCGCCTCGCGGCACCAGTCGAGCTGCAGGTCGACGTTCTCCTTGATCTTGTGGAGCGGGACGTGCCCGGGGCCTTCGATCATGACCTGGACGTCGTGGCGCCAGGCGATCTCGGTGAGCTCACCGAGGGTGCGCAACTCGGCCAGCTGCGCTTGGTCGTTGGCGTCGGCGATGCACCCGGGGCGGAGCCCGTCACCCAGCGAGAACGAGATGTCGTAGGCAGCGAACAGCTCGCAGAGCTCCTCGAAGCGGGTGTACAGGAAGTTCTCCTGGTGGTGGGCGAGGCACCAGGCGGCGAGGATCGCGCCGCCCCGGCTCACGATGCCGGTCAAGCGGTTCGCGGTGAGGGGGACGTAGCGCAGCAGGACACCGGCGTGGATCGTCATGTAGTCGACGCCTTGTTCGGCTTGTTCGATGATGGTGTCACGGAACAGCTCCCAGGTGAGATCGGTGGGTGAGCCGTCGACCTTCTCGAGGGCCTGGTAGATGGGCACGGTCCCGATGGGGACGGGGCTCTTGCGGATGATCCACTCGCGGGTGGTGTGGATGTCGGGCCCGGTCGAGAGGTCCATGACGGTGTCGGCCCCCCAGTGGGTGGCCCAGGTGAGCTTGTCGACCTCCTCGGCGATCGAAGAGGTGACCGCCGAGTTGCCGATGTTGGCGTTGACCTTCACCAGGAACCTCGAGCCGATGATCATGGGCTCGGACTCGGGGTGGTTCACGTTGGCGGGGAGGATGGCCCGGCCGCGGGCGATCTCGGCGCGCACCACCTCGGGGTCCATCGCCTCGCGCTGCGCGACGAAGTGCATCTCCGGGGTGGTCTGGCCGGCGCGGGCGTAGTGGAGCTGGGTGGGCCGCCGACCGGGTCGGACCCGCAGCGGCGGGCGTCGCTCGCCCTGCCAGAGGCCGCCGCTGGCGTCGTCGGCTCGGCGGGTGGCGGCCCGCCCGTCGTCGCGCAGCGACCGGGTGCGACCGTCATAGGGGTCGACGTCGCCGCGCCCGACGATCCAGTCGCGGCGCAGGGGCGGCAGCCCGACGGTGGGGTCTGCTCCGGGGCCGCTGGTGTCGTAGAGACGGACGCGGTCACCGTTGGTGAGATCGATCTGTTGGAAGGGGACGCGGACGCCGTCGGGGCCGTCGTCGTACGCCTTGGCGCGGGTGGGTGTCATGTGGGTTCCTCCTGGTCGAAGCCGAGGTGGTCGAGGGGTCCGTGGCCGGCACCGAGGCGCCAGCGGGCTGAACCGGCGATCGCTCGGTGGACGAAGGCCTTGGCGGCGCGCAGCGCCTCGTCGAGGTCGAGGCCCTGGGCGAGCCCGGCGGCGCCGGCGGAAGCGAACGAGCACCCCGCGCCATGCACGTTGGCGCTGTCGATGCGCGGTGCCCGCAGCTCGGTGCATCGCGTCCCGTCCACACCACGTCGACCGCGTGGCCGTCGTCGCCGGGGAGCGGGTGACCGCCCTTGAGCACTACGACCTCCGGGCCGGCGGCGCCTAGGGCACGGGCCGCCTCGCGGCGGTCATGTCGGGTGCGGATCGTGGTGCCGAGCAGGGCTGCGGCCTCGGCCAGATTGGGGGTGAAGACGCAGGCGTGGGGGAAGAGGCGATCGAGGTAGCGGCCGGGGGCGTCGCGGTCGAGCAGGCGGGTGCCGGTGGACGAGACGACCACGGGGGCCACGACGAGGTTCGGGAGCCGTCCGGCGTCGGCCAGGTCGGCGACGGCGGTGATGATGGCGGCGTCGCCGAGCATCCCTGTCTTCACCGCGACGACCGGCATGTCGTCGAGGACGGTGGTGACCTGGGCCACTACGAGGCCGGGCGGCAGGGTGTGGACGTGACGAACCCCACCGGTGTTCTCCGCAGTGATGGCGGTCACCGCGCAGGTGCCGAATACGCCGAGGGCCGCGAAGGTCTTGAGGTCGGCCTGCAGACCGGCACCGGCGCCCGAGTCGCTGCCGGCGATGCTGAGCGCGACGGGCGGCGTCATCGGCCCGCCTTGCTCTCGAGGGCACGGAGCAGGTTCGCCACGACCGCGGCGGGGTCGGTGGCGCGCATCACCGCACCCATCACGGCCACACCGGCTGCGCCAGCGGCCACGCATGCCGCCGCTCGCCCGGCGTCGACGCCGCCCAGCGCGCACACCGGCAGCGGCGCGCCCGCCAACGCGCCCGTGCCGAGGGCCGGCCCGTAGCCGGGCTTGGACGGTGACGGGAAGATCGGCGACAAGGTGGCCCAGTCGCAGCCCTCCTCCGCGGCCGCCTGCAGGCCGGTCGGGTCGTGGCAGGACCGGCCCACCAGTGGGGGCCGGTTGGCGGGGAGCTGATCGCTGGTGGCCAGGTGGACGCCGTCGGCAGGGATCGTCGCGTCCGATGCCATGATGAGGAGGGCGCCGGCCTCGGTGAGGATCGGTCGGAGCTGGTCGGCGAGGTGGGCCCGGACGGCTCGGGGCAGGTCCTTCTCCCGCAGGACGACGGCGCGGGCACCGGCGTTGACAGCTGCCCGCACCACGTCCACCAGAGGCCGGGTGGTTTGGTGGCGGTCGGTGAGGATCAGGAGCCGGGGGAGGTTCACGTCAGGTCCGCTCGACCGTCGAAGGGCGTCGACGCTTGGGCGTAGAACCGGGTCGGGATGCGCCCGGCGGTGCGCGCAAGGCGCCCCGCGGTGACCGCGTGGCGCATCGCGGTCGCCATCTGCTCGGGGTCGTGCGCCCGGGTGACCGCGGCGGCGAGCAGCACCGCGTCGCAGCCCAGCTCCATCGCCAGGGCCGCGTCCGAGGCGGTGCCGATCCCGGCGTCGAGGATCACTGGTACCGACACCTGGTCGCGGATCAGGGCGATGTTGTGCGGGTTGCGGATCCCCAGGCCGCTACCGATCAGTGCGGCCAGCGGCATCACCGCCGCGCAGCCGAGCTGCGCGAGCCGGACAGCGGTGACAGGGTCGTCGCTCGTGAAGGGGAGCAGCACGAACCCGGCGTCGACAAGACGCTCGGCAGCGTCGAGGAGCTCGGCCGTGTCGGGCAGCAGCGTCCGGTCGTCGCCGATTACCTCGAGCTTGACCCGGTCGGTCCCGAAGGCGTCACGGTCCAGGTGGGCGGTCCGCACGGCCTCGATGGCGGTGAAGCACCCGGCCGTGTTCGGGAGCACCCGGACCCCGGTGCGGCTTAGGACATCGAGGACCGATCCCGTCGCGCCCGGGTCGAGCCGCCGCAGAGCCACCGTGACCATCTCGGCGCCGGGGGGCTGCCCTGAGGTTTCCGGACAGGCTGGGTGGGGTGCCTGGTCGAAGGGATGGTCATGGGCCGTAAGAGGTACTCGGCGGAGTTCAAGGAGCAGGCTGCCCGGTTGGTGATTGACGGTTCGCGGCCGATCGTGGACGTGGCGCGCGAGCTTGGCGTCCATGAGGGCACGTTGGCGAACTGGGTGTACCGGTATCGTGATGAGCGCCCAGTCGAAGAGAAGCCGTTGTCTCAGTCGGAGCGGGCGAGGCTGGCGGAGCTTGAGCGTGAGAACCGTGAGCTGCGCATGAAATCGGAGTTCTTGGGAAAGCGGCCGCTTTCTTCGCCCAGGAGTATCGGTAAGCTCGAAGTACGAGTTCATCGACGGCGAGAAAGCGCTCTACCCGCTCGGTTCGATGTGCCGTTGGCTGGGCGTGTCACGGTCGGGGTTCTACGAATGGCGCGGCCGGCCCAGCTCGGCGACCGCGCGCCGACGGTTCTGGTCGGCGGTCCAGGTCGCCAAGGCGTTCAAGGCCAGCCGGGGCACCTACGGCTACCGGCGCGTCCGCGCCGCGCTGGGGCACCGCGGGATCGAGGCCGGGCCCGAGCTCGTCCGGTACCTGATGGCCCAGCTGGGCCTGGCGGCCTGCCAGCCCCGGCCCTGGCGGCTCACGACCATGGCCGGCGAGGGGGCCGCCCCAGCGGACCGCCTCGAGGGGGACTTCAGCGCGGCGGCGCCCGGGCAGCGCCTCGTGGGTGACATCACCTACGTGCGCACCTGGGAAGGCTGGCTGTACCTGTCCACCGTGATCGACTTGTGCACGAAAGAAGTCATCGGCTGGTCCATGGCCCAGCACATGCGCACCTCGCTCGTGGCCGACGCCCTCACCATGGCCCGCTCGCATCGTCGCATCGCGCCGGGCGCTGTGTTCCACTCCGACCGGGGATGCCAGTACACGTCTGCAGAGTTCGCCCGACATCTTCGGTACTGCAACATGGTCGGGTCGATGGGCCGCACTGGCGTGTGTTGGGAC
>WHTX01000132.1 GCA_009377505.1 Acidimicrobiia bacterium
GGCTCCCCGGCCAGCAGCTCGGCGTGAGTGCCCTCGGCCAGGATGCGGCCCTCCTCGAGCACCGCCACCCGCGCCGCCAGGCTGATGGTGGAGAGCCGGTGGGCGATGATGATCGTGGTCCGGCCCTGCATGAGCCGGCTGAGCGCCTCGTGGATCTCGTGCTCGACCTGCACGTCGATGGCCGAGGTGGCATCGTCGAGGACGAGCACGGGAGGGTTCGTCAACAGCGTGCGGGCGATCGAGACCCGCTGGCGCTGGCCGCCCGAGAGCGTGTAGCCCCGCTCGCCGACGACGGTGTCGTAGCCGGCGGGCAGGCGGGAGATGAACTCGTGGGCGTTCGCCGCCTTGGCCGCGGCGACGACCTCCTCGTCACTGGCCCCGGGCCGGCCGAAGGTGATGTTGTCGCGGATGGAGTCCGAGAACAGGAAGGGCTCGTCGAGCACCATGCCGACGTGGTGGCGCAGGCTCACGAGCGTCAGGTCGCGCACGTCGTGGCCGTCGAGGGCGATCGAGCCCCCGGTCACGTCGTAGAAGCGGCACAGGAGCCGGGCGATGGTGGACTTGCCCGACCCCGTGCGGCCCACGAGGGCGAGCGTGTCCCCCGGCTCGAGGTGCAGGTCGAGGCCACGCAGGACGGGCGTGCCGTTCGGGTAGTCGAAGTCGACCCCGGACAGTGCGAGCTCTCCCCGGCACTCGACGAGGTCGACGGCGCCGGGGCGGTCGACGACGTCGGGCCGCTCGTCGAGGATCTCGTAGATGCGCCCCGCCGACGCCGCCGCCCGCCGCCCCATCATCAGGAGCAGGCCCAGCAGGCGGAACGGCGGCTGCAACATCAGCACGTAGGCGTTGAAGGCGACGATCGTGCCGATCGTGGCCCGGCCCTCGATGACCAGCCAGCCGCCGTAGACGAGCACCAGGGCGCTGCCGACCCGTGACAGGTTCTCGATGAGGGGCGCCCACCGGGCGCGGATGCCGGCGTCGGTGAGCAGCGCCCACCGCACCCGCCGCGCCGCCTCGTCGAGCTTGCGGAGCTGGCGCTCCTCGGCGGCGAAGGACCGCACCACCCGCACGCCGTCGGTGCTCTCGGCCACGAGGCCGGCCACCTCGGCCTGGCGAGCCTGGTTGAGCCAGGAGATGGGGAAGCTCTGGTTCCGCATGCGCGCCCCCGCCCAGTAGACGAGGGGCATCGTCGCCATGGCCACGAAGGCGAGCGGCACGTCGATGGTGAGCATCTTCCAGAAGGCGACGACGGCGACGGAGCACTGTACGAGGATGCTCGGGGCGAACGCCAGGTACATCTGCACCGAGCGGATGTCCGAGTTCGCCCGGGAGATCACCTGGCCCGACTGCACCCGGTCGTAGAACGAGAAGGAGAGCTGGGCCAGGTGCTCGTAGACGATGTTCCGCAGGTCGGACTCGATGCGGTAGGCGGTACGGAAGAGGTTGAGGCGCCCGACGTAGGTCACCACCCACTTGGCCGCGCCGAGCACGAGGATCGCCGCCACGAAGTACCCGACCGGGCGGCTGCGGGCCACGAGGGCCTCGTCGATGGCCGAGCGGAGCACGGCGGGGATCTGGACCTGGATGAGGAGCCCGACGAAGGAGGCCACGAGCGAGCTGGCGAGGAGCCATTTGTGGGCCAGCACGATGGGCAGGGCGCGGCGGAGCCACGAGGCCTGTTGGTCGCGGCCGATCGTGGACTTCGGGCGAGGGTGGGCCGAGGGCCCGACAGGGGGAACGAAGGGCGAGCCCTCGAGGTGCGCGGTGCGGAGGGTGCTCACCGCCGGCGCGCCGTCCCCGAGGTCGCCACCAGGCGGCCGAACACGGGGCCGAACTGTTCCAGGCGCATCCGGCCGAGGTTAGGTTTCGGACCGCCCGCACGCCGAAGGGCTTCGCAGGCCCTTCGGGTGGGAGGCTCGGACATGGCCGGCAGCGCATCACCACCACGCCCGTCGCCCCATTCGCCCGCCGCCGTGACCATCGTCAGCATCGGCTACGAGGACCGCACGCTGGAGGAGCTGGTCGAGGACCTGGCTGGAGCCGAGGTCGAGGTCCTCGTCGACGTGCGGATGACACCCTCGTCCCGTAAGCGGGGCCTGTCAAAGGGGGCGCTGGCCGCAGCATTGGCCGAAGGGGGGATCGAGTACCGCCACGCGCCGGAGCTGGGCAACCCCAGGGACAACCGGTCGGCGTTCGGCGGCGCTTCGGTCGAGCTCGGCCGCGAGCGCTACCGGCAGCACCTCGAATACCAGGGGCTCGGCGCCTACGAGGCCGTGGTGGCGCTGGCGCGCGAGCGGAGGGTCGCCCTCTTGTGCGTGGAGCGGGACGAGCGGCGCTGCCATCGCGGGTGCATCACCGACCGGGCCCAGGCCGAGAGCGCGGACGTGTCGGTCCTCGCCCTGTAGCGTCCGCTGCCGATGGACCGCCCCCTGTCGGATCTCGTCGTGTTGGACCTCACCCGGGCCCTCGCCGGCCCGATCGCCGGACGCCTGCTCTCCGACCTCGGCGCCGAGGTCATCAAGGTCGAGCCGCCCGAGGGCGACCTGACCCGGTCGATCGTGCCCCGTGTGGACGGCATGTCCGCCTACTTCGTGCAGTACAACGCGGGCAAGCGTTGCGTCTCCATGGACCTCGCCCGGCCCGAGGGGCGCGAGCTGCTGCTGCGCCTGGTCGAACGGGCCGATATCGTGCTCGAGAACTACCGGCCCCGCGTCATGGACCGCCTCGGGCTCGACTTCGAGACGCTGGTCGCTCGCAACCCGAGGATCATCCTCGCCTCGGTCAGCGGTTGGGGCCACGGCAACTCACGCTCGGGCGACGGCGCCTTCGCCTCGGCCATCCACGCCGAGGCCGGGGTGACGGCCATGGTGGCCAAGCGCCGCCTCGAGGACCACGAGCCCCGCAACGACCCCATCTCCCATGCCGACGTCT
Source organism: Acidimicrobiia bacterium (assembly GCA_009377505.1). GTDB lineage: Bacteria > Actinomycetota > Acidimicrobiia > Acidimicrobiales > CAIXPF01 > WHTX01. The sequence goes on from WHTX01000132.1 coordinate 2,932, forward strand.
ACACGGGCCTGCACGCCCTCGGCGCCCTGCTCGCCGCCGTGCACCTGCGCGACCGCACCGGTGAGGCCCAGGCCGTCGAGGTGTCGATGGCGGAGTCGATGCTGGTCGTGAACGACCTGGCCTCCTGCGAGCTGACCGGCGAGGAGCCCGCCCACGGCTTCCGGCCCGGCCAGAACTGGTCGCCGATCTTCGCCCTGTCCAACGGCCGCCACGTCAACGTCACCCTCGACGCCACCACCAACGCCGGCTTCCGGACCTGGTGGCTGGCGATGGGCCGGCCGGGCCTGGCTGATGACCCGCGTTTCGCCGACATCGTCGACCGGGTGCGCAACCGGGCGGCGCTCGAGGGCGAGCTGGCCGCCTGGGTGGCCACCTTCGACGACGCCGCCTCCCTCCAGGGCGCGCTCGGTCTCTCCACCGTGCTTGTGTCCGACGTCCGCACCACCGCCGAGCTGTCTCGGACCGACTGGGCCGGTGAGCGCGGCGCGTTCGTGGATGTGGACACCGGCCGGGGCGAGGCGGTCACCGTGCCCCAGTCGCCGTGGAGGTTCCGGGGCGCGGCGAGCGGGGTGAAGCCCGTGGCCGGCTTCCGGGGCCAGCACAACCGCGAGGTGCTCCGAGACATGCTCGGAGCGGATGACCACGAGGTCGACGCCCTCATCGAGGAGGGCATCCTCTCCGACCGCCCGCCGACGTGGCGCCAGGAGTGAACCTGGCGGGCTCGCGGGCTGGCGGTGGGGGCCGGCGAGGCACCCCTGGACGAGCGGTTCCAAGGGGTCCCTGCGCTGGAGGGTGCGGGTCCATGGTCGGCGTTGCCCGATCCGTTCCCGGTTCTTCTGGGGGCTAGGCCGGCCCGGGGGGGGAAGCCCGCCCAGCGCCGCGAGCGGCCCGGGGCGACCGCGCCCGCGGCCAGGCGACGCCGCTCGGCGGAGCGTCAACCGCCCGTCGGCGCGCTGCGCAGGGTCCTCAACGCCTCCGTCCAGGGGATGCGCGTCCCCCGACGCAGCAACACCTGGGCGTAGATCCGGCTGGCCAGCTTCCAGATCGCCAGGATCGAGAGCACGAGGAGCGTGAGGGAGACGACGATCTCGAGGACGGACGCCGCCCCGGCCGCCATCCGCAACGGCATCGAGAACGGGGCGAACGGCGGGATGAGTGACAGGACCCGGGCCGGGGTCGAGGCGGGCGCCCACCCGAACACGAAGATCGTCATGTAGGCGGCGACCAGCACCGTCATGATGGGCGCGTTCGCTGCTTGGGCGTCTTCTTGGCGGCTGACCAGCGAACCGGCGAGCGCGAACAGTGTCGAGTAGAAGGCGTACCCCCCGAGGAACCACACGAGCGAGATCGGCAGTGCGCCGAAGACCTCGACGGGCACGTCGACCCCCGAGATGGCCAGCGCGACGACCCCGGCGAGCACCGCCACGGCGAACTGGGCGAGGGCCACCACGCCGATGCCGATGACCTTGCCCGCCAAGAGCTGGTCGGCGCGGACCCTGACCAGCAGGACCTCGACCACAGCCGTCGCCTTCTCCTCGACGACGCCGATGAGGACGTAGCCGCCGAAGGTCTGCAGCGAGATGAACAGCAGGATGGCCGTCGCCGTGCCGCTGAGCACGGCGATGCCGTCGGGGCTGTCGTCCTCCTCGTCGACGACCGTGGCGTCGAGGGGCGGGGGCCGCAACGCCGCGTCCAACTGCTCGGCGCTCAGCCCGGCGTCGGCCAGCGCCTCCTCGACCCGGCTGTTGGACCAGGCTTGCTGCAGGACGGCGTAGGCGCGGTCGTCGACCTCGGACTCGAAGACGACCTGCCGCTCGTCGACGAGGACAACGGCGGCCACGTCACCGTCCTCGAGCGCCCGCTGCGCCGCTTCGGCGTCGTCGATCGGGGTCACCGTCGCCTCCAGCCCCAACCCTGAGGCCGCGTTGCGGATGCTCTCCCCGAGGACGTCGCCGCCCGCGTCGGCGACGACCGCGACCTCCAAGGTGCTGGTGTCGTCATCGCTGGCGGCGAAGCGACCGACCACACCAGCGCCGAGGACCACGGCGACGAGCAGCCCGGTGAGGATGTAGAACGACTTGGCCCGTAGGCGCTCGGTCATCTCCCTGCGGGCGATGAGCCCGATGACGCTCACCTGCCGGCCCGCCCGTCGGCGCCGTGCACGACGGCGTCACCGTCGGCGCCCTCCACGGCGCGCCGCCCGACGGCGTCGAGGAAGACCTCGGAGAGGTCCGGCGGGGCGAAGGACCAGGAGACAACGTCGCCCTGCCGCTGGGCGTCGCCCAGGAGCGCCACCGGGTCGGCGTCGACCCTCACCGCGACCCGGTGGCGACGGGCGTCGCCGGCCACCGCCGTCGCTGCGCCCTCTGGTCGCCACTCGGTGGGCTTGGCGAACTGCACGTCGACGTAGCGCACCGTCGACGCGGCCTGCAGCTCGGCGACGTCGCCACGGAGGACGACGCGGCCATGGTCGACGATCACGACCTGGCTGGCGACATCGCTGACCAGGTCGAGCTGGTGGCTGCTCAGCAGCAGGGCCGCCCCGGCCGCCACCTGCTCGCGCAGGATGCCGCTCAACACCTCCACAGCCACGGGGTCGAGGCCGGAGAAGGGCTCGTCGAGGACCAGGAGCTCGGGCTCGTTCAGCAACGCCAGGGCCAGCTGGACCCGCTGCTGGTTCCCGCTCGAGAGGCTCTGCACGGTGTCCCCGGCCCGCTCGGCCAGCCCGAGGCGCTCCAGCCACACGTCCGCCGCCCGCGCCGCTGAGGTGCTGTCCTGGCCCGAGATGCGGGCGTAGTAGACGAGGTGGTCCCGGACCCGCATTCGCTGGTACATGCCCCGCTCGGCCGGCATGTACCCGACGCGGCGGCGGACGCTCTCGCCGATCGGCGCGCCGTCCCAGGCCACGCTGCCAGCGTCGAGGGCGACGAGGCCCATGATGGCCCGCATGGTGGTGGTCTTGCCCGCCCCGTTCGGTCCGAGGAACCCGACGGTCTGGCCCCGCTCGACGCCGAAGCTCACGTCGTCGAGGGCGACGACGGTGCCGTAGCGCTTCGACAGCCCGGTCACGACAAGCACGGCACCCGACGATAGGTGCCTCGCCCCCCACGGAACGCGCGGGTCGCGCATCGCGGGTTGCGTGGCGAGGACGGAGCCCGCGTGCTCAGCTCTCCATCACGACGGGGACGATCATGGGCTTGCGGCGGGTCCGCTCGTTCACGAAGCGCCCGGCAGCTCGGCGGATGACCTGCTGGAGCACGTCGAGCTCGACCGTGTCGCCACCCAGCGCCTTGTCCACCTCGCGACGGACGACGTCGGCCGCCTCGTCGAGCAGCTCCTCGGCCTCGGGCGCGTAGACCCAGCCCCGGGTGATCACCTCGGGCCCGGTCACGATGGCGCGCTCCTGGACGTCGATGGCGACGATGACCACCACCACGCCCTCCTCGGCGAGCACGCGGCGGTCGCGCAGCACGCCGCGGCCGACGTCGCCGACGATGCCGTCCACGTAGAGGTGCCCGGCCCGGACCCGGTCGCCCCGCATCACCCCACGGTCGGACATCACCACCTGGTCCCCGTCCTCGCAGACGAGCACCCTGCTCAGGTCGACGCCGACCTGGGAGGCGAGCTGGGCGTGGGCTCGCAGGTGGCGGGGCTCCCCGTGCACCGGGACCATGAACCGGGGCCGGGTGAGGTTGAGGTAGAGCTTGAGCTCCTCCGCCCGGGCGTGGCCGGTGGCGTGCACGTCGGCGATACCGCTGTGCACCACCTTGGCGCCGAGGCGCATGAGCCCGTTCATGACCTTGTTGACGTTGCTCTCGTTGCCGGGGATCGGGCTCGAGGACAGGATCACCGTGTCGTCGGGCCCGATCTTGATGAACCGGCTCTCGCCGGAGGCCATGAGCGCCAGCGCCGAGTAGGGCTCGCCCTGGCTCCCCGTCGATATCACGCACACCTTGCCCGGGTCCATGCCCTGGGTCTGCTCGATGTCGACGAGGCGGTCGGCGGGGATGTGCAACAGGCCCATGGAGCGGGCGAGCTTCACGTTCTTGCGCATCGACATACCGAGCGTCGCCACCACGCGGCCCTGCTCGATGGCCGCATCGGCGATCTGCTGCACCCGGTGGATGTGGCTCGAGAAGCAGACGGTGACGATCCGCCGGCCTCGGTGGTCGTGGAACAGGTCATAGAGGACGCTGCCCACCTGGGACTCCGAGCGCGACCAGCCGCTCTCGTCCGCGTTGGTGGAGTCGGACAGGAGCAGGCGGACGCCTTCCCCGTCGGCGATGGCCCCGATGCGGGCGAGGTCGCACAGGCGCCCGTCGACGGGTGTCGTGTCCAGCTTGAAGTCGCCCGAGTGCAAGAGCACGCCCTGGGGGGTGCGCACGGCCACGGCGTGGCCCGAGGGGACCGAGTGGGTGACGGGGATGAACTCGAACTCGAGGGGCCCGATGGGCAGGCGGTCCCCGTCCTGGACGGGGATGAACTGGGTCCGGCCCAACAGCCCCGCCTCCTCGATGCGGTTGCGGGCCAGGCCCAAGGTGAAGGGCGAGCCGTAGAGCGGCAGGGACACCTCCCGCAGGAGGTAGGCGAGCCCGCCGACGTGGTCCTCGTGCCCGTGGGTCAGCACCACGCCCTTCAGCTTGTGGCGGTTCTCGAGGATGAAGGTGAAGTCGGGCAGGACCAGGTCGATCCCCGGCATGTCCTGGCCAGGGAACATCAAGCCGCAATCGAGCAGGACCATCTCGTCCCGGCACTCGATCACGGCGCAGTTCCGCCCGATCTCCCCCAGCCCGCCGAGGAACGTGACGGTCACCGGGTCAGCCATGCGCGCTCCTCATCGTTCCACCGTGCCCTCCGAAGGTAGCCTGCGGGTGGGCACAGCCTGCAGGCGGGGCCGGGCGCGGGCTCCAGCGGCGGCCACGGTGGGACGCCGCCGCGGGGCGCTCACACGGCGCTGCGGACGGCCATCAGCCTGGCGTGCACCTGCCGGGCGCGGTCCTCGAGGCCCTCGGGGGTCGGGCCCATGGGCAGGCGGCACTCCCCCACCTCGAAGCCGAGCGTGCGCAGCATGGCCTTCGTCGGCACCGGGTTCGGCGCGATGGGGCCGGTCTCGAAGTCGTAGGACTCGAGCAGGAGGGCGTTGAGCCGGCGGGCGCGCTCCACCTCCCCCCGCTTGTAGGCGGCGATCATCGCGCCCATCTCCGTCGCCGCCCAGTGGGTGCACACGCCGACCAAGCCGACGGCGCCCACGGCGAGGAAGGGCAGCGTGAGGCTGTCGTCGCCCGAGTAGACCTCGAAGTGCTCGGGCATCTGGGCAATCAGCTTCGCCGTCTCGACGGGGTCGGCGGCGGCGTCCTTGAGGGCCACGATGTTGGGCACCGTGCGGGCCAGTTCGACGAGGGTGGCCGTGTCGATCTTGCGGCCCGTCCGCACGGGGATGTCGTAGATCATGATGGGCAGCTCGGTGGCGGCCGCAACGGTGCGATAGTGGGCCAGCAGGCCGGCCTGGGACGGGCGGTTGTAGTACGGGCAGACGACGAGCAGCCCGTCGGCACCGGCCGCCTCGGCGGCGCTCATCAGCTCGAGGGTCTCGCGCGTCGAGTTCGAACCCACCCCGGCGACCATGGGCACGTCCACCGCGGCCCGCACGGCGGCGAACAGCCGGCCCTGCTCCTCGTGGGTGATCGTCGGGCTCTCACCCGTCGTGCCCGCCACGACGATCCCCTCGTTGCCCTGCTCCACGAGCCAGCGGGCGAGCTCGGCGGCGAGGCCGAGGTCCACCTCTCCTCCCCGGTCGAAGGGCGTGATCATGGCGGTGAGCACCGCGCCGAAGCGGGCCATAGCTGCCTCCGATGGCTGGCCGTGATGGTTCACGGGCCTGACGGGCAGGCCACATGACCTGCCCGGATACTACTCCCCCTGATCTTGCACGAGGCTCGTGGCCATGCCGCTGACCTGGACGGCACCCTGGTCGGTCGAGTGATGCGGCCGACTGGCTGACCAGCTCGAACGAGCTCGAACGGAAGATCGGGGCTACGACCATTGTCCCTGCACAGTGCTGCGAGCCGCCGGGCGAGGTGCTGCGATACATCGCGGCTAATGCTCGCCCGGCTGGTCGTCGGGTCCCCGGCGCTCGCGCGACCGGTCGATCCCGAGGGTGGCGAGGAGGTTCTCGTGCAGCTCGAACCACACGGAGTGGTACGAGGCGACGCCCGCCCCCGCGAACCAGTTGCGCTCGCCGGCCCTGACCCGCCCGAGGGCATGGCCGAGCCGCGCCTCGTAGGGCCCGAAGCGGTCGAGGGCGCCGGCCAGCGCGGCGCGGGTCGGCCCCGCCGCCACGTGGACCGCACCGAGCCGCTCGATCACGACGGCATCGTAGGCCTCGTCAGAGTGGTCGTTCGCCCCAGTTCCCTCGCGCACCTGCCACGCCGTGCAGATGGCCAGCAGCTCGGCGTTGTGCCCGAGGAAGCGCTCGTAAGCCACGAGCACCGCGGGGCGCTGGCCGCGCTCGTCGAGCTCGGCCCCGAGGCGACGCTCCCCCTCCGCCCGCCCGGCCGGGGTCAGGCTCCAGCCGCGGGCGTGGCCGTCCCGGTGGGCGGCCCAGCCTCGCGCCTCGCAGGCGGCGAGCGTTCTGCGCACGCACTGGACGTCGAGCCCGGCCAGCTCGGCGACGGCCCCCGACGGCCCGAACCCCCGTAGCCGCAGGCCGAGCAGGACGAGCAGGGTGGGGTCCACGGCCCGGGCCACGGCGCTACCGCCCGCTCCCCAGGTCGGCGGGCCCCTCGCCGGGGTGGCCCGGTTCGCGGCCAGCGGCGGCGCGACGCTCGCGGGCGGCGAGGCCACGCTGGCGGGCGGACCGGCGGATGAGGATCGGGTAGCCGACGAGGGCGATGAGCGTGAAGAGGAACCACTGCCCGGCATAGCTGAGGTGCGGGCCCTCGTCCCTGTCGGGCGGGGGGAGGGGGAAGGGCACGTCGCCCGTCGGGGGCGCCTGCTGCTGGAGCTGCAGGTAGAGCGGGTACAGGTCCTCGTCCACCTGCTGCTGGAGACGGCCGAGGTCGGCGCGGGCCAGGGTGTAGAGGTGGCCTTCGGCCGGGTCGGTCGGCCCGAAGCGGCCCCGCACGTCGCCCTCCACGAGCAGGCCGCGCACCGCCACCTCGCCCAGGGGCGCCTCGGCCTCGGGCGGCAGCGTCGGCGGGCCCGCCGCGGGGATCCAGCCCCGGTTCACGACGAGGGCGACGCCCTCCGCGGTGCGCAGCGGCGTGAGCACCCAGGCGCCCGGTGCCCCGTCGAAGGAGCGGGACCGCACCAGGACCTCGTCCTCGGGCAGGTAGGTGCCGCGGGCTTCGGCGGTGCGCCACTCGAGGCCGGCCACGTCGGCCACATCGGCCGCCGGGTCGAGCTGGGCGACGTCGACCACCGCTTCGGCGGCGCGCTCGTCGAGCAGCCGTTGCGCTCGCGCTTCTCGTCGTAGCGGCGCAGCTGCCAGAGGGCGGCGCTCACCATCCCGGCCACGATGGCCACGACGACGACGTGGAGCAGCAGCCATCGGGGGCGCAGTAGGAAGCCGTACCCCGGCCGGGCAGGGCCCCGCCCGCCGGCGCCGTCCCGTTCAGCTCGTGGGGAGCTCGTAGTCGCTGAAGCGGTCACGCAGGTCCTTCTTGGAGAACTTCCCGGTCGAGGTCTTCGGCACCTCGTCGATGAAGAGCACGTCGTCGGGGGTCCACCACTTGGCGATCCGACCGTCGAGGAACTCGAGCACCTCGTCCCTGGTGAGCGACTCGCCGGGCTTGGTGACCACGAAGGCGACCGGGCGCTCCTGCCACTTCGGGTGGAGCATGCCGATCACGGCGGCCTCGGCGACCTTGGGGTGGCCCATGATCTCGTTCTCGAGCTCGACGGAGGACACCCACTCGCCTCCCGACTTGATGACGTCCTTGGTCCGATCGACCAGGCGGATGTAGCCCTCGTCGTCGATGACGGCGACGTCACCGGTCTTGAGCCAGTCGTCGGTGGTGAAGCTCTCGGGCGAGCGCTCGTCCTCGTAGTAGGAGCTGATGACCCAGGGGCCGCGCACCTGCAGCTCGCCCTGGGCGACCCCGTCCCAGGGCTGCTCCTCGAGCGAGTCAGGGTCGACGATGCGAGCCTCGAGCCCGAAGTTGATCATGCCGACGGTGGCCCGCAGATCGGCGCGCTGGTCCTCGTCGAGGTGCTCGAGGGTCGACTTGAGCGTGAACACCGAGGCGACCGGGCTGGTCTCGGTCATGCCCCACGCCTGCAGGATCGGCTTGCCGGTCACCCGCCGATAGCCCTCGGAGAGCGCCTTGGGTACGGCCGAGCCGCCACAGGGGATGGCCCGGATGTGGGAGGTGTCCCGGCCTTCGAGGAGGGGCAGCACGCCCATCCAGATGGTGGGCACGCCCGCGGCCACTGTGACCTTCTGCTCGACGATCAGGTCGGCGAGGGCCGGCGGGGAGAGGTCGGGGCCGGGCATGACCATGGCGGAGCCTGCGGCCACCCCGGCGTGGGCGAGGCCCCAGGCGTTGGCGTGGAACATGGGCACGACGGGCATGACGACGTCGCGCTCGCGGACGCCCACCGTGTCGGCCTGCATGATGGAGAACGTGTGCAGGTAGGTGGAGCGGTGCGAGTACACCGCTCCCTTGGGGTTGCCGGTGGTGCCCGACGTGTAGCACATCGAAGCCGCCCGGTTCTCGTCCACGTCGGCCCAGGTCACCGGCTCGGCAGCGGCGAGGAGTTCCTCGTAGTCGTGCACGGCGAGGCCGCTGGCCTCGACCTCGGCGTCCCCGCCGTCGTCCATGACGACGAGGTGGCGGAGGGAGCTGAACGTCGGGAGCAGAGGCCCGAGGAGGGGCAGCAGGAGCGGTCGGTGAAGACGATCTCGTCCGCGGCGTGGTTGACGATGTAGGTGAGCTGCTCGGGGAAGAGGCGGATGTTGAGGGTGTGCAACACCCGACCGGTGCAGGGGGCGGCGAAGTACAGCTCGAGGTGGCGGGCCGTGTTCCAGCCGAACGTGCCCACGCGGCCCTCGGCCGAGATGCCGAGCGTGTCGAGGGCCCCGCCGAGGCGCCGGGTGCGGTCGGCCCACTCTCCGTAGGTGGCGGTCTCCTGGCCCTTCTTGGACACTGTGAGGATGGTCTTGTCGCGGTGGTACTTCTCGGCCCGGCCGAACAGATGCTGGATGGTGAGGGGGTGGTCCATCATCAAGCCCTGCATTGCACGCTGCTCCCGCGGTCGCACACCGGTGTCGAGACCCAGCGTGCCACACTGGGCGGGTGGACCAGACAGCGGCCGGCCCGGCGCACGCGCCCGGTCGCTGGGCCCTGGTCGCCCTGGTCGTGCCCATCCTGATCATGGTCGTGGCCAGCAACGTGGCCAACGCCATGTGGCCGACCCTCGTGAACGACCACCCGCTCCTGCTGCTCAGCCTCTCGAGCATCAACCGCTACCTCGTGGCTACCACCCCGGTCACCGATGCGGTGCCGTTCTTCCTGGTGGCGACGGTGCGGCTGCTGCTGCCCGACCCCTTCATCTTCCTGTTGGGCTGGTGGTACGGGGACCGGGGCCTCGGGTGGCTGAACCGCCGGTTCCCCTCGGTCATCCGCTCATGGGTCGTGTTCGAGAGGGTCTTCCGCAAGGCGCGCTACCCGGCGGTGCTGATCGCCCCGAACAACGCCGTCTGCCTGTTGGCGGGCATGGACCGCATGCCCGTGCGGGCCTTCGTGCCCCTCAACATCGTGGGCACGATCGGGCGGGTCGTGCTCATCCGGATGACGGGGGACCTGTTCTCCGTGCAGGTGAGCGACGGGCTCGGGTTCGTGGAGCGCTACCGGTGGTGGCTGCTCGGGATCAGCGTGACGGCTGTCGTGTTCGGGCTCGTCTCCGACGTGGTCGGCCGCAAGGCCCGCGACGAGGCCGAGGTCGCCGCAACCAACGAGCGCGCCGAGCGGGAGCTGGGTGAGGGGCGCTCGACAGCCCCGGACGACCCCGTCGACGAGCCTCGCTGAGAGGCAACGGCCCTGCGGCCGTTGCCGGGCGACTTCCCCGCGCTCACACACCCAGCAGGCTGTCGAGGCCGACGGTCAGGCCCGGCAGGCTGCCGATCCGCTTGACGGCCAGGAGCACCCCCGGCATGAAGCTCGACCGGTCGTAGCTGTCGTGGCGGAGGGTGAGCAGCTGGCCGGTCGTGCCCAGCAGCACCTCCTGGTGGGCGACGAGGCCGTGAAGGCGCACGGAGTGGACGTGGATCCCTCCCGGGCCCCGCCCTCCCCGCGCCCCCGCCACCACCTCGGTCTCGGTGGGGTCGGGCGACCAGGACCCCGACGCCGCCGCCATGCGCTCGACCGTCAGCA
>WHTX01000133.1:0-4309 GCA_009377505.1 Acidimicrobiia bacterium
GGCGGCCCCACGCCGCCGCGGCGGGCAGGTCGTCGAGCGCGCCGGTGGGGTTGGCCGGCGAGTTCACCCACAGGCACAGCGCCCGTTCGGCGTCCTCCGCGGCCACCGAGGACAGAGCCAGGTTGCCCGCCGCGTCCGCGCCCACGGGCACGGCCCGGCACCCCGCCAGCAGCGCCCCCATCTCGTAGGTCGGGTAGCTGATGGCCGGGTACAGCACGGTGTCCAGGTCGGGCCGGCGCAGCCGGAGCCACTGCGGCAGGGTGGCCACGAACTCCTTGGTGCCGACGCAGGCGGCGATGTCCTCGGCTCGCACCGCCACCCCGAAACGCCGAGCGAACCATCGGCTCGCTGCCTCCCGGTAGTCAGCCGAGCCGATGGAGGGCGGGTAGCCCCGCTCGGCTCCCGATCCTGCGAGCGCCGCCACCACAGCCGCGGGCGGCGGGTCCACCGGGGTCCCGATGGACAGGTCGACGAGCCCACCGGGCAACGCCTCAGCCAGGGGCTTCAGCGCGTCGAGGCGGTCGTAGGGGTAGGGCGGCGGCGTGAAGCCGGCACGGTCGGTGGCGGGCACGCCGTCATCGTGCCCCGGCGACGGGGGGGACGACGAACTCCGCCAAGCGGGACTCGCCGGCTTCGTCGAGGCGGACCCGCACGCAGAAGCCCGCCTCGTCGGTGCCCTCCACGAGCACCTCACCCTCCCGGTGGGCCACGGCGAGGGCGTCTGCCCGTTGGAAGGGGATGTGGAGCTCGACCACGGTGAGGAGCGAGCGCAGCCGCGCCGAGATCGCCTCGAGCAGCTTGTCCATCCCCTCGCCGGTCCGAGCGGAGACGGCGACGGCGCCCTCGTGCCCCGCGGGCAACCGGCCGGCGTCGGGGACGGCGTCGACCTTGTTGAACACCACGAGCTCCTGCACGTCGGCGGCGCCGATCTCGCCGAGCACGGACCGCACGGCCTTCATCTCGCCCTCGGGGTCGGCCCCGGATGCGTCGACAACGTGCAGCAGCAGGTCGGCCTCGCCCACGATGTCGAGGGTGGTCTTGAAGGACTCGACGAGCTGGTGGGGCAGCTTCTTCACGAAGCCGACCGTGTCCGTGACCAGCACCCGCTCGCCTCCGGGCAGCTGCAGCCGGCGCGTGGTGGCGTCCAAGGTGGCGAAGAGGCGGTCCTCGACGAGGACATCGGAGCTGGTCAGGCGGTTCAGCAGGGTGGACTTGCCCGCGTTCGTGTACCCGACGATGGCCACCTGGCCAAAACGTGACTGTCGGCGGGACTTCCGCTGCTCGAGGCGGGTGCGCCGCATCTGGCCCAGCTGGTCCTCGAGACGGTGGATGCGGCGCACGATGCGGCGACGGTCGATCTCGAGCTGCGTCTCGCCGGGGCCTCGTCGGGCGCCGATGCCGCCCGCCCCGGCCTGCTGGCTGAGCACCAGGCCCCGGCCCCGCAGGCGGGGCAGCCGGTAGCGCAGCATGGCCAGCATGACCTGAGCCTTGCCCTCGGGGCTGGCCGCGTTCTGGGCGAAGATGTCGAGGATGACGGCGGTGCGGTCGATGGCGCTGCGCCCGAGCTGCTTCTCGAGGTTGAGCTGCTGGGCGGGGGTCAGCTCGTCGTCGAAGACGACCGTGTCGCAGTCGACCTCCTCGGCGAGGGCGCGGATCTCGTCCACCTTGCCCCGGCCGACGTAGGTGGCGGGGTCGGGCGACTGCCGCCGCTGGACGAGGGAGGCCACGGCGTCAGCTCCGGCCGTGTCCACGAGCAGGGCCAGCTCCTCGAGGGAAGCCTCGGTGTCCTCCGCCGAGGCTGGGGGCATCGAGACGCCGACGAGCACGATGCGCTCGCGGAAGGACCGGTCGATGAGGCCGCCGCTGTCGCTCCCGAACTCGCCGTAAGCGCCCCGGTGGGTCTCGGTCGCGGTGTTGGTGCGGTCGGCGTCAACCATTGGTCACCTCGATGGTGGCGATGTAGGTGGCGGGCCCTACGAGCGTGGCGCCAATCGTGCCCACCACCACGGTGACGTCACCCCCCGGTTGGTGCACGAGCACGTCCGGCCCCACGAGACCCCACCGATGGGCGAGCACGGCCGCGGCGGTCGCCCCGGTGCCACAGGCCTCGGTGATGCCGACACCGCGCTCCCAGACCCGCAGGTCGAGGGCGTCCCCGTCGCCTCGGGGGGCGATGACCTCGAGGTTCACCCCGTCGGCGAAGCACGCCTCGACCTCGGGCCCCACGGCGGCGAGGTCGATCGCCCAGGGGTCCTCGACGAGGGCGACGAGGTGGGGGTTGCCGACGTCGGCCGTCTCGGCCCGCCGGAGCCCGGCCACGAGCCCGCCGAGGCCGTCGTCGAGGGGCGCCGGCCAGGACGGGCCGGCGGCGACTGCGCCCATCTCGACGCTGGCCAGGCACGTGTCTGGGTCCTCGGTGGCGCTGACCTCGACGCCGCGCCGGCCTGCGGCCGTGTCGATCGCCACGGCGGCGGCGCACGCGCCCCGGGCGCGGACGACGGCGTGGGCCAGGCAGCGGATGCCGTTCCCGCTCATCTCGGCGACGGAGCCATCGGCGTTGCGCAGGTCCATGACGACGTCCGCGCCTTGCGTCGTGCTCGGCCGGCCGATGATGAGCCCGTCGGCGCCGATGCCTCGGCGCCGGTCGCAGAGGCGTCGCGCCAGGGCCGGCGTCGAGGTGAGGTCCCCGAGGGCGACGAGGAAGTCGTTGCCGAGCCCGTGGTGCTTGGTCAATCGCATCCCCGCCAGTCTCGCAGCACCCGCTCCGCTACCTCTACAGGGTTGTCGCCGCCCGGTACCCAGTGGGCCCTCGGGTCGCGGCGGAACCAGCGCTCCTGGCGGCGGGCGAAGCGCCGCGTGCGCCGCAGGGCCAGGTCCAGCGCCTCGTCGAAGGGCATGTCTCCGGCGACGTGGTCCAGCAGCTCCTTGTAGCCGAGGGCCTGACGTGCGGTGCGGGAGAGGGGCTCGGCCCCCCCGTGCAGGGCGCGGACCTCCTCGAGGAAGCCCGCGGCGAGCTGGTGGCGGTAGCGGGCCTCGATGCGCCGGTCGAGAACGGCGCGGTCCCAGGACAGCCCGACCTGGTGGAAGGCGACCTCGGGGTAGGTGGCCAGGCCGGGCCCGAAGGAGGAGAAGCGCCGCCCCGAGCCGATGCAGACCTCGAGGGCGCGGACCACACGGCGCCGGTTCGTCGGCTCCATCCTGGTGGCGGCGAGCGGGTCGAGCGCGGCGAGGCGGCGGTGCAGCGCGACGGTGTCGGGCTCGGCGTCGAGCCCGGCCCGCACGCCCGGGTAGCGCCCGGGGAGGTCGAGCCCGTCGAGCAGTGCCCGCAGGTACAGGCCCGTCCCGGCCACGACCACGGCGATCCCGCCCCGGGCGGCGATGCCGACGAGCGCCGCTCGCGCCGCGTCCTGGAAATCACTGACCGTGAACTCCTCGTGAGGCTCGACGAGGTCGACCAGATGGTGGGGCACGGCGGCTCGTTCGGCGGAGGTGGGCTTGGCCGTGCCGATGTCCATGCCCCGGTAGACCTGCATCGAGTCCACGACCACTATCTCCGCCCCCGGCAGGCGGCGGGCGACTTCGAGGGAGACCGCCGTCTTGCCCGACGCCGTCGGCCCGAGGAGCACGAGCGGGCCCGCCGGCCTCGCCGGCCCGGCCGTGCCCCCCGCGGGCGCCGGGCAGAGGATGGTGGCCGCTGGGCGAGTCACAGCAGCTCGCGCAGCAGGTTGAAGACGTCGAGCCACATGGCCGGGGGTCGCTCGACGCCGTAGGCCGCGGCGAACTCGCCCAGCACGTCGGGCCCGAAGACGGTGAGCAACCCGGAGATGGCGGCCGAGAGGTCGAGGCAGCGGTCGCTCACCCCGAGCCGGCCGAGCCGCGCCAGGCCGACCTCGCCGTCCTCGAAGAGCACCAGGTCGGTGACGCGCAGGTCGCCGTGGCAGACCACGTCGTCCGCGGGCCCGCTGGGCAGGGAGCGCTCGACGAGGTCGAGCAGGCCCTCAGGCCCGTAGCGCCGGTAGACGGGCGAGAGGTCCTCTTGGGTGACCTGGCCCGCGGCCACACGCTCGCGGGCCGCCTCGAGGAGGACGGGCAGGGGGCGGGCGAAGGGGCAGCCGGCCACGGGCAGAGCGTGCAGGGCGCGCAGGGCCCGGCCGAGCCCGGCGGCGGCGGCGGAGCCCGAGAGCACGGGGTGGCCGGCCTCGCCGCCGAGACCGGGGCGGGCCTCGACGAGGAGGTAGGGCGCGTCGTCTTCGACGCCCGAGGCGAGCAGCCGTGGCGCCCCGGCCCGGCCGTCGAGCCAGCCCAGGCG
>WHTX01000133.1:4319-13285 GCA_009377505.1 Acidimicrobiia bacterium
AGGGCTGCTCCGTCGGGCCCAGCGAGGACGAGGACGGCGGCGGCGCCCGAGGCGAGCGTGACGTGATGGCGACCTGGGCCCCCGGGCGGCGGCGGCCCCTCAGGGGCGAGCAGCGGGGCGAGGGCCGCCGGTAGGGTCATCCCCCGAGGGCCACGACGGGGATGCGGGCCCGGTGCCGTGGCGCCGCGACCACGTCCGTGAGCTCGCCCGTGAGGTAGTGCGCCGCCGCGCCGGTCACCTCGACGTGGGCGATCGTGCCTGGCCGCAGACGGGTGCCCGAGGCGAAATGGACCAGCTTGTTCTGGCGGGTCCGCCCGCTGTGCAGGGCTGGGTCCTTCTTCGAGGGGCCCTCGACCACCACCTCCTCGGTCCTGCCGACGCGGGCGCGATGCCGGGCCAGGGCGGACCGCTCCACCACGCTGCGCAGGCGCTCGAAGCGCTCGGCGACGACGTCGGGGGCCACGAAGGCCCCGGTCATCTCCGCGGCGGCGGTCCCCGGCCGCGGCGAGAAGATGAAGGTGTAGGCGCTGTCGAAGCCGGCCTCGGCCACCACGGCCAGCGTCTCGTCGAAGTCCTCGTCGGTCTCACCGGGGAAGCCCACGATGAGGTCGGTGGTGACAGCGAGGTCGGCCACGACGGCGCGCGCCGCGACCAGCCGGTCGAGGTAGCGCGCGGCCGTGTAGCCGCGGTGCATGGCCACGAGGGTCCGGTCGCTGCCGGCCTGGAGCGGCAGGTGGAGGTGCTCGCAGACAGCCGGCGTCTCCGCCATGGCCGCGATGACGTCCTGTCGGAGGTCCTTGGGGTGGGGGCTCGTGAAGCGCACCCGCTCGATGCCCTCGACCTCGCCCACCGCCCGCAGCAGGTCGCCGAAAAGCGCCCTGGGCCGTCGGCGGCCTTCGTCCGCCCAGCGCCGTCCGGCCACGTGCGCGTCACCGGGCCCGGGCGCGGCGCCGCGCAGGGTGGTCGCCAGGTCGCGCCCGTAGGAGTTCACGTTCTGGCCGAGCAGGGTGACCTCGCGCACCCCGTCGGCGGCGAGGCGCCCGACCTCGGCGACGAGGTCGCCGAAGGGGCGGCTGATCTCTCGGCCCCGCACGGCGGGCACGATGCAGAACGCACAGTTGTTGTCACAGCCCACCTGGATCGTCACCCAGGCCGCGTAGTCGACCTCGCGCCGGACGGGCAGGGCGGAGGGGAACTCAGCCGCGTCGTCGAGGGCCTGGGAGACCACCTCGACCTGAGGCCCCCCGGTGCGGGAGGCCCCGAGGAGCTCGGCGGCACGGTGCACGTTGTGGGTGCCGAAGACGACGTCCACGTGTGGGGCACGCTGGCGGATGAGCTCGCCGTCCTTCTGGGCGAGGCAGCCGCCCACCACGATGCGCAGATCCGACCGCTCGGCCTTCAGCGCCTTGAGGTTGCCGAGGTGGCCGTACAGCTTGTTGTCGGCGTTCTCCCGGATGCAGCACGTGTTGAGCACGACCACGTCCGCCTCCTCGAGGGACGCGGCCGCTTCGTAGCCGTCGGCCTCGAGGAGGCCGGCGATCCGCTCGGAGTCGTGCTCGTTCATCTGGCACCCGTAGGTGCGCACGAAGTACCGGGAGGTCACGACCGGCAAGGCTACGCCCTGCGCAGGCCCCGGCCCACCGCCGACGTGACGTGGCTGGTGTGCCGGCCGGCCAGCCGCAGTGGCCGGCCAGCACACCGGCATCCGGGGGCGCTGCGAGGGCGGCCCGAACGGACGTGCCCTACCGGGCGGCGTTCAGTCGCCCCGAAAGCTGAGGACCTCGCCGTTCGTGTCGGAGACGGGAGCCAGCTCCTCCGCCGGGGCGGGCTCCTCCGCCGGGGCGGGCTCCTCCGCCGGGGCCGCCGTGTCGCCGATGCCGACCTGGGCCCGTACCCGCTCGGAGATCTCCACCATGATCTCGGGGTTGTCGGACAGGAAGCCCTTGGCGTTCTCCCGGCCCTGGCCGAGCTGCTCGCCCTCGTAGGTGAACCAGGCACCCGACTTCTTCACCAGGCCGAGGTCGACGGCGACGTCGAGCAGCGAGCCTTCGCGGCTGATGCCCCGGCCGTACATGATGTCGAACTCGGCCTGGCGGAAGGGCGGGGCGACCTTGTTCTTGACCACCTTCACCCTGGTCCGGTTGCCCGTCACCTCGGGGCCGTCCTTGATGGACTCGATCCGGCGGATGTCGAGGCGGACCGACGAGTAGAACTTCAGCGCCCGGCCGCCGGGGGTGGTCTCGGGCGAGCCGAACATCACCCCGATCTTCTCCCGCAGCTGGTTGATGAAGATGCAGATGGTGTTCGACTTGTTCAGGGTGCCCGTCAGCTTGCGCAGGGCCTGGGACATCAGCCGGGCCTGGAGGCCGACGTGGGTGTCGCCCATGTCGCCTTCGAGCTCGGCCCGGGGGGTCAGCGCGGCGACCGAGTCGACCACGACCACGTCGATGGCCCCCGAGCGGATCAGCATGTCGGTGATCTCGAGGGCCTGCTCGCCCGTGTCGGGCTGGGAGATCAGCAGTTGCTCGATGTCCAGGCCGATGGCCTTGGCGTAGACGGGGTCCATGGCGTGCTCGGCGTCGATGTAGGCGCAGATGCCGCCGTTGCGCTGGGCCTCGGCCACGACGTGCATGGCGAGGGTGGACTTACCGGAGGACTCCGGCCCGAAGATCTCGACGACCCGGCCCCGGGGCAGGCCCCCTACGCCGAGGGCGAGGTCGAGGGCGAGGGAACCGGTCGACACGGCCTCGATGGCCATGTCCGCCTTGTCGCCCATCCGCATGACGGAGCCCTTGCCGAACTGCTTGTCGATCTGCCCCAGCGCCAGCTCGAGCGCCTTGGTGCGTTCCACCGACATGTCGTGCACTCCTCGTTCGAAAGTTCTCGGAGGCCGGGCGTGCCGTGCGGGTGCACGAGGCCCTGGCGATAGCTGGCACAGTAAGGACGGGGTACGACAACGAAGGGCAGGCACGTCGACGGCGGCCCTGTCGTCGTCGGAATGACACGAGCGTAACTTCGGAACACCCGTTCGGTCAAGGGCACCGGGGCAGCCACGGTCATGTCCCGCGGCGGGTTGCCGTGCTCACAGCCGCGCGGGTCGCGGCAGAATCGGGGGCATGGCTGACACCTATCCCGCCAAGCCCGCGGACGACGAGCTGCAGGCGCGCCTCACCCCGCTGCAGTACGAGGTGACCCAGCGCAAGGGCACCGAGCGCGCCTTCACCGGCGAGTACTGGGACGACAAGACATCAGGCACGTACCACTGCGTGGTGTGCGCGACCCCGCTCTTCACCTCCGACACCAAGTACGAGTCGGGCACGGGCTGGCCGAGCTTCTGGCAGCCCATCAGCAGCGAGGTCGTGGAGATGGAGGTCGACGCCTCGCACGGCATGGTCCGCACCGAGGCCACGTGCGCGCGCTGCGGCGCCCACCTCGGCCACGTCTTCCCCGACGGGCCCCAGCCCACCGGCACGCGCTGGTGCATGAACTCCGCCTCCCTCGCGCTGGAAGAGGCCGAGGGCGAGGACTAGAGCTCGAATGCAAGATCGGGGCTAGCTCTCGCGCCACGGGACCACGAAGGATCTTGCACCCCTGCGGTGCACAGACCCCCGCGGTCGGCCATGGCCAGCGGGGCCCGACCCGTGTGGGCCTTGGGCCCGACCATCAGCTCTCGGGCCAGCCCAGAGGGGCCATCACCTCGGCCTGGAAGCGCTCGAGCGTCTCGGCCCGTTCGGCGGGCGTACGGAACGTGAAGCCGGGGACGATGAACTCGTCCACCCGGGCGTCCCGGTAGGCGGCCATCACCTCCTGCACCTCGGCTGGCGAGCCGATGACCGTCGGCCGCTCGATGGGCCGTGACCGCAGGCGGTCGAGCGTGGCCTGGTCGTCGGTGAGGAACAGCAGCGCCTGCGCCGAGCGCCTGATCGTGGCCGGGTCACGCCCCTCCTCCGCGCAGCGCTGCTCGAGCACGGCGCCCTTCTGGGCCAACAGCGGAGGCAGGCCCCACACGTTCCACTCCTGCGCGTAGCGGGCCACGATGCGCAGCGTGCGCCGCTCCCCTCCCCCGCCGACGAGCAGTGGTGGCGGGCTCTGCACCGGCTTGGGGTCGAGGGGGGCGTCGACGAGCGTGTAGTGCTCGCCGTCGAAGTTCACCGATGCCTCGGTGAAGAGGCTGGTGATGACCTGGCAGGCCTCCTCGAGGCGGTCGAAGCGCCAGCCGAAGGTCTCGAAGGGGATGCCATAGGCGCGGTGCTCGTTCTCCTGCCAGCCTGCGCCGATCCCGACGACCACGCGGCCTTCGGAGATCTGGTCGATGGTGGCGCAGGTCTTGGCGAGCACGGCGGGGTTCCGGTAGGTGTTCCCGGCGACCAGGGTGCCGAGGCGCACGCGGGGCACGGTGGCCGCCAGGGCGGCGAGCACGGTGAAGGCCTCGTGCGCCGGGCCGGGCACCGGGCCTTTGGCGTTGGGCATGAAGTGGTCGGCGTACCAGAGGCCGTGGTAGCCGAGGGCCTCGGCCTGCTTCCCAGCGGCCAGGGCCTCCTGCCAGGGCGAGGAGTTGGTGATCCAGTAGCTGAAGTTCATCGCCGCGGGACGTTACCGGCCGCCGTCCGGGCCGGCCGCCCCTCCCGCTGACTCCCCCGGCGCGGTCAGCGGGGCCCTCGGCGGCACGGCCGGCCGGGGGCCGGCGCCCTCGAGGGCAGCGGCCGCCACCACCTCGTAGCGGTGGCCGCCCCGACCCGGGACCGAGCGCACCAGCGTGATCTCGCCCACCGTGAACGCGGCGCTGAAGGCTGCGCCCACGAGGTCGGTGAGCGCGCCCTGCCCGCCGCGGCCGCTGCCGCGCCCCTTGCGACCGCCGCCCCGGGCGGCCCGGGCCAGGGTCAGGTGGCCGTGGAAGGGCCGGTCCTGGGGCGGTCGGCCCACGGCGGCGGTGGCGAGCAGGACAGCCGCTGCCAGTTCGTCGAGGCCGTGGGCCGGCAGGCACAGCACGCCTCGACCGAGGCGGGCGGTGACCGGCCCGAGCTGCACCGTCGCGACCGCTCCCCGTACCGCGGCCACCGCGTCGACGGCCCGGCGAAGGGGCGCCTGGCCCAGGAACCGCAGCGTGGCGTGCCATTGGTCCGGGCCGGTCCAGCGCACGCCGGGCCGCTCCGGGCGCTCCAGCGCCTCGAGGCGCCCCACCACCTCCGCCGGGGGCCACACGGCGACGAAGAGCCGCGCTTCCTCGTCGCCGACGCGGTGTGGCCCGTCACCAGCGGCCGAGCCGCCGGTCGCCCCATCGTCGGACGACGGGCCTCGGGTCACACCAGCGCGGCGAGCAGGCGTCGGCGCAACAGGTCGAAGGCGGAGATCGTGCCGTACCCGCGCACCCGCTCGCGATCGCCGGGCAGGCGCACCTCCACGGACTCCACGTCATCCCCGATGGCGAGGCCGATGAACACCGTGCCCGCGGCCACGCCGCCCGACGCCTCGGGCCCGAGCACGCCGACGCTGGCCAGGCCGACCCCGGCCCCGAGCGTCCGACAGACGGCCCGGGCGAGGCCGGCCGCCGCCGAGGCCAAAGGCGCCACCCCCTCCGGCGCGCCGAGCAGCGCCAAGGCCCGGGGCGAGTTGGCGGTCACCGCGCCGAGGAACACGTCCTCGGAGCCCGCCACCGCGCTCAGCCGGGCGGCCATGAGCCCTCCCGTGACGGACTCGGCCAGGGCGAGGGTCAGGCCTCGTTTCCTGAGCAGGTCCACCACCGTGGCTTCCATCGTCATCTCGTCGAGCCCGAAGACCAGCTCGCCCAACAGCCCGCGCAGCACGGCCTCCTCGGCGTCGAGCATCGAGCGCGCCGCGCCAGCCTCGGTGGCCTTGGCCGTCACCCGCACCTTGATGCCCTCGATCCCCGAGGCGAGGAAGGCGAGGGTGGGGCTGCCGGCGACGTCGAGCTCGTCGATCCGCAGGGCCAGCAGCTCGGCAAGGCCGGACTCGGACTGGCCCCAGGTCCGCAAGGTGCGCGACAGGATCACCGAGGGCTGGCCGGCTCGGCGCTGCAGGTCGGGGATGACCGTGCCCGCCACCATCTCGCGCATCTCGTAGGGCACGCCGGGCACGGCGTACATGACCTTGTCGCCCAGGGCGCAAACGAGGCCGGGCGCCGTCCCCGGCTGCTGGGGGATGGTCGCAGCCCCCGCGGGCACGTCGGCCTGGCGCAGGTTGTTCTCGGGCATCGGCCGCCCCCGGGAGGCGAACATGGCCCGGATGCGCTCGGCGACGACCTCGTCGCGCACCAGGCCGACGCCCATCACCCGGGTGATGGCGTCGCGGGTGAGGTCGTCCTGGGTGGGGCCGAGACCGCCGCAGATGATCAGGGCGTCAGCTCGGCCGAGCGCTTCCTCGATGGCCTCGACCATGCGGCCGATGTTGTCCCCCACCCGCACGTGGCGCAGGCAGTCGACGCCGGCCAGGGCCAGCTGCTCGCCGATCCAGGAGGAGTTCGTGTCGACGATCTGGCCGAGCAGGAGCTCGGTTCCGATGGCCAGCACCTCAGCCCTCATCTACTTGCCCGCTCCCGGCCGCTCGGGCCATTCGCTGCGCTCATCGCCTTGCCCGCTCCCGGCCATTCGCTGCGCTCATCTAGCCGCCCGCTCCTCGCGACCCTCCGGTCGTGAAGGCCCTGCGGCCGTCGGACACGTACTGCGCACCCGTGCCGAGGGTCAGCAGCACGGCGGCCCACAGCACGAGGAGGGGCAGCCAGGAGGCTCGCTCGGCGATCACGGGCACGAGGGCGAAGGCCACGGCCACCTCCTGCACCACGGTCTTGAACTTGGCCGAGCGCCGAGCGGGAATGGCCAGGCCCTGACGCGCCCAGTAGGACCGGTAGAAGCTGATGCCGACCTCGCGCAGGGCGATCAGCGCCACCGGCAGCCAGGGGAAGTCGTCGATCGCCACCAGGGCGGCCATGGCCCCGAGCACGAGCACCTTGTCGGCGAGGGGGTCGAGGAACGCGCCGGAACGGGTCGTGCCGTGGCGGCGGGCGACGTAGCCGTCGAAGGCGTCGCTGATGGCGATGATGCCCCCGAGTAGGAGGTTCGGGTAGGAGGGGCCGTCCACCAGGATGAACGCAGCCAGGACGGGGGAGAGCAGCAGCCGAGCCAGCGAGATGGCGTTGGCCGGCGTCATCCAGGCCTCGGCGTCGTAGGCGGCGCGGGCCATCGCCCTCAGCCCCCGACCGGCGACGGCTGGACGACGGGGACGCCCACCAGGTCGGGCCCCTGGGCGTCCACGATGCGCACGGTGTGGAAGGTGCCGACCTCCAAGAACGCCGGCAGCTCCACCACCCCGTCGATCTCGGGGGCTTCGCGGTGCGAGCGGCCCTGGCCCTCCTCGTCGACGAGCACCTCCAGCTCCTCGCCGATCAGCGCGTCGCGCCTGGCGGCGGTGATGCCGTCCTGGAGCTCGCGCAGCTCGGCCAGGCGCTCGGCGACGAGCCCGGAGGCCACGACCCCGTCGAGGCCGGCGGCGAAGGTGCCTTCCTCGCGGGAGAAGGCGAAGAACCCGCACCAGTCGAGCTGGGCTTCCTCGACGAAGCCCAGTAGCTGGTCGTGGTCCTCCTCCGTCTCACCCGGGTAGCCGACGATGAAGTTCGAGCGCAGGGCGGCGGCGGGCTCGCGGCCACGGATGGAGGCGATGCGCTCGAGGAAGCGGCGGCCGTCGCCCCAGCGCTTCATGCGCCGGAGCAGCGTCGGCGAGACGTGCTGGAGGGAGAGGTCGAAATACGGCACCCCGGTGGCGCAGATGGTGTCGACGAGCCGGTCGTCGAGGTCGGAGGGGTAGAGGTACAGCAGCCGGACCCGGGCGACGAGCCGGGTTGCTTCCTCGACCAGGGTGACGATGTGGCGTTCGCCTCGGCCCTGGTCACGACCGTAGGCGGCGAGGTCCTGGGCGACGAGGACCACCTCGCGGGCGTCGAGGGCGGCGATCTCGGCCAGCACGTCGTCGACGAGGCGGGAGCGCTGCTTGCCCCGGAAGGAGGGGATGGCGCAGAACCCGCAGGCCCGGTCGCAGCCCTCGGCCACCTTGACGTAGGCCCAGGGGTGCTCGGCCTTGGGGCGGGGCAGGTTCAACAGGTCGAGCGAGGGGACGACGGCGCGGCTCCCGGGCGGGCGGGGGCCGAGGGCCACGGGCACGCCGAACCCTGCCACCCGGTCGGCTTCCGGCAACGCCTCGGCGAGCTGGTCGCCGTAGCGCTCGGCCAGGCAGCCCGTCACCACCAGCTCGGCGCCCCGGCGGCGCACGTCCGCGAGCTCGAGGACGGTGTCGATCGACTCCTGTCGGGCCTCCTCCACGAAGGCGCAGGTGTTGACGACCACCAGGTCGGCCTCCGCGGCGCTCGCCGCCGGCGCCATGCCGTCAGCGACGAGGGTGCCCACGAGCTTGTCCGAGTCGACCTGGTTCTTCGGGCAGCCGAGGGTCTCGACCCAGAAGCTTGCGGACATCGGGCCAACGCTACTGTGCCAGGCCATGGCGAGGCGCCACCGGCCGGAGGGGCGGCCCCGGCCGGCGCCGCCCGGCGAGCCCGGGGAGCTGCGCCGCGCCGACCTCGCCACCCTGGCGGTCACCTACCTGGCCGCGGGGATCACGACGTCCGTCGTGGTCAGCCAGTTCGCCGACGCCTGGGTGGTGGTCCTCGCCGCGGTCATCATGTACTCCGCCACGGGCGAGCTGGCGCTCGTGGCCGTGCTCGCCTCGGGCGGCTCGGTCGTGGCCGGGGTGCTCTCGGGGCTGTTGGTGTCGGCCCGCTTCGGCCTGCTGTGCGTGGCATTGGCCAGCGCTTCAGGGCGCCGGTGCCCCAGCGCGTACTGGCGGCGTTCGTCTCTGTCGACCCGGTCGTGGCGCTGGCCCTGTCCGAGCCCACCGAGGCCCGGCTGCGCCGTACCTACTGGCGGGTCTCCCGGTGGATGTTCCTGGGCTGGCTCATCGGC
>WHTX01000134.1 GCA_009377505.1 Acidimicrobiia bacterium
CCTATGACCGGGCTCGCGCCGAGGAGGCGGGCGAGCTGGAGCGCGGCGACGCCGACGCCCGAGGAGGCGGCGTTGACGAGGACCGCCTCGCCCGTCTCGAGCTGGCCGGCGGTGGCCAGGGCGTCGTGCGCGGTGCAGAACGTGGTGGGCGTGGCTGCGGCCTCGGCCCAGCCCAGGCGCTCGGGGACGAACAGCGCCCGGCGGGCCTCGACCACCACGTAGTCGGCGTAGCCGCCGCGGACCATGGCCATCACCCGGTCGCCGACCCGGAAGCCGCCGACGTCGGGGCCGAGGGCGACCACCTCGCCGGCCACCTCGCCCCCGGCCACGACCGGCCGTTCGGGGCCCGGTCGATTCGACGTCGATTCGCCGGGTCGATTCGCTGTCGATTCGCCGGGCGCAACCGCCGGTTCGCCGGGCGCAGCCGCCGGTTCGCCGGGCGGCGCGGCGGGCGGCGCCGGCGAGGTACGGCGCAGGGAGGTGCCGACGACGTAGGCACCGCGACGGGCCACCAGGTCGGCCCGGTTCAGCCCGGCTGCGTGCACGCGCACGAGCATCTGCCCGGGCCCTGGCGCCGGTTCGGGCAGGTCCCGCAGGACCAGCTCGCCCGCCTCGATCACGATCGCCCGCATCAGCGGAACTTCGGCGGTCGCTTCTCCAGGAAGGCGGTGACCGCCTCGTGGTGCTCGGGTGTCTCGTACGCCAGGCGCAGGGCGGTCATCTCTCGCTCCTGGACGACGTCGAGGTCCGTCTCGCAGGCGTTCTCGGTCAGGAGCCCCTTGATCATCCGCAGCTGCGGCGCGGGGTTCTCAGCGAACTCGTTCGCCTTGGCGATCGCCCGCCCGAGCACCTGGGGCCCGGGCACCACCCGGTCGACGAGCCCGAGCTCCTTGGCCTCCTCCGCTTCGACCATCCGGCCCGAAAGGGCAAGGTCCGAGGCCGCCCCCCAGCCGCAGCGCTGCACCAGGTAGTGCGACGAGGCGAGCTCGGGGGTGATGCCCATCTTCACGAAGCGACACGAGAGCTTGGCGCCCTGGGCGGCGATGAGGTGGTCGAATGGCAGGACCATCGTGAGGCCCACACCGATGGCGTGGCCGTTGATGGCGGCCACGAGCGGCTTCGACCTGCGGCAGATCTCCACCCACTTCTCGGCGTTGCTCTCGTCGGCCTTGCGCTGCTGGTCGGCCTTCGGCGGCTTCGACGCCGCCTTGTCCATCTGGGACTTGAACTGCCCGCCGATGTCCGCCCCGGCGCAGAAGGCCCGCCCCGCCCCGGTGACGACCACCGCGCCGACGAAGGAGTCGTTGTTGGCCTCCATGATCGCGTCGACGAGCTCCGAGCCCATCTGGCGCGTCCAGGCGTTGAGCTTCTCGGGCCGGTTGAGCGTGAGGACGGTGACGGCCTCTCGGCGTTCGATCGTGATCTGCTCGTACTCGTACTCGCTCACGGCTTCCCCCGTGGTCCGCCGCGCCGGGTGCGGCGCGCCGGGCGAACTTAGCTCTGCTGGGGGCGCGGTGGGTCAGAGCCGCTGGGTCGGGCCGCGGGGCACGAGCCGCCCGCGCCCGGGGCTGGCGGCCTCGGTCAGGAGCCCGTCACGGGCCACGACCTCGCCCCGGCTGAGCACCATCGCCGGCCAGCCGGTCACCTCCCACCCGTCGTAGGGCGACCAGCCGGCGCGGGACCGGCCTTCGCCGCCGTCGATCCTCCGGGTGCGCTGCGCGTCCCAGACCACCAGGTCGGCGTCGGCGCCGGGGGCGATCGTGCCCTTCGTGGGGTAGAGGCCGAGCAGCTTGGCCGGGTTCGTCGCCGTCACCTCGACGAAGCGGTGCAACGACAACCGGCCGGTGTTCACCCCCGCCCACCACAGCATGGGCAGCGAGGTCTCGAGCTCGGCGACACCCTGGCGCAGGTCCGGGGCCTCGAGCGCGGGGTCGAGCTTCTGCTCCAACCGCCACGGCGCATGGTCGGTGGCCAGCGTGTGGACCGTGCCCTGGGCGAGCCCGGCCCACAGCGCGGCGACGTCCTCTCGCTCCCGCAGGGGCGGCGCCCCGGCGTACTTCGCCCCGTCGGGCTCCTCGAAGCGCTCGCGGCTCAGGTGCAGGTACAGGGGCCTCGTCTCCACGTACACCGGCAGGCCCCGGCGCTGGCCGGCCCGGCAGGCGTCGAGGGCGGCCGCGGCGGCAAGGTGAACGACGTAGACCGGGCAGCCCGTGACCTCGGCGAAGGCCACGGCCCGCTCGGTGGCGGCCCGCTCGGCGGCGACGGGGCGGCTCTCGGGGTAGTGGCGCGGGTGGGTGCGCCCCTCGTCGCGCAGCACGGCGCAGCAGCAGTCGATGACGGCGATGTCCTCGCAGTGCAGGAGGGCGAGCACGCCGGCGCCCGCGGCGCGCCGGAGGGCCTCGAGGTATCCGTCGACCGCTTTCTCGAAGCGACGGAAGGACAGGAACACCTTGAGCGAGGTGTGCCCCGCCGCCGCCAGCTTCTCGATGCTGGCGACCTCGCTGGCCGAGGGGTCCATCAGCACCGGGTGCAGCACGAAGTCGCAGCGGCTCGACGCCTCGCCGTCGGCCCCGTCCCGGGCCAGGGCCTCGGCCATGGTCTCGCCACGGTCGGGATGGCTCATGTTGCCCACGGTGGTGACGCCACCGGCCAGCGCCGCTGCCGTACCGGTGTCGAAGTCGTCCACCCAGCGCCACGAGTTGGGGCCGCTGCCCGACGGCGTGAGGTGCACGTGGGCGTCGATGCCCCCGGGCAGCACGTACCGGCCGGCGGCGTCGACCTCCTCGGCCGCCCGCATCTCCCCGCCGAGTTGGGCCACCACCCCTCCCTCGATGCCGATGTCCGTGCGCGCCCAACTGCCCGCGGTCACGACAGTGCCGTCCCGGATCACCAGGTCCATGGCGCTCGACCTCCTGCCTGGGCGCCGTACCCCCGACCGGCGCGTCCCCGCCCGACCGTAGCCGTGGGCCGCGCGTCGCCGGTACGGTTGCGCTCGTGGGGCCTGCCGGCGGGGCGGTGCCACCGAGCGGACGTGCGGGAGCGGACATGGCAGCGACGGGCGTGGCGGCGACTCCGCGACGGTGCAGGATCGGCGAGCAGGCACCCTGGTTCGCGGCCCGGTGCACCAGCCCGGTCTTCCACTTCGACCAGATGGCTGGGCGGGTGACGGTGCTCAGCTTCCTCGGCTCGGCGGGCCTGGCTGACAGCGCCCGGATCCTCGCCGACCTCCACGGGCGCCACCGCGGCCTCTTCGACGACGTGACCGCCTCGTTCTTCGCCGTGACCGTCGACCCCGAGGACGCCCGGCTCCAGCGCGTGGCCCACGCCCTCCCGGGCATCCGCGTCTTCTGGGACCACGACCAGCAGGTCTGCCGCCGCTACGCGGTGAGCGGCCCGGCCGAGCGGCATACCCTGGTGCTCGACCAGCGACTCCGCGTCGTGGAGATCGTGCCCTTCGACGACCGGCCCGAGACCCACCTCGACCGGGTCGCCGCAGCCATGGCCAGGGTGCCCACCTTCGCCCCGCCGAGCGTCGCCCAGCCCCAGGCGCCGGCGCTCGTCATCCCCGACGTCTTCGAGCCCGTGCTCTGCCAGCACCTGATGGACACCTACGAGCGCCAGGGAGGACGCGAGTCGGGGTTCATGCGCGACGTCGAGGGCCGCACGGTCGAGGTGCTCAGTGCCAGGGAGAAGCGGCGGCGGGACACGGAGGTGGTCGAGGAGGGGCTCCGCAGCGCCTGCCTGGCCCGGGTGCGCGACCGCATCGTCCCCGAGATCGCCCGCTCCTTCCAGTTCCACGTGACCCGCATCGAGCGCTACATCGTCGCCTGCTACGACGAGGCGGACGCCGGGTTCTTCCGGCGGCACCGGGACAACACCACCAGGGCCACGGCCCACCGCCGCTTCGCCTGCACGATCAACCTCAACACCGGCGAATACGAGGGCGGTGAGCTCCTCTTCCCCGAGTTCGGCGCCCAGCGCTTCGTCGCTCCGGTGGGGGGCGCGGTGGTCTTCTCGTGCTCGCTGCTGCACGAGGCGCTGCCGGTGACGCAGGGCCGCCGCTTCGCCTTCCTGCCCTTCCTCTACGACGACGCCGGCGCCGCGCAGCGCCAGGCGACCGCCCGCTTCCTCGAGCCGGCGAGCTAGCTGGTGGCCCTGGTGGGGGCCGCACGACCCGCGAAGGATCGTGCACCGTGGCGGTGCAAGATCCTTCGCGGTTCGCCTGGACGGCACGGCACTAGCCGACGGGCGACCAGCTGCGCGGTGCCCGGGGGGCGCCGGCGCGCTGGAGGATCGCCCGGTGCACGTCCGCCGGGGACAGCATGCCCCTGAGCTGCTGCTGCTCGACATCCACGACCAGCACGGCGGCGTCCGCGGCGCGACCGAGCACGTCGAGCACGAGCTCGTCGGGCCGCGCCCAGGGCACCTGGTCGATGGGGACGGCCACCTCGCGTAGGTGCACGAGCGCCCGCCGTTCGGTCGGCAGCCCGGCGAGGCGCGCCGCGGAGACGACGCCTTCGAGCTCGCCGCCCCAACTGCGCACCGTCCAGGTGGCGTGGGGCTGGTGGGCGACGTGGTCGCGGAGGAACTCCTCGACCGTGAGGTAGGAGGGGACGGTGGGGACGACCGGCGACATGACCTCGCCGACCGTGGTGCCGGCGAGCGCCGACCGGGCACGGTGGCCCTCCGCCTCGAGCCGGGCCGAGCTGGCGAGGAAGAAGCCGATCAGGCCGAGCCACAGGCCACCGAAGCCGCCGCCGCGGAGCAACACGAAGGCCCCCACGGCCACCAGGCCGTAGCCGAGCACTCGTCCCGCGCCCGCGGCCGTGCGCACGGCGCGGTCACGGTCGCCCCAGCGCCACCACAGTGCGGCCTCGAGGACCCGCCCGCCGTCGAGGGGCAGGGCGGGGAGCAGGTTGAGCGCGGCGAGCAGCAGGTTGATCCTCCCCAGCCAGCTGGCCACGGCGGCGAGGCCGGGCGCCACCCCCCACGTGTCGAGGAGGACTTCGAGCCCGACGGCGGCGAACCCCACGGCGAGGCTGACGGCGGGGCCGGCGACGGCGATGCGCAGGGCGATGCCCGGCCTGCGGGCCTCACCGGCGAGCTGGGCGAGGCCGCCGAAGAGCCACACCCTGATGCTGTCCACGGGCACGCCCCCCCGCTTGGCCATGACGGCGTGGCCGACCTCGTGAGCGAGGATCGACCCGACGAAGGCGGCCGCGCCGGCGAGGCCGAGGACCAGGCGCGCCCCTGGGGCCAGTCCGGGGTCGGCGTCGGGGAGGACCCGGGTGATGAACATCGAGCCCAGGAGCCAAACGAGGACGACGACGGTCCAGTTCAGGTAGACGGGGACACCGGCGATGCGGCCGATCCGCACGTCGGAGCGGAGCACGGGACCTCCTCGGGGCCGGTGTTGGCGTCGAGCGACGACCGACTCCCTTCGTCGCGCCAGGCTACCCGTGCCGGCCCACTTGGCCGGGTCGGGGACGCCAGCTGGCCGGGGTGACGGGCACCACTAGCATCCAGCGCCCGTGACCCATGCAAGGCCCGCAGCAGGATGAGTCTTGACGCCCTCGACTACGGGCTCGCTGCGGTCGCCGCCGTCGGGGCCGGGGTGGTCAACGCCGTCGCCGGCGGGGGAACGCTCATCACCTTCCCCACGCTCGTGGCCCTGGGCATCCCCGCCGTCAACTCGAACATCACGAACACGGTGGCGTTGTGCCCCGGCTACTTCGGGGGCACGTTCGCCCAGCGCCAGGACCTCGAGGGCCAGGGACATCGGCTGCGGGTCTTCAGCATGCTGGCCGTGGTCGGCGGGCTCCTGGGCTCGGTGCTCCTCGTCGTCAGCTCGGAGGAGCTCTTCCGCGACCTCGTCCCGTTCCTCGTGCTGGGCGCGTGCGCGCTACTGGCGTTCCAGAGCCGCATCCGCATGGCCCTGCCGGCGCGGTCCGCCTCGAGCGGCGATTCCGGCCCCGGGCCTGGCGCCACGGCGGCAATGTTCGTGACCTGCGTCTACGGCGGCTACTTCGGGGCGGGCATGGGCATCGTGACGCTGGCCACGCTCAGCATCGCCGTACCCGACACGTTCCCCCGCACCAACGCCCTCAAGCAGGCGGTGACGCTCGTGACCAACGTCATCGCCGCGCTGTTCTTCGCCTTCTCCGGTGAGGTGCGCTGGGGGGCGGCGCTGGTCATGGCCCCCGCCGCGCTGCTGGGTGGCAACCTCGGCGGCCGTCTGGCGCGCCGCGTCGACGCTCGGCTCATGCGCGTGGTGGTGGTGATGATCGGCCTCGTCGTGGCCGTCCAGTTCTGGCTCTGAGGCCTGCCGGGGCCGGAGGGCACCGGCGCGACGGGACCTGGGCTCAGCCCACCACCTCGACGAAGCACTCAGCGGCGTTGAGGGCGGCGAACTCGTCCGCGCCGAGCAGAGTGATCGCCCCCGCGGTCTGGGTGCGCATGGCGGCGAGGGCGGCGACCTTCTGGTCGAGTGCCTCACCCTCGAGCCGCAGGTGGACGGCGAGCTGGTCCTCGCGCACGCCGGTGGGCCGGTCGTCGCTCATGTAGACGCCCCACTCCTCGTAACGCTCGGCCCAGCGGTCGAGGTGCGCGTCCGTCACCGCGGCGTGGAGCAACCGCCCGCGGCGCCCGCAGCGCTGCCACGCATCGAAGACCCAGCCCGACACGGCGATGTGGTCGGGGTGGAACGTGGCTCCGTCGGGCCCGAAGGTGAGGATCGTGTCCGGTGCCGTCTCCTCGAGGATCCCGACCAGGCGGCGAACGGGCTCGGCGGGGTCGAGCCCGCCGAGCGTCCCGTCCTCGTAGCCCAGCCACCGGTGGTCCCTGACCCCGAGGACGGCCATCGCCGCTTCGGCCTCCCACCGGCGCGTCTGGGCGAGCCGCCCGGGCGGCCACAGGACCGGGTCGTCCGTGCCGTGCTCGCCAGCCGTGGCGGAGACGCAGACCACCCCGGGCCCGGCGCGGACGGCCTCGGCCATCACCCCGCCGGCGAGGTAGGTCTCGTCGTCGGGGTGGGCCCAGATCGAGAGGATCCTGCCGAGCTCGGGCACGGTGAGGGGGCCCGGCCCTCTCGTTGGCCCATCAAATCGAGCGTGTCGCATGGCGGCCATGGAGCCAGGCCCTCCTTGCACCGTGGTGGCAGCTCCCTTGCACGGCAAGAACCGCCGTGTGAGCGCTCGGTGCCCTGCCGGCGGACCTCGGCGCGCTGGGCGCCGGCTCGGCGTCTGAGCCGGCGGGCTCGCCGGGTCGCTCGCGGCGCCATGGGCCGTGACTACTAGCCTCCGCGCTGTGCCGCTCGCCGTCGCGCCCGAGGACGACCCGCGCCGGCTGGACGCGCGGAGCTGGGTG
This sequence comes from Acidimicrobiia bacterium, assembly GCA_009377505.1. Lineage (GTDB taxonomy): Bacteria > Actinomycetota > Acidimicrobiia > Acidimicrobiales > CAIXPF01 > WHTX01. The sequence goes on from WHTX01000134.1 coordinate 7,366, forward strand.
CGGGGCGCGGTGGGCGCCCGCTGACGTGCAGCGGCGGGGCGACGGCTCCTGGGAGCTGACGGCGCGCCGGGTGCCCCTGGCCTGGTCGCTCGTGGCCGCCTGGTCACTGGCAGCCACGGGCGCGCTGCTCGGCGGCATTGTCGGCTGGGTCTCCTTCGCCTTCTTCGGGCTGATGGGCGTGGTGCTCGTCACCCGCCTCGCCGGTACCCGGGTGGTGGCCACGTTCTCGCCCCTCGGGGTGAGCCTGGCCACGTCGGCCGGAGCCCGCTTCGTGAGCTGGGAGGCGGTGGAGGCCCTGCTCCTGTGGACCCAGCTCAGCCGGGCCGAGGGCCGCGTCGACCGGCTGGGCGTGGTGAGCACCGGCGACCTGCACGCCCTCGGCGTGGGCGTGAGCTGGGGCGACCCGGCCTCGGCGCCCACCGCCGTGGACCCTGACCAGGCCCTCGCCGTGTCCGCCTCCCTCGCCGACTGCCGAGTGGACGCCGATGCCCTACGCTCGGCCCTCTTCGCCCTGGGCAGCCACGCCGTCGTCGTCGACCGCCGTCGCTGACCGCCCGCCGCCCGCCGCCCGCCGCCGGGCGCCCTCGCCGTGGCCTGCGGCCAGCCCTATTGGCCGCATGCCCTCGGCGGCGTGCCGTGCACGGCGAGGAGCTGGGGCCCCTGCACGCAGGGGCTCGCCGGCGTGGCCTCGAGGCCGAAGCGGGCGCCCAGGGCGTCGAGAAGCGAGCCCGAGTCCCGGTCCACCCGCTTCACCTGCCAGTTGCCCGGCCGCAACCCGGCCAGCTCGGCTGCACGGTCGTAAGTCGTGCGACGGTTGGCGACCTCGTCGACGAGGCCGAGGTCGACGGCCGTGGCCTCGTCGTAGACCAGGGCGCCGATCTGCTCCACGATCGCCGAGCGGTCGAGGTCGCGACCCTCGGCGACGGTGGCCACGAAGTCGCCGTAGGAGCGGTCGACCCCCTGTTGGAGGGTGGCGCGCTCCTCCTCGGTCATGGGTCGGTAGGGGTTGCCGAGGTCTTTGCCGCGCCCGGCGGTGATGTACTCCTCGGTGATCCCGTTGCGCGTCTCCACGCCTCCCCCGAGGATGCCGCCGTCGGTGGCGACGACCTGGTCGTAGTGGGTGATGGGGCCGAAGATCACCCCGATCGAGCCGACGAGGGTCCCGTGGTCGGCGAGGATCGTGCTCGCGCCGCTCATGGCGTACATGCCTCCCGAGGCGGCCAGGCCGCTCACCCAGGCCAGCACCGGGCGGCCGGTGCGCTCCCGGTAGGTGGCGACGGCGTCGGCGATGGCGCGCGAGCCGTAGATCGTGCCCCCCGGTGTGTCGAGCTCGAGGATGACGCCCTTGACCGAGTTGTCCTCGGCGGCGAGCTCGAGCTCGCGTTGGACCTCGTAGCCGTAGGTGACGTCGGTCGGCGCGAAGAGGCCCCGCTCCTGCTCCTCGCCGAGGATGAGGCCGCGCACGGGCACGGCGAGCAGGTGGTTGCCGTTGCCCCGGGCGCCGGCCACGTAGTCGGTGGCGAGCGAGTCCGGGTCGCGGGGCGGGTTCAGCGCCGCCAGCACGCCGGCCAGCAGGACCACCACGCAGAAGATCCCGGCGCCGGCGACGCCCACGGCCACCACGCTCTTCGCCGCCGTGCGGCCGAGCGCCCCCCAGAAGCTCTCCTTCGCCACCATCCCCGGCAGGGGGAACGGCCCCGCGTACCAGCCAGCGGGCGGGGGCCAGCTCGCCTGGGGCTGCTGCGACGACGGCGGCGCCTGTGGGGGCGTCGGCTCGGCCCAGGGTCGGGGCGGGGATGGCTCGGCGGGTGGCGAGCCTTGCCCGGGGCCGTCGGGGGGCGGGGGCGGCGTGTGGTCGCTCACCGCCGCAGGGTATCCCCGAGGGGCGCAGCGGCTGGGTCAGCCGGGGGCGAGGAGGCCTTCGGCCACCGAGCGCACCAGCGCCTCCTGTCGGGGGAGGAGGGAGGCCAGGTCGTAGCGCTCGACGATCGTGCGCCGGGCGGCGGCGCCGAGGTCGGCCGCGGGGCCGGGGTGGTCGAGCACGTCCTGCACCCGGGCGGCGAGGGCCTCGTGGTCGAAGAAGTCCACCAGCAGGCCGTTCTCCCCGTGGCGCACGACCTCCTGCACCGGGGCCGTCTCCGAGGCCACCAGCCGCACGCCACACGCCATGGCCTCGAGCATCCCCCAGGAGAGGACGAAGGGCACGGTGAGGTAGACGTGGGCCGAGGAGGCTCGCAGCAGCTCCCGGTAGTGGATGTAGGGCAGCCCGCCGAGGAAGTGCACGCGGGCCGGGTCGAGCTGCTCGCCGAGCTCGGCGAGCAGGCGCGCCCGCCAGCTGTCCCCGGGGCCGAGGGGGGTGCCGTACACGACGCGGTCCTCGCCGGCGATGGCCACGTGCAGCTGGGGCCGGGCCTCGGCCAACAGCGCCGCCGCCTGCATGAACTGGGGGAAGCCCCGGTAGGGCTCCATGCCCCGCGTCGCGTAGGTGACGAGCTCGGTGCCGGGCGCTAGCCGCAGGCCCGGCAGGTCGAGACCGGGGCGGCCGAGGCTCTCGCCGTCGGGCCCCGGCGTGAAGTAGCTGGTGTCGATGCCCTCGTGCAGGACGGTGACACGGCGGCGGTGCAACTCGGGCAGCTGCGCCCGTTGGAACGCCGTCGGCGTCCAGGCCCAGTCCGCCTCGGCCAGGTCGTAGAGGAAGGGGACGTTCCCGGTCACCGCCCGCAGCCGGCGGTCGTCGTCGCTGGGCTCGAGGTCGGCGGGCAGGAAGCCGATGTCGGCGCCCCGCGACCGGAAGTACCACTCGAGGTGGAGGAGGAGCTTCGCCTGGGGGAAGACCTCCTTCACGTACAGCGCCGGGCCCCAGCCCGAGTGGGCCACCACCACGTCGGGGGTGAAGCCGCGGGCCCGCAGCGCCGCGCACATCCGGGCCACTGCCTGCCCTGTGAGCACCGCTCGCTCGGTGCTGCGCAGGTACGGGTGACCGAGGGGGCGCGGTTGCCTTGCCGGCTCGAAGTGGGCCCGGCGGACGCCCTCGATGGCGTAGCTGCCGTCGGCCTTGGCCGTGCCGAAGACGACCTCGGCTCCCGGGCGCCGGGCCAGGTGGGCGGCGAGGTGGCGGAACTGGGCGGGGAAGTTCTGGTGGAGGAACAGCGTGCGCACGGCTCACCCCTCGCCGTGGGGGAGCGGCACCGCGTCGGAGGTAGGGGCCGTGCCGAGCCGGTGGGCCACGCTGCCCTCGACGGAGGCGGACGGCACGCCCCGGGCGACCCCGTCGACGAGGCGGAGCTGGCGGGCGGCCAGGTCGGCCCGGCGGAAGCGGTCGAGCACGGTCTCGCGTGCCGCCTTGCCGAGCAGGGCCCGCTTCTCGCCGTCGGCCAGAGCGTCGGCCACGGTGGCGCCGAGCGTCGCCGGTCCGCCCGCCTGCCCGCCCGCCTGCGCGCCGACGGGGAACAGCAGGCCGTCCTCGCCGTGCGCCACGAGCTCGCGAGCGGGCCCGAGGTCGGGGGCCACGACCAGGCAGCCGCTGCTCATGGCCTCGAGCAACCCCATGTTGTCCTCGACGGGCCCGAGGTGCACGTATGCCGCGCTGGCCTGGAGCAGGTCGCGCCGCGCCGCTGCCTCGAGCGGGCCGACCACCCGCAACCTGGTGACGTCCACGCCCGCCGCCGCCCACGCGCCGACGGCAGGCGCGGTCGAGTTGCGGCCCACATCTCCGCCGACGACGACGAGCTGGCACATCGGGCGCCGCCGCTGCAGGTTGGCCAGGGCGGCGGCGATGGCTTCGACGCCCCCGGTGGTGGCGAGGCGGGCGCAGGCCACCGTGACGACCTCGTCGGCGGCGAGGCCACCCGTCAAGGCGCCACCCGCAGGCCCGACATGGGGGCGGCGGCCGGGAGCGGGCCGGAACCAGGTGTCGTCCACCCCGTCGTGCAGCAGTGAGAGCACGGCCAGGGCGTCGGGGGGGAACCGGGCGAGATGCCATTCGCTCGACACGACCCCGTGGTCGCAGTGGGCGAGGTCGAGGAGGGCGGCGCCGTTGCGGGCACGGAGGAGGCAGGCGGCGTCGGCCGCGGCGCCATCGCCGGGCGGGGGGCTGGGTTCGGCGGCGTCCGAGGCGTCCGAGGCGTCAGCCCGGTGGAAGCGGGCGAAGGAGCAGACCAGCTTGGCCTCGGGGAAGGTCTCCTTGACGTAGAGCGTCACCCCCGAGCCGCCCTCCCCGTAGACCAGGTCGGGACGGAAGCCCCGGGCGGCGAGCTCGTGGGCGAGGCGGACGACCCCCTGGCCGGCGAGCACGGCTTGCTCGAGGTCGCGCAGGTAGCGGTGGCAGTGCTCGCCCCCCGGGCGGGACGCGCTCCAGCGCACGTGCTGCACACGGGGGAGCGGTTCGGCGGGGCCGTGCGTGGCGAACACGACCTGGTGGCGGGCAGCGGCCAGGGCGACCGCCAAGTCGCGGGACCGTCTCGGGGCGCCGACGTGGAGGAACAGGACGCGCATCGCCCCTCCCATGTCGGCCGCGGCTGTCAGACCTTGAGCTTGTGCGGCGCGGGGCCCGATAGGAGCTGAGGCTGGCCGGGATCAGAACGGGAAGAGGGAGGGGTGGGTGCTCGGGCCCCGGACTTGGGCATTGCTCCGTTGATGAAATGCCCCATGCGGGGCCTGCGTGCCTGGCGGGACGCGGGGCGCGGCCCGGGCCGGTGGCAGCGCAGGCCGCGGTCCGGCGCGCTCCGGGCTGCCCTCCGTGCCAGCCCGCGTCACCGGTGGCAGCGGAGAACGCTGGTCTCCGCCTCCTCGGCTGCCCCTGCCTTTGTCACGTGGCGGCCGTAGTTGGCTCAGGCGGGGCCGGCCCCCGGCGAGCCCGGCCACGCCCGGGGACACCACCGGCCAGCACGCCCGCCCGCCATTTCGTCACCGGAGCAACGCCCAAGGACAGCGGAGGCCCCGGGCCCTGTGCGAGGCGGCCGGTCGCGACCAGCTCGAGGATGGTTCCCCGCTGCCACGGGCCGCGAAGGAACCTCGCCGCCGATCGCCCAGACGCCCCCTCGGCCGGTGGTCGCGTGACCCCCCGACCCCCGGGAACCACACGTCTGGCGCTCCGCATGTCAGCCGGGGCAGCCCAGCCCTGCTCGGCGGCTCAGCCGAGGGTCAGCCGCCGAAGACGTGGGAGGTCCAGAGGCGGCCGTCGGGGCCGACCACCACCCCGATGCCCACGACCGTGAAGTCACCCCTCGCCATGTTGGCGTAGTGCCGGGGGCTCGACACGAGGGCGTTGAAGATGGCGTCGGCCGAAGGCCCGAAGGCCACGTTCTCGCCCGCCGTGTACCAGGCGTCGAGGTATTGGTTCAGGTCCTGGTGGGAGAGCGCGCCCTGGTCGGCGAGGTGGCGCGCCCAGCCCCGGGCGGCGCCCTGGAGCCGGCCGTCACCGCCGAGGGGGGCGAGGCCGAGCGAGGCCCGCAGGCCGTTGACCAGCTCGAGGAAGCGCGCTTCGGCGGCGGCGTCCGTCCCCACCGGGGTGACGACGGCCGCAACGGGGGCGGGAGCCGGGGCGGCGAGGGCGGCGACGGGCACGGGCGCCGAGACGGCCTGCGTGGCCGCCGGCGTCTCCGGCACCGGCACCGGCGCGGCCTCGGGGGCGGGGGCCAGCGCTGGCTCGGGTGCTGGCGGTGCCGGGGCGGGAGGCGGGGACGTGGTCGGCGGCGGCGCTGGTGCCGTGGTGGTCGACGGTGGGGGCACCGTAGTGGGCGGCGCCGTCGTGGCGGGGCTGGCCGCCACGGCTGGCGTGGCCTCGTCCGGGGCATCGGTGGCCGCGGCCTTGCGGGCGATGACGGCCGCCGCCGAGCGGTAGGCGCCGAGTGGCGGGCCGTGGCG
>WHTX01000135.1 GCA_009377505.1 Acidimicrobiia bacterium
ATGGCGCCTGCCCGACGCCGTGGCCCGCGGCGCCTACGCCACCACCGAGGCCACCCCCACCGCCCGCCACGTCTGGACGGGGCCTCAGACCGGCACCACGAAGCTGCTGCCCGAGGCGCTCGCCGCCGCCGGGGGCGGCGACACCAACCGGTTGGGCCGCCTGCTCGCCCCCATGGGCGTCCGCTACGTGGTCGTGCCGTCCCAGCTCGCCCCCGCGCCCTTCGGGGGCCCGACGGCCGAGCCCGACCCCGCCCTGGCCGACCTGCTCGGCGACCAGCTCGACCTGGTGGAGGTCGACGTCAACCCGGTGATGACCGTGTACCGCAACGCCTCGTGGGCACCGACCGTCGTGGACGTCGCCGCCTTCGCCAACGTCGGGGCGGACGCCCCGCCCCCGGCGCCGGCCCTGCGCCCCTCGGGCCCGCTGAGCTATGCGGGGGAGACGTCGGCGGGCACGGTGCTGCGCCTGGCCCAGGCCACGTCGCCCCAGTGGCGGCTCGAGGTCGAAGGGGCGTCCCAGCCCCGGGCCGACGCCGTGGACGTGGGCGGGGCCGGGGGGGCGGACTGGGCCAACACCTTCGAGGTGGAGGCGAGCGGCGAGGCTTCGCTCGGCTATCGGCCCACGAGCGCCCGGCTTGGCTTCGCCGCCCTCCAGGTGCTCTGTTGGCTGGTCGCGCTCTTCCTCGCGGTACGCCGGCCCGAGGCGATCCTCCCGAGCCGTCGCCGCCGCCGAGCGGTGCTCGACGTCCCCACTGGTGCGGTGGTGGTGACCGGCCCCCTCACCCTCCCCCCCGGTGAGGCCGCCGAGGGCGCCCCTGGGCTCGGCGCCGACGCCGGGTCGCCGTCGGGAGCGGGACGACGACCCGGCACAGGAGCCGGCGGGGAGACGTCGGGCTGGGCCGTGGACGAGCCGAGTTGGCTCGACGAGCTCGCGACGGACAGCGCCGACGACGGCGCCTCGCCGACGAGGATGGGTGCGCCCCGGCCCCAGCGGGAGCCCGGGGAGTGACCGACCCGGTTGGCAGTCCCCCGCGCCGGGTGCAGCGAGGCCCGGTGCTCGTGCTCGTCGGCCTCCTGCTCGCCGCGGCCGCCTGGGTGCGCGACGACGACGGTACGGACGTGGCCGCCGACCTGGCCACAGAGCTCGTACCCGCCGACCTGGCCCCGGTCGCGTCGGAGGAGGGCAGCTCCTCCACCTGGTTCTGCGCCGGGGGGACGGCTGCTGCTGGCGGGGCTGCCGATCACGTCGTCACGGTGACGAACACGGCTGGCTCGACGGTCGCGGGCACCATCCAGGTGTTCCCCGTGCGGGCCGAGCCACTGGCCCCTGTGCCGATAGAGGTCCCAGCCGCCTCCTCGACCTCCGTGCGCATCGGCGACCTCGTCGCCGCCGAGTACGCCGCCGCCCAGGTCGAGGTGCAGGAGGGCCCCGTCGTCGTCCACCACGAGGTCACCGGGCCGGGCTCCACCGACATCGCCCGCTGCGCCACCCGGGCCTCGGCTACCTGGTACCTGCCCTGGGGCCAGACGACGCTGGGCTCGACGCTGCGCCTGGCCCTCTTCAACCCCTTCCCCGGCGATGCCGTCGTCGACGTCACCTTCGACACCGAGGACGGCTTCCGCCGGCCGGAGGCCTACCAGGCCATGCTCGTGCGGTCACGCCAGCTCGTCGTGCTGAACGTGGAGGAGGTAGTGACCCGGCGCCAGCGGGTGTCGGCCCAGGTGGTGGCGCGGTCCGGCCGCCTGGTCGTGGACCGGGTGCAGACCGTGACGGCCGGTGAGGCCACGGCGGTCGAGGTGGGCGGGGGCGCGCCCGGCGCTGCCGACGCCTGGTACTTCCCCGAGGGGCGCGTCGACCCGTCGGCCGTCGAGGCCTTCTACGTCTACAACCCCTCGGACCGCGCCGCCGACGTGGAGCTGACCGTCCTCACCGGCAGCAACGACCCGGCGACCCAGCCGGAGCCGTTCCAGATCCGCCTCGCCCCGGGAGCGGCCTCGGAGCTGGTGCTGAACCGTGAGCCCCGCATCGCCCAGCCCCTCGTCCACGCCACTTCGGTGCAGGCCAGCTCCGACGTGCCCATAGTGGTCGAGCGGCTGCTGGCCAGTGGGCCCTTCAGCGCCGTCGTGGCCCCCGACCTCGCCCCGGCCTCGGCCTCGACCTATCCGGCAGGCATCGACGCGTCGCTCGGGTCGCCGCTGCTCGCCACGAGCTGGGTCACCGGGCCCGTCCCCCGGGCGGGGGCCGGCGCGCTCAGCGTGGTGTCCGTGCTGAACCCGGGCGGCAGCGGAGACGTCGAGGTGCGGGTGACCGGCCTCGACGGGGCCCCGGTGGGGGAGCCGACCGTGCTCGGCGCCGGTCAGCGGGCCGAGGTGCAGGTCAGCGGTGCGTCCCTCGTCGAGGCCGACGGCCCCGTCGTCGCCGGCCAGCTCTGGGTCTTCCCGGAGCCTGCGTCCTTCGCCACCGAGCCGGCGGTGGCCTGGCGCGAAGAGGCTTCGGTCGCCGAGCCCGTCACCTCCTTCGCTGGTGGGCCGGTCGGCGGCGGTGCGCCGACCGCGCCGACAGCCGCCCCCACCGAGTCGACGGTCGCTCCCACCGAGACGACGACGTCCCCGACCGGCTAGCCGGTCATGCTCGTTGGTCGAGTTCGACGGGGCCAGGGTGCCGTCGAAAGGGGGAGCCTAGGTCCCTGGACACCGCGAGGTTCGTGTCTCGTGCGAGGCGGCGGGCCGTCCAGGCCGGAGACTTGGGGGTCGGCCGAGCGGGGCGGCGAGCGAAGCCGACCCGGCCGGCAGGAGGCGGACTCGATCTGGCGTCGCCCGCTTCGCCGTCGCCGGGTCGTCGCCGCACACGTGCGACGCATCCCCCTATCGATGTCGTCACCGGCTCGCAGCCCCGCATCGACCGACGGGAGAAGCCTCCGCCGCACCCTGCGGCACCGCCATGAGCAGGACGTCCCGGACCGCCGCGGGCCTGCCCGCGCGGCCAGCACGTGCGGGGACGGCGGCGCGACTGAGTCTGGGACAGCGAGGAGCGGCAGACTGGTCTCTCGTGACCGTGATGCTCCTCGCCGTCGTGTCCGGCCTGGTGGCCCTCGCTGTCGCCGAGCTCCTCCGGCGGCGTCGGCGCGCGCCCCTCGAGCCGCCGGCCAACTGGCAGGTACCCACCACGCTCCAGCGGGAGGACTTCGGCCGCCCGGATGCGCCCTGGCTGGTGGTGGCGTTCACCTCGGCGACGTGTGACAGCTGCGCCTCGGCCTGGGCCCGGGTCAGCCAGCTGGCCAGCGACGAGGTGGCCGTGGAAGAGGTCGAGGCTAAGGCACGACGCCGGCTGCACGAGCGCTACCGCATCGACGCCGTGCCCCTCGTCGTGGTGGCCGACGCGTCGGGCGGGGTGCGGGCCAACTTCGTCGGGCCGTTCACCGCGACCGACCTGTGGGGCACCGTGGCCGAGCTGCGCCAGCCGGGCAGCTTGCCGCCCGGCTGCGCCCCGGGCGGCACGGCCTCCCTCGACGGCGTGCCGGGCGCGACCTGAGGATTCGGCGGCGGCGGGCAGTACCCGGCCGGGTCAGCTGCCGGTGGAGGGCGCGGGCACGTGGGACGCCGGGAGCTGGCCGTTCGTGCGGGCGGCCTGGATGCAGCGGTACACCTCGGGCCCGTCGATCGTCTCCTTGTCGAGCAACGACTTGGCGATTCCGTCGAGCGCCTTGCGGTTGTCGTGGAGCAGCTGGCGGGTCCGGTTCTCGGCATTGCGGAGGACCTTCTCGATCTCCTCGTCGATGATGCGCGCCGTGTCGTCGGAGTACTCCCGGCTCTGGACCATGTCCTCGCCGAGGAACACCGGGCCGTGCGAGCCCCAGGCCATGGGGCCGATGCGGTCGCTCATGCCCCACTCGCGCACCATCTTGCGGGCGATCTCGGTGGCCTTGCGCAGGTCGTCGGCGGCGCCGTTGGTGACCTCGCCGTAGACCAGCTCCTCGGACATGCGCCCGCCCATGATCATGGCGAGTCGGTCCTCGATGTAGCCCTGGCTCCAGGAGTGCTTCTCCTCGCCCGGCAGCGTCATGGTCACGCCGAGGGCCATGCCCGTGGGCAGGATCGTCACCTTGTGCACGGGGTCGCAGTTGGGCAGCAGCGCGGCGACGAGGGCATGGCCACCTTCGTGGTAGGCCGTCATCTCCTTCTCGGAGTCCGTCATGACGACGGACTCCCGGCGCTGGCCGATCATCACCCGGTCGCGCGCCTCCTCGAAGTGGATCATGCGGATCATGTCGTCGCCCTGGCGAACGGCGAAGAGCGCGGCCTCGTTCACCAGGTTGGCGAGGTCGGCACCGGCCATCCCTGGCGTGCCTCGGGCGACGATGTCCATGTTCACGTCAGGGCCGATGCGCTTGTGCCGGCAGTGCGTCTTGAGGATGGCGAGGCGCTCGGTGAACTCGGGCAGGGGCACGATCACCTGGCGGTCGAAGCGGCCGGGGCGGAGGAGGGCGCCGTCGAGCACGTCGGGCCGGTTGGTGGCGGCGATGATGACGACGCCTTCGGTGGCCTCGAAGCCGTCCATCTCGGCGAGCATCTGGTTGAGCGTCTGCTCACGCTCGTCGTGCCCGCCGCCGAGCCCGGCACCGCGCTTGCGGCCGATCGAGTCGATCTCGTCGATGAAGATGATGGCCCGGCCCATCTTGCGGGCGGACTGGAACAGGTCCCGCACCCGGGAGGCGCCCACGCCGACGAACATCTCCATGAAGTCCGAGCCGGTCACCGAGAGGAACGGCACTCCGGCCTCGCCGGCGACGGCCCGGGCGATCAGCGTCTTGCCGGTGCCGGGGGGGCCGACGAGCAGCACGCCCTTGGGGATGCGGGCGCCGATGGCCGCGTAGCGCTGGGGCGAGCGCAGGAAGTCGACGACCTCACGGATCTCCTGCTTGACGCCCTCGTAGCCGGCCACGTCCTCGAAGGTCGTGGACGGGCGCTCAGTCGTGTACGTCTTCGCCTTGGACCGCCCGATGGACATGACGTTGCCCATCTGGCCGGCGGCCCGGCGCTGCATCCACCACAGGAACAGGATGATCAGCGCGAACGGCAGGAGGATGGGCAGCATCGAGGCGAGGAAGCTGCTCTCGGGGGTCCGGGGCTCGACCGAGACGTTGTGCTCCTTGAGGATGGCGTAGTCCTCTTCGGGCAACTCGAGGCCGAGGCTGGTCGTGCGGAACTCGGTGCCGTCGGTGTAGTGGCCGCTGATGCGGCCGTTGGTGTTGTCGAAGGTGATCGACTCGACCCGGCCCTCCTGCACCTGGGCGATGAAGTCGGAGTAGTTGACCTTGTCGCCTTCGGGCTGGCTGGCGAAGCTGGAGACGGCGAGGACGGCGACGACCAAGCCGAGCATCACCCAAAGCGCCCACTTCGGGAAACCCTGCTCGCGACCGTTCGGACCACGCTGTTGGCCGGGAGGGGGATTCGGCTTCGGATCCATGGCGCAATGCTAGGTGGGCGCGCCCGCGTGTGCAGCGCCCCCCCGGCCCCTTCTGCGGGCGTCGGCGCGGCTGGGCGGAGCTGCTCGGGGGTAGCGTGCCGCCGGTGCCGAGCCCCGTCCCCATCGAGGCAAGGGCCCGGTGGGGGTTGCTCGACGTCGTCGCCGGCTTCCTCATCGCCCAGATGGCGGCCATTCTCGTCACCCAGGTCGGCTGGGACGCGCTGCTCCCCGTGGGCACGGCCCTCGGTGCCGGGCTGGCCGGCCTCGCCGAGGGGGAGCGCCTGGCGCGCAGCGCCGGGGCGCCGCTGATGGCCCTCGTCGTGGCCCAGCTGCCGCTGTGGGGCGTGCTCGTCGGCGCCGTCGTGTTCGCCGGGCAGGTGCGCGGCCGCGGCGTGGTGGAGGACTTCGGCCTGAGGTTCCGCCCGATCGACGTGCCCGTCGGCCTGGCGACAGGCGTCGGCGCCCAGGCGCTGGTGGTGCTCGGGTACTGGCTGTGGGGCCTCGCCAGTGACGGGCTCGACGTCGACCTGCCCGCCCGCCAGCTCGCGGCCAAGGGGGACGGCGCCGGCATCCTCGCCCTGGTGCTGCTGCTCGGCATCGTCGGCCCCGTGGCCGAGGAGGCCTTCTACCGGGGCCTGTTGCTCCGTTCCCTCGAGCGCCGCCTTTCGCCGGTGGTCTCGCTCGTGCTGTCGGCCGTGATCTTCGCCGCCGTGCACATCCAGGCCGTGCAGTTCGCCGGCCTGCTCCTCGCCGGGCTGGCCTTCGGCTGGCTGGCCCAGCGGACCGGGCGCCTCGGCCCCGCCGTGTGCGCGCACGTGGCCTTCAACCTCACCACCCTCGCCCTGCTGCTGTGACGGCGGGGCACCGACCAGGGATTGCCACATAGAGTGAGCAATTACTCCCTCTTCGACGCAGACCGACACCGTTCGGCGCCGGGGGAGCTTCTCGAGGCCCCATCCTGGGACCGACGGCTGGACCGAGGAGGGAACCGTGCGAGACAAGGGCTGCCCGGCAGGCTGCGAGGCGGACATCGTGACCATCGCGCTGCGGGGTGCGAGTGGTTGCGACATCACCCTCACCTCGTGCTCCGGCTGCGACCACCGCTGGTGGCGGCGCGACGGCGCGCTCGTGGAGCTGCACGACCTGCTCGACGAGCTCTCTCCTGCCGCGCTTCGCCGGGTGAGCTGAGCGGATCGAGCGGGAAGGTCTTGCGCCCGGGACGAGCGGGCCGTGCGCGTGCAGCCACCGTGCCGGCGCTCGCTGCCCTCACGCCATGGCCCCGCATCGGCGCCCGGAGCGGGGCCGGCGCTCGCTGCCCTCACGCCATGGCCCCGCATCGGCGCCCGGAGCGGTTAGCGTGGCCTCTGGCACCGTCGTGCGGTTGACCGCCCACGGCCTCGCCGGCCCGCCACCATGAACGATCACGACGTCGCCACCCTCAGCACGCCGTCCGACGCCCCGCCGGACGGGGCCGAGCCGGTCGCCCCGCCAGACGCCGACCCGCCGCGCCGGCGCCGGTCGCGTCGTTTCGAGCGCGGGCTCGCCATCGGGTTCACGGTCCTCGCCGCGTTCGCCATGGCCGCGTTCACGCTCGCCCAGCTCCACCCCGGGCTGCTCATCAACGACAGCACCCCCGCCGGCGGCGACATGGGCGCCCACGTCTGGGGCCCGGCCTACCTGCGGGACCACCTGCTGCCCAACTTCCGGCTGACGGGGTGGAGCCCCGACTGGTACGCCGGCTTCCCCGCGTACCAGTTCTACATGGTGCTGCCCGCGCTGGCGATCGTCATCGCCAACCTGGCCCTGTCCTATGGGGCGGCCTTCAAGCTGGTCAGCGTGGCGGGGGTCGTCGCCATGCCCATCTGCGCCGCCGTCATGGGCCGACTGTTCCGGCTCCCCTTCCCCGGCCCGGCCGTGCTCGCCATCGCCACCCTTCCCTTCCTCTTCGACACGTCCTTCACCATCCTCGGCGGCAACATCGCTTCGACCCTGGCCGGTGAGTTCGCCTTCTCCATCAGCCTCTCCCTGTGCCTGCTCTACTTCGGGGCCCTGTCCCGGGGCCTCGAGACGGGCCGCTACCGGGCGCTCGCCGCCGCCCTGTTCGGCATGGCCGTGCTGTGCCACCCCCTGCCCGGCATCTTCTTCGCCGTGCCCGTCACGCTGGCCGTGGCCGTCACCCACCTGGCGGGCACCGCCTTGGCCGGGGTGCGGGCGGTACGCCCCCCCGAGGTCGGCCGACGGAGCGTCGGCCACGTCCTGCGCGGTGCGTGGTCCGGCGTGCGCACGCCGCTGTGGTGGCTGGCGACGATGTCAGCGGTGGGCGGGGCGCTCACGTGCTTCTGGGTGGTCCCCTTCCTGTGGCGGCGCCCCTACCTCAACGACATGGGTTGGGAGCGCCGCCCCACCGACACCTCCAGCATGTTGGAGAACCTCTTCCACATGGGCGCCGACGGCCAGGACCTGTCGGGGTTCGACCTGCTCTCGACGATGTCCTCCCTGTGGCTGATCGTGGTGATCGCCGCCGTCGTCGGCGCCGTCCTCTCCTTCGCCTACCGCGAGCGCCTCGGCATCGTTCTCACCCTGGCGGCGATCGGCATGGCGGTGATGTTCGCCCTCGTGCCCCAGGCGCGGCTCTGGAACGCCCGCCTGCTGCCCTTCTTCTACCTGTGCCTCTACCTCCTCGCCGGGGTGGGGGTGGCGCTCCTGGCCCAGGCGCTGCGCACGGTGGCGGCGCGCACGGTGGCCGCCTCCGTGGTGGCGCTGGGCGTGGTCGTGGCCGTGGCCCTCCCACTCGGCGTGCTGCCGGGCGCGAGCCGCCAGGCCGATGGCGACTGGAGCTGGCTCGGCATGGAGTCCAAGGCCAGCTTCGTCAAGAGCTGGGCGCGCTGGAACTACGAGGGCTACGAGGAAAAGGACGCCTACGGGGAGTACTACGGCGTCGTGTCGATGATGGACGCCATCGGGACCGACCCCCAGCACGGCTGTGGCCGCACGTTCTGGGAGTACGACAATGAGAAGTTGAACTCCTACGGCACGCCGATGGCGCTCATGCTGCTGCCGCACTGGACGGACGGCTGCATCGGATCGATGGAGGGCCTCTTCTTCGAGTCCTCGGCCACCACGCCGTACCACTTCCTGACCCAGTCGGTGCTGTCGGCTCAGCCTTCCCGCCCCCAGCGTGAGATCCCCTACCAGAACTTCGACATCGACACGGGCGTGCGCCAGCTCCAGGAGATGGGCGTGCGCTACTACCTCGCCTACTCCGAGACGGCCAAGGCCGCGGCGAACGCCAAGCCAGAGCTCACGCGCATCAGCGAGTCGGGGCCCTGGGTCGTCTACGAGGTGGCCGACTCCGAACTCGTGGCCGGCCTCGACAACCAGCCCGTCGTCCTCGACGACATCCACCAGTACCAGAAGGACTGGTTGCCGGTCGCGGCCGCCCTCTACAACGACCCCGACAGCTGGGAGGTGCTGCGCGCCGCCGGGGGCCCTGACGAATGGCAGCGGGTGAGCTCTACACAGCAGCAGCCGCCCACCACGGCGGTGGCCAACGTCGCCGTGAGCGACATCCGCACCGACAACGACTCGATCTCCTTCTCCGTCGACCAGGTCGGCCAGCCGGTACTCGTCAAAGCCTCCTACTTCCCCAACTGGAAGGCAGACGGCGCTGATGGCCCCTACCGGGTGATGCCGAACCTGATGGTCGTGGTGCCGACCTCCCAGGACGTCACCCTGTCCTACGGCCAGACCCCGGTGGACGTGCTGGCCTGGGCGCTGACCTTCCTGGGCATGGCCGGGCTGGCCTTGCTCGTGTGGCGCCCGCCCCTGGCCATGAACCGGTTCCGCCGCGCCAAGGCCGCCGATGCCGGCGGTGACGAGGAGGACCTGTCCTGGTTGGCCCCCTTGCCGAGCGAGGGCTACGGCGAGCTCGGCACGAACGGCCGAGGCCCCGCCGGAGGCGGGCCTTCGGGGGCCGGGCCTGAACCGCCTGAATCGCAGCCCGATCCCACGGTGACGGGCGGGCCCACGGCCGATGGCGATGGCGCCCCGGCTGCGGGTGCCGTGGCCGGGGCCCTGCTCACCGACGCCCCTGCCGGGCCCTCGCCCGCCGGGCCCTCGCCCGCCGTGCCCGATGGCGCGGACGGCCCCGATGGCGGGGACGGCCCCGATGGCGCGGACGGCCCGGATGTGGTGGAGGGGCCCGGTGTCGCCGACGTGCCCGATGCCGACGAGGGGCCGCCCGCCCGGGGTGGCCGCCCCGACGACGAGGCCGTGCCCCTCCTGCTGACCCCGGCCGGGCCCCCGCCTACCTTCACGCCGGAGCCCTCCACGACGGACCAGCCCCCGCCCGAGGCCGCCCCTGGGCCTGAGGCCGCCGCCCCTGGGCCCGAGGCCGCCGACGAATGGGCCGTCCCGCCCGCCAGCCCCGAGACGTGGGCCGCGCCGGCGACGAGCGCCACCGACGCTCCCGGGGGGCCAGCCCCCCCGCGCGGCGCCGACGAAGGCTCCCCGCTAGACGGGCCCCGGCCCGCCGTCGAGGAGCGTGGCCCGACGCGCGGCTCGGCCGGTGACGACGGTGAAGCCGAGGCGAGCTCGCCGGCCGGGGGCGAGCCCCCGGCTGAGGGGGCCACGCCCCAGTCGTGGCTCGACCTGTTCTCGCCGACGCCGGAGGACGACGCCGGCAGCGTCGCCTGGACCGACCGCGACGAGCCCGATCGCGAACGCCCGGCCCGGGGCCCGGGCTCACCGCCGCCGACGCAGTGAACCGGCTGCGGGGCTGGCTCGGCCGCTTCGCCCTGGTTGGGGTGGCGGCGACCGTCCTCGACGTCGGCCTGCTCTGGGTGCTGGGCCGCGCCGGCGTCAACCTGCTCGTCGCCAACCTCTGCGCCGTCGCCCTGGCCGCGGTGCTCTCCTACACGCTGCACCGCCTGGTCACCTTCCAGAACGACCCCTTCGTCCGCTGGGTCGAACAGCCCTCGGCCTTCCTCGGGGTCGCCACGCTGGCCGCCGGGGTCGACCTGATGGTCCTCGGCCTCGGGCTCTCCGTCGGCGTGCCCCTGCTCCTCGCCAAGGTGCTCGCCGTGCTCGCCGCCGCCGTGGTGCGGGTGGTGGCCTACCGCTGGCTGCTCTTCCAGGGCATCCGGTCGAGCCAGGGGCTCAGGGTGGACCGGCCCCAGCCCCCCGGCGAACTGCGCCTCAGCGTGGTCATCCCTGCCTATCGCGAGGAGCGCGAGATCGACCGGACGCTGGAGCAGGTGCGCCGCGCCCTGCACGACGTGGCTGCGGACGGTGGCATCGAGATCGTTGTCGTCGACGACGGCTCCCCAGACGACACCGCCGGCGCGGCCCGCCGCGGCGGTGCCGACCAGGTGGTCGTCCAGCCCGAGAACCGGGGCAAGGGCGCCGCCGTGCGGGCCGGGGTGCTGGTGGCCAGGGGCCGCACGGTCGCCTTCACCGACGCCGACCTCGCCTACGCGCCGGACCAACTGCTCGCCCTCCTCGCCCGGGTCGAGGAGGGCTGGGACGTCGTCGTGGGCAGCCGCCACCACCGCGGCGCCACCACCCTCGTCCAGGCCACCCGGCTCCGCGAGGTGGGCAGCCGGCTGATCAACCTGTTCACGATGGCCCTGTTGCTCGGCCAGTACCGGGACACCCAGTGCGGACTCAAGGCGTTCCGCAGCGACATCGGCCGTGTGCTCTTCGGCCAGACCCGGGTCGACGGGTTCGCCTTCGACATCGAGCTGTTCCACCTCGCCGAGCGCTACGAGCTCTCGCTCGTCGAGGTGCCGGTGCGCGTCGAGAACTCCGAGCGGTCCACGGTGAAGGTGGTGCGCGACGCCCTACGCCTCGTGCGGGACCTGTTCCGCATCCGCCGTTGGGCCAAGCAGGGCGCCTACGCCGAGCTCCCCACCCCCGAAGTCGTGCCCGCCGATGGGCACGAGCAGCAGGGCAAGGGCACGTCGCCCATTCCCCAGGCGCAGGACGAGGCCAGGGCCCGCCCCGAGGGGCACGGCGAGGACCAGCCTCTCCCGCGCCCCGGGGGGCCCGCTGGACCGGGGAGGGGCCGGTCGAGCACCTCACCACCGCGCCAGGCCCGCCGGTAGCCTGTCCGCGTCCCCGGGACCCCGGCGGGCCAGCCACGACGAGCCGGGAGGCCGACGGCGCCATGGCGCAGCTCGACACCATCTTCAAGGCCTACGACGTGCGGGGCCTCTACCCGGAGCAGCTCGACGGGCCGACGGCCCGCTCGATCGGCGCCGCCTTCGCCCGCTTCCTCCTCGAGCAGGAGAGCGCCACGAGCCGGGTGGTCGTCGGGCGCGACATGCGGCCATCCGGGGTCGAGCTCGTCGCCGCCTTCACGGACGGTGTCCTCGGCCAGGGCCTCGACGTCGTCGACCTCGGCCTCGTCTCCACGGACCTCACCTACTTCGCCGCCGGCCATCTCGGTGCCCCCGGGGCCACTTTCACCGCCAGCCACAACCCCGCCCAGTACAACGGCATCAAGATGTGCCTGGCCGGGGCGAGGCCAGTCGGCGAGGACACCGGCCTCGGGCGCATAAGGGAGCTCGCCGGGGCCGAGCTGCCGGCGGCGCCGACCCCGGGCACGCTGGGCTCGGCCGACCTGCTCGGCGCCTTCGCCGAGCACGTGCGCAGCTTCGCCGACCCGGCGGTGCTGCGCCCCCTGCGAATCGTGGCGGACACGGCGAACGGCATGGGCGGGCTCGTCGTGCCCGCCGTCTTCGCCGCCCTGCCCTTCGAGATCGAGGTGCTCTTCGGCGAGCTCGACGGCACGTTCCCCAACCATCCCGCCAACCCCATCGAGCCCGAGAACCTGCGGTGGCTGCGCGAACGCGTGCTGGAGACGGGCGCCGACCTGGGCCTGGCCTTCGACGGCGACGCCGACCGGGTGTTCCTCGTCGACGAGCGGGCCGAGCCGCTGTCCGGCTCGCTGACCACGGCCATCGTCGCCGCCGGCGTCCTCGACAAGCACCCGGGCGCCACCATCATCCACAACCTCATCTGCTCGAAGGCCGTGCCCGAGGTGGTGGCCGAGCGGGGCGGCACGCCTGTGCGCACACGCGTGGGGCACAGCTTCATCAAGGCGGTCATGGCCGAGACCGGCGCCGTCTTCGGCGGCGAGCACTCGGGCCACTACTATTTCGAGGACAACTGGCGGGCCGACTCGGGCCTCATCGCCACGATGGTCGTGCTCGAGCAGCTCTGCCGAGCCGGAGTGCCCCTGTCCGAACTGCGCAAGCCCTTCGAGCGCTACGCCACCTCGGGCGAGCTCAACACCGAGGTGGCCGACCAGCAGGGGGTCATCGAGAAGGTCGCGGCCACCTTCGCCGATGCCTCCCAGGACCGCCTCGACGGGCTCACCGTGGACTTCGGCGACTGGTGGTTCAACCTGCGGCCGTCCAACACCGAGCCCCTCCTGCGCCTCAACCTCGAGGCCGGGGACGAGGCCGAGGTCGCCCGCCGGGTGGCCGAGGTGCGCGCCGTCATGAGCGGCGCCTGAGCCGACGGGCTGGTCGCTCCCGGGCCGACGACGCTGGCGGCCACGGGCCGAGGCGCAAGGTCGTGACAAGCGCGCAGGTTCGTGCACCGTGGCGGTGCAAGATCCTTCGCGGCCCGCCTGGCGGGCCGTCCTCGCAGCAGGCATCGG
>WHTX01000136.1:0-6115 GCA_009377505.1 Acidimicrobiia bacterium
GAGGAGAGCACCATCGAGGTCACGTTCACCTGCATGACCCGCTCCCAGCGGGCGAGGTCCTCGTCCACGACCGAGCCCCGGCTGCCGATGCCCACGTTGTTGTCGAGCACGTCGAGGCGTCCCCAGCGCTCGACGGCGGCGGCGACCATGGCTGCGCACTGCTCCTCGACGGTCACGTCGGCGGCGAAGGCGGCCGCGTCCCCGCCGCCGGCTGTGGCCATGGCCGCGGTGGCCTCGGCCAGTTCGAGCCGCCGGTCCACCACCAGCACCCGACACCCCGCCCGGGCCAGCAGCAGCGCCGCGGCCCGACCGTTGCCGATCCCCTCGCCGGCGGCGCCCCCGCCGGTGACGATGGCGACCTTGCCCTCGAGCCCCTCGTCGTTGCTCACGGCCAGCCGGCCCCAGGCACGTCGACCTCGGTGAGCTCGATGCGCCCGTCGGTGCGCGCCGCGGCGTGGGGGCCGGACCCCGAGCAGGTGCAGACGAAGAGCGTGCGCCGCTCGGCGCCGCCGAGCATGCAGGCGAAGGCGCCCAGGTCCCCGGTGGGGGCCCGGGCGCTGATCTCGCCGCCCTCGTGGACGCGCACGACGACGTTGCCCCGCGGGTCGGCCACCCAGATGGCGCCCTCGGCGTCGAGGCAGATGCCGTCGGGCCAGTGCGGCGCGATGTCGGCCCAGGTGCGGCGGTTGGCCAGCGAGCCGTCGGGGCGGATGTCCCAGGCTGTCAGGCGCTGGCGCCAGGTCTCGCCCACGACCAGGGTGGCCCCGTCGGGGGAGACGACCGAGCCGTTGGGGAAGAACACGTCGTCGGCGGCGGGGGTGACGGCGCCGTCGGGGTCGACCCGGACGAGCACGGTGGTGGCGGGCTCCTCCCCGGCGTGGCGGTCGAAGCCGAAGTTGCCCACCCAGGCCCGGCCTGCGCCGTCGACGACCATGTCGTTGCAGGGGCCGGTGGCGTGGGCGGACAGGTCGGCGTGCAGGACGAGTGAGCCGTCGGGCTCCCGGCGAAGGACGCGGCGGTCGAGCATGGACACCACGAGCAGGCGGCCGTCGGGCAGCCAGCCGAGGCCCGAGGGCTGGGAGGGGACCTTGGCCATGTCCTCGAGGACGCCGTCGAGGCCGACGGCGAGGACCCGGTGCGAGTAGAAGTCGCTGAACCACAGGCGCCCGTCCCGCCATCGAGGCCCCTCGGGGAACATCAGCCCGTCGACCAGCACCTCGAGCGCGACCATTGGCGGACCCTATCCCCGGCCTCCGGAGCGTGCCGCGGGCGTCGGCCGGCGACGGGCCGCGGGCGTCGCCCGGAGTCAGCCCTCGGGCTCCCCGAGCGCGATGCCGGCGTCGGCGGCGTAGGCGAGGACGGCCTTCGCCGGGGGGTTCACGAGGACCGTGCCGGCAACGTCCACCGTCGGCACGGTCTCGTTGCCCCGGGCGTGGGCACGGACGAACGCCGCGGCGTCGGGGTCCTCCCAGATGTTGACCTCCCGCATGGGGAGCCCGGCCCGGCGCAGCGAGCGGAACAGCACCGAGCAGAAGGGGCAGCCCGGCCGCCAGTAGACGTCGACCGCGACGGTCGCGCTGTCCTGGTCGACCCAGCCCTGGTCATCAGCTCCCTGCGTCATGCGCTGGTCCTCCTGCCCCGGCGCCATCGTCGCCCGGGCGAGCCCGGGACGACGGAGGGCAGGCACGACCGTACCCTCCCCCCGCTGACACGGTGCCAAGCCGGCCCCCGCGGTCCCCGGAGGGCCTGGGCCCAGTTGCGCCTCGCTGCCTGCCGTTAGCATCCGGGCATGGCTGACCCGGTGCCGCCGTCCTCCTCGTTCCAGGTCGACCCCGGGCCGTGGGTCCGGTTCCAGCCCGCCCTCGACGCCATGTTGGAGCCGCTCGGGGAGGCGGTGATGGCCCGGCTGCTGCTGCGGGCGGGCGAGCGCGTGCTCGACGTGGGCTGCGGCTGCGGGGCGACGACGACGGCCCTGGCCGACGCAGTCGGGCCGCAGGGCACGGTCACCGGCGTCGACGTCTCCGGCGCCATGTTGGAGGTGGCGAGGGCCACGGCGAGCGCCCGGGGCGCAGGCAACGTCAGCTTCGTCGAAGGGGACGCCGGGGGCCACCCGTTCGCCCCGCGAGAGTTCGACGTCGTCTTCTCCCGGCTCGGCACCATGTTCTTCGACGAGCCCGTCGCCGGCTTCGCCAACCTTCGCCGGGCGCTCCGGCCCGGGGGCAGGCTGGGCTTCGTCTGCTGGCACACGCTGGAGGAGAACGGCTGGACGACGGCGCCGAGGGATGCCGCCGTCGTCGTGCTCGGTCCTCAGGCGTCCACAGGCGCCGAGGAGTCGGTCGGGCCGTTCTCGCTCGGGCACAGGGCCCACGTCCTCGAGCTGCTCTCGGCCGCGGGGTTCGTCGACGTGGAGATCGAGCCGCACGACGAGCCCCTGCTCATCGGCCGGGGCGACGTCGACGAAGCCGTCGAGCTGTTCCTCCACCTGCTGCCCACCGGGTACCTGCTGGTCGAGCCCGATCGCCACCTCCTCGACCGCATCAAGGCCTCGCTGCAGACCGTGATCGAGAAGCACCGCAGCGACGCCGGCATCTGGATGGGCTCGGCCACCTGGGTGGTCACCGCCCGCTGAGGGTGCGTCCTGCCAGCGGCGACGCCGACGGGCTCAGCGGACGACGAGCTCCTCGCCGACGAGGAAGATCCCGTTGTCGGCGAGGCGGCCGAAGCCGTCGTCGACGAGGCAGGCGGCGTGGGCGGCGGAGGCTTCGCGGCTGGCGTAGCTGAGCTCGGTGACGCCGCTGTAGGGCCCGGCCGGCTCGTGGGCTGGCGAGGCCACGTAGCGCCTGGCCCCCGGTATGTCGGCCATGGGGGCGGCGACTGCGGGGCCGTGCACGTCGACCCAGTGGCGGACGAGCTCGCCGTGGGGGGCGCCGGGGCGGGGGGCGACGAGGAACGTCAGCTTGAGGGGTTGGTCTGCGAGCTCGGCGGCCCGCTCGAAGAAGACGTGCTCGTCCGCCTCGAAGCGGACCACGTCGCCGAGGAGGTCGGCGAAGCCGTTGCGGCGGGCGGCTTCGGGCAGGCCCCGGGTCAGGGACCGGCCCCGCTCCTCGTCCTCGAAGTGCACGACGGCCATGCCGTCCCAGGCGTGGGGCCCGTCGCCGTGGGGCCGGAAGAAGGTGACCACGTAGCGGTCGGGGTGCAGCTCGGCGGCCACGTCGGCGACGTTCACCTCACGCCAGCGCCGCACCAGCTCGTCGTGGGGCACACCCTCCCGGCGCCGGGCCAGGTAGACGACCTTCAACATGGCGTGCCCCTTTCCCCGTCCCTCAGCATCGCACGCCGCTCAGCCGGGCGTCGCGGCCACGACCACGTCAGCCAAGAAAACGCCGGGGCGGCATCTGCCAGCTCTGCTGGGGCCCTCGGCGCTGTGCTCAGCTGGCCGTGATGCCCCCGTCGATGACGAACTCGGAGCCGGTGCAGTAACGGCTGTCGTCCGAGGCGAGGAACAGGGCGAGCGCAGCGACCTCGTCGGGCTCGGCGGGGCGGCGAAGCGGCACGTTGGCGGCGAAGCGGTCGTGGCGGCCGGCATCGCCCCCCGTCACCTCGGTCATCATCTCCGTCTCGATCATGCCGGGGTGGACGGAGTTCACCCGGACGTTCGCCTTGGCCAGCTCGATCGCCGCCGACTTGGTCATCCCCCGAACGGCGAACTTCGAGGCGCCGTAGGCGATCGCCCCGCCCGAGGCCACGAGCCCGGCAATGGAGGAGATGTTCACGATCGACCCCGACTGCTGGGCCACCATGGTCGGCGCCACCGCCTTCATGCCGAGGAAGACGCCGACCTGGTTGACGTCCACGATCCGCCGGTAGTCCTCGAGGCTCGTGTCCGCCAGCTTGCCCCGCTGGTAGATCCCCGCGTTGTTGACGAGCACGTCGACCCTTCCGTGCCGCTCGACCGCCTGGCGCACGACTTCGGCCCACTCCTCCTCGGAGCGGACGTCGTGGGGGATGAACGTGGCCCCGATGGCCGCGGCATGCGCCCGGCCCTCGTCGGCGAGCACGTCGGTGATGACCACCTCGGCGCCCTCGGCGCGGAACAGGGCCGCCTCAGCCCCGCCCTGGCCCCGGGCGCCCCCGGTGACGATGGCGACCTTGTCGTCGAGCTTGCCCATGCCTACCCCTCCTCGAACCGGGCGGAGGATAGGCGCCAGCGTGGGCGGTGCGCCCACTCGCTGGGCGACGCGCACCGGCGGACGAGAGCGCCGCCTCAGGGCTCAGGGCCAGCGCCGTCGACGAGTCGGCGAAGGAAGCTGCCCGCTCCTTCCACGGCAACCCCGAGGGGCAGGCGAGCGACCAAGCCCCGGTCAGACGTGACAACCGTGAGGGGGCCGCCCGGCGCGCCGACGAGGCGAACGATGAGGTCGTCCGCCGAACCGGCACCCTCGTCCCGAGCGAAGGCCACCGTCACCCGGGGCGGGTCCGACGGCGTCAGCGCCTCGGGGCGGCCCCCGTCGAAGACGACGGTGACGTCGTCGCCGCCCTGCTGTTGCCAGCGGCCGACCTCCTCGACCAGTCGGGCCGCGGCCGCTGCCCGGTCTCGCCACCAACCGTCGGGCCGGGACCCGTACACGTTGTTCCCGTCGACGATCCACCGCCGCATCGGGCCGACCCTACGCGTCGCAGCTTCTCGGTCAGGCGCCACCAGTCGCCGGTGCGCCAGAAGCGGGCTAGGCGCTCAGGGTGAAGCCCTCGTACTCCTTGGCCGCGACGTCGTCGCACTTCTCCTTGTACACGCCCACCCCGCCGATGTATGGCAGGAACACCCGGGGCTTGCCGGGCACGTTGGCGCCCATGTACCAGGAGTTGGCCAGGGGGTAGAGGGTGGCGTCGCCCACCTCGGCCACATGGGCCACCCAGGCGTCCTCGGCCTCGACGGTGGCGTCGATGGCGTGGAGCCCCCGGTCCCGCAGGAACTCCACGCAGTCGGCGATCCAGTCCACGTGCTGCTCGATGGCGACCATCATGTTGCTGAGCACGGAGGGGCTCCCCGGCCCGGTGATGGTGAACAGGTTGGGGAACCCGGCCACGGCCAGGCCGAGGTACGTGCGAGGCCCCTGCGCCCACTTCTCCACCAGCGGCTCGCCCCCCCGCCCGCGGATGTCGATGGCGGCCAGCGCGCCGGTCATGGCGTCGAACCCGGTGGCGAACACGATGCTGTCGAACTCGTACTCGGCGTCCGTCGTGCGGGCCCCGTTCGGGGTCATCTCGACGAGGGGCGACTTGAGCAGGTCGACCAGCTGCACGTTCTCCCGGTTGAAGGTCTCGTAGTAGCCCGAGTCGAGGCATGGCCGCTTGGTGCCCACCGGGTGGTTCGTCGGGGCCAGCGTCTCGGCCACCTCGGGGTCCTTCACGATCTCGCGGATCTTGGCGCGGATGAACTCCGCCGCCGTGTCGTTGGCCGCCTTGTCGACGATCAGGTCGTTGTAGGCGAGCAGCAGCGCCACCAGGTGGCCCCGGTTCCAGCCCGCCTCGTACTTCTGCTGGCGATGGTCCTCGGTGACCTCGAGTGCGGACAGCTCGGGCAGCTCGACGGGGATGCCGAACCCCGACTCCCGGGCAGCCTGGCGGTACTCGGGGTAGTTGGCCTTCAGCTTCGCCACCATGTCGGGGTCGAGCGGGGCGTTGCGGGCCGGCATGCTGAAGTTCGGCGTGCGCTGGAACACCGTGAGCTGGGCGGCCTGCTGGGCGATGATGGGGACGGACTGGATGGCCGAGGAGCCGGTACCGATCACGCCCACCCGCTGGCCGCTGAAGTCGACCCCCTCGTGGGGCCAGTGGCCGGTGTGGTACGAGGCCCCCCCGAAGGACTCGACGCCCGGCACCTCGGGGGTCTTGGAGGCCGACAAGCAGCCGGTGGCCATGACGGCGAACTGGGCCGAGAGGCGATCACCCCGGTCGGTGGTGATCGTCCAGCGGTTGGTCCCCTCGTCGAAGGCGGCGGAGGTCACCCGCGTGTCGAACTGGATGTCCCGGCGCAGGTCGAAGCGGTCGGCGACGTGGTTGACGTAACGCAGGATCTCGGGCTGGGTGGCGTAGCGCTCCGACCACTCCCACTCCT
>WHTX01000136.1:6125-12907 GCA_009377505.1 Acidimicrobiia bacterium
CACTCCTGCTCGAGCTCCTTGTCGAAGGAGTACGAGTAGTCGATGCTCTCGACGTCGCAGCGGGCGCCGGGGTAGCGGTTCCAGTACCAGGTGCCCCCCAGGTCCGAGCCGGCCTCGAAGACCCTCGCCGACAGGCCGAGCTCGCGGAACCGGTGGAGCATGTACAGCCCGGCGAAGCCGGCGCCGACGACGACGGCGTCGATGCGCTCGGCCGGTTCGGCGCTAGCACCTGTCGGGCTCTGCTGGGAATCAGGCACAACTTCCCCCCTGTCCTTCGACGTTCGGCGCAGCGACCGCCGCCGTGCCCCTCCTGCGCCAGCAGCGGGAGTGCGCCCGCCGGGCCGGCAGGCCCACACGGCGGACTCGACCTCGTCCTCTGCATGGCTTCACCTCGTCACCGAGAGCGCTCGGCTGTCGCACAGGTCCCCCCTGGCGTGACGTGGGCCTGAGGCTACCAGGGAGGCCTTCTCAGCCCGCCGGCCGCCGACCGGCCGGCCGGCCGCTCACACCGGGGTGGCGTTGGCGACGGGCACCGCGAAGGTCTGGCACCAGACGAGCACTGTCCACTCCCCCTCCAGGCTGAGCTCGGCGGGCACGTCGTCGTACTGCGTCCCCTGGTTGCCCCGCGGCGCGCCGGATGACGGACATGGAGCGCCTCGAAGGGATCGTGGACGGGGATAGCCCTGATCATTCATGAGGCTCGTGGCCATGCCGCTGACCTGGACGGCACATGGTCGGTCCAGTGATGCGCCCGACTGGCTGACCAGCTCGAACGAGCTCGAATGCAAGACCGGGGATAGGTGAAGGTCCCCAATCCGGCCGCTGTCCCTCAGCAGCGGTAGGCGCGCACCGACCTACCCACCGTGCGGACCATGTTGATCACCTGCCGCGGCGCTCTCGGCTTCGCGGACCTCCTGTGCTCCACGTTCGAGGCGGCGGGCGCCTCGAACGCCCACGTCGGGCGGGGCAACCTCGACCGGGACCACGTCGGCCGGATCACGCAGCACCTGATGGCCACGGGGCCGGGCGAGTTGCTGGAGCAGGCGATCGAGGCCCTGGCCCGGCGCACCGCCCTCGAGGTCTCGGTCAGCCAGACCCGCGGCGCTTCCTTCGTGACCCTGGTCGCCGAGCCGGCCGGCCACCAGGAGCCAGCCGGCCAGCAGCTCGCCTCCGCCGCCTGACCGTCCCTCCCGCCGCGTGAGCGGCGCAGGTGTCGATCACGGTGACCTTCGTTCGTTGTCTGGGTGTGGGCGACGGACGCCCCGGTCACGAGGGAGGATGCACCTGTGCGCTACTTGGCTCTGCTCTTCGGTGAAGAGGGCTCCGCCGTCCCCGACACCGCCGAGCTCGAGGCGGAGATGGGCCGCTACGTGGCCTTCGACGAGCACGCCGGCGCGGCCATCGTGGCCGGCGAGGCGCTCCACGACAGCACCACCGCAGTCACGGTCCGCCCGGGCGAGGGCGCCCCCCTCGTCACCGCCGGCCCCTTCGCCGAGGTGGCCGAGGTGGTGGGCGGCTTCTACGTGCTCGAGACGGAGACCCTCGACGACGTCATCGAGCTCGCCCGGCGCATCCCCGCCGCCGAGGACGGCTACGTCGAGGTCTGGCCCATGGTCGAGTGGAGCGCCGACGCCGAGGCGAACATCGGGCCGGACCGCTGGATGGCGCTCCTGCTGTGCCGGCCCGACGAGGTCGCCGTCGTCGGTACGCCCGCATGGGACGCCGGCATCCTGGAGCACCAGGCGTTCGCCGCCGCCGTGGGCGGCGCCCTCGTGGCTGGCGGTGCCCTGCACCCGCCCACCACGGCCACCGCCGTGCGCTCCCGCGGCGGCGAGGTCCTGGTCACCGACGGTCCCTTCGCCGAGACGGCCGAGGTGGCCAACGGCCTCTACCTGTTCAGGGCCACGACCCCCGAGGCGGCGAGGGCCGTGGCCCTGAACAGATCCCCACCACGCCGAAGGGCTGCGTGGAGCTGCGGCCCGTCATGGACCTCGGGGGCTGATGCACGGCTCGCCGGCCGGGGAGGCGGCCGAGGGCGTGTTCCGGCGCGAGTCGGGGCGCGCCCTGGCCACGGTGGCCCGCCTGGTCGGCGACCTCGACGTCGCCGAGGACGCGGTCCAGGAGGCGTTCGTCGAGGCGCTGCGCACCTGGCCGACGCGCGACGTGCCGGCCAACCCCGGCGGCTGGGTCACCACCACAGCCCGCAACCGTGCGCTCGACCGGCTCCGGCGCGAGGCCAAGCGGGACACCAAGGAGGGCAACGCCACCCTGGCCGCCGTGGCCCTCGCCGGGCCGGCGGGCACACCCGCTGACCTGGACGACTTGGAGGAATTGGACGAGGTGGCCCCCGTGCCCGACGACCAGCTGCGCCTGATCTTCACGTGCTGCCACCCCGCCCTCGCCCCCGCCGCCCAGGTCGCCCTGACGCTTCGGCTCGTGTGCGGCCTGCAGACGGCCGAGATCGCCCGGCTGTTCCTCCAGCCCGAGGCCACCGTCGCCCAGCGGCTGGTGCGAGCGAAGGCCAAGGTCCGCACCGCCGCCATCCCCCTGCGCCTGCCCCCGGCGCACCTCCTGCCCGAGCGGCTGCCGCCCGTGCTGGCCTGCATCTACCTGGTCTTCACCGAGGGCTACACCGCGACGAGGGGCGACGCGCTCGTGCGGGGCGAGCTCTGCGACGAGGCCATCCGCCTGGCGCGCCTGGCGCACCACCTCATGCCCGACGAGCCCGAGGCCGAGGCGCTGCTCGGCCTGCTCCTGCTCCAGGACAGCCGGCGGGGCGCCCGGCTCGACGCCGCCGGCGAGGTCGTGCTGCTGAAGGACCAGGACCGCGGCCGCTGGGACCGGGGGCGCATCGCCGAGGGCGTCGCCCACCTCGCTCGGGCGGCGCGCCGCGGGCGCGGCCTCTACGTGGCCCAGGCAGAGGTTGCCGCCGTGCACGCCACCGCCCCGACCTGGGCGGACACCCGCTGGGACGTGCTCGTAGCCGCCTACGACGAGCTGGCCCGCCTCGCACCCTCGCCGGTGGTCTCGCTCAACCGCGCCGTGGCCCTGGGCTTCCGGGACGGCCCCGCCGCCGGCCTCGACGCCCTCGCCGAGGTCGAGGCGGACCCGCGGCTCGGCCGATCCCACGTCGTCGCCGCCACCCGGGCCGACATGTTGCGGCGCCTCGGCCGCCTCGGGGACGCTGCTGAGGCCTACCGCCGCGCCCTCGGCCAGGTCGGCACCCGGCCCGAGCGCCGCTTCCTGGAGCGGCGCCTCAGGGAGGTGACCGGCGCCCCGTAACGCCGAACGTGGGCTCGTCCTCGCCCACGAGGCCGCAGCTGGGGGGCGGCCGACCCGGCCGCCGGCTCTGTGCGAGCATGGTCGAGCGGCCACCTTCGCGGGCCGCGCCGACCCCCACCACGAGGTGCCACTGTGGACGCCAACACCCTCCGTGCCCTGCAGAGCCCGTTCAAGGACCGCTACCGGGTCGAGCCCGAGGCCGCGGTGGTCACCCTCACCGCCGAGGGCGAGCTCGGCGAGGGGGTGAGCTGCTCGGTCGAGACGGGCCGTGCCCTGGTCGAGGCGGGCCTGCACCCGGCCACCGGCGGTGACGGCCTCGCCGCCTGCTCCGGGGACATGCTGCTGCAGGCCCTCGCCGCCTGCGCTGGCGTCACCCTGCGAGCGGTGTCGACCTCGCTCGGCATCACCGTGCACCGCGGCACCGTGCACGTCGACGGCGACCTCGACTTCCGCGGCACGCTCGGCGTCGACAAGGAGGCACCGGTGGGCTTCACCGACATCCGGCTCCGCTTCGACCTCGAGACCGATGCCGACGAGGAGCAGCTGGCAACGCTCCAGCGCCTCACCGAGCGCTACTGCGTCGTCTACCAGACGCTCCTGCACACGCCGCCCATCGACGTGAGCACCGCCACCGCCCCCGGGAGCTGAACGACCGCCCCCGAGCGGGCTCGAGCGCACCCAGGGCCGGCGCCCCACCAGCGCCAGCGAGCGCCCAGGGCGCGGGTGCGCTGGCTGCCGCCCAGCGGGCTCGAGCGCACCCACACCGGCCCGGTAGCGCGCTGCGCCCAACGCCCCGGTAGCGCCGCGCCAGCACCAGCCAGCGCAGCCTGCCCGCAAGCCCGCGGGCTCACAGGTCGAGGAGTTGCACGCCGCCGTAGGCGAGCACGGCGATGCACGCCCAGGCGGCGAGGCCCAGCACCAGCGGCCGGCCCCCGATGCGGCGGAGCTCGGACAGGCGGACCCCGAGGCCGAGGCCGACGAGGGCGGCGGCGAGCGACCACGTGCTCGCCGTCTCCAGCCCGCCGAGCCAGCCCGAGGGCAGGACGCCGAGACTGCGCACGACGGCGGCGCCGAGGAACCCGGCCACGAACAACGGCACCAGTGGCGGCCGGGCGGCGCCGGCCTCGCCCGGGGGCCGGCGCGAGCGGCGACGCTGGTGGAGGGCGATGCCGGCCACGAGGGGGGCGAGGAGCACCACCCTGGTGAGCTTCACGACCACCGCGGCCTGCAGCGCCTCGGGCCCTGCCGTCGACGCCGTCGCCACCACCTGGGCCACGTCGTGCACGCTGGCGCCCGCCCACGAGCCGAAAGGAGGGCCCTCCAGCCCGACGAGGCCGCCCGCCAGGGGCAGGACCACGATGGCGAGGCTGCCGCAGAGGGTGACGAGGGCGATCGAGAAAGCGACCTCCTCGTCCTCGGCGCCGATCACGCCGTCGACGGCAGCCACGGCCGAGGCACCGCAGATCGAGAAGCCGGCCGCCACGAGCAGGGACAGGGCGGGACTCAGCCCCAGCCGGTGGCCGAGCCAGCAGGTACCGGCGAAGGACAGGGCGACGACGGCCAGCACCACGACCAGGCCGCGCCCACCGAGGGCGAGCACCTCGCTGGCGGCCAGGCGGAAGCCGAGCAGGACAATGCCCAGGCGCAGCAGGTGGTGAGCGGGGTGACGGACGGCCCGGCGCAGCTCGGGGGGCACCAGGCCGCTGTTCACGAGCACCACGCCGAGGAGCACCGCGGCGACGAGGGCGGAAACGGGGTCGAAGGCCCGGGCCAGCAGGTGGGCGACGGCCGCGCCGGCGGCGAGGAGTACCCAGGCGGCCACGTGCACAGGCGCTCGGGGCTGGCGCACTGGCCGTGCCATCGAGCCATCTTCGGCGGCGAGGGCCGCAGGCGCCAGCCGACCCACGTTGGTCACCGGGCCGGCTGGTCGAGTTAGATCAGGGCGCGCCGCCGACCGGGTCGGCGCGCCGACGAGCCGGGGGGCCGAGGGTGAAGGGGATCTTCGACGGGCTGCGGGTGCTCGACCTGAGCAACGTGCTGTCCGGGCCGTCGCTCACCCGGCTCATGGCCGAGATGGGCGCCGACGTCATCAAGGCCGAGCTCTTCCCCGCCGGGGACATGTCACGGGGCCTGCCCTGGGTGCGCAACGGTCGCTCGGGCTACCACGTGCAGCAGAACCGGGGGAAGCGCTCGCTGTTCCTCGACGCCAAGTCGGCCGAGGGCCGCGAGGTGCTCCGTGCCCTCGTGGCCGCGGTCGACGTGCTGGTCGAGAACTTCAGCCCCGGCGTCGTCGACCGCCTCGGGATCGGCTGGGAGGAGGCCTCGTCGTTGAACGAGCGCCTGGTCATGTGCTCGATCTCGGCCTTCGGCCAGGACGGGCCCCTCCGGGACCAGCCCGGCTACGACGGGATCGCCCAGGCCTACAGCGGCGTGCTCCACATGAACGGCGAGGCCGACCGGCCGCCCTCGCTCATGGGCCTGTCCCCCGGCGACGTGCTCACCGGCGTTCACGGCCTGGCCGGGGTGGCCGCGGCCCTGTACCACCGGGAGCGCACCGGCCAGGGCCAGAAGGTGGAGGTCTCCCTCCTCGGCTGCTACATGACCTGCCACGAGGTGAACGTCCAGGCGTGGTCGGCGTCGGGCGGGGCGGCCCAGCCCATGCGCTCCGGGGCCCTGCACCCCTTCGTCGGCGGCTACGGCGTGTACCCGACGAAGGACGGGCCGGTCATGCTCGCCGCGGCGAACGACCGCCAGTGGGCCCAGCTGTGCCGGGCCATGGGCCGGCCCGAGCTTGCCGCGGACCCTCGCTACGCCACGAACCCCGCCAGGACGGCAAACCGGGACGAGGTGAACGAGCTGATCACCGCGTGGTTCGCCAACCAGGGCGGGCGCGACGCCGCCCTCGCCGCCCTCGAGGCCGAGCGGGTGCCCGCCGCCCCGGTGCTGAGCGTGGCCGAAGCGGCCGAGCACCCCCACCTGCGCGGGCAGGGGACCGTGCGCACGGTCCCCGACGACGTGATGGGCCCCGTCGACATCCCTGGGGTGCCTCTGGGATTCTCCGGGTTCCCCGACGCGCTCGAGCTGCACGCCGCGGGCCTGGGCGACCACAACCGCGAGGTCATCTGCGACGTGCTGGGCTGGGACGAGGCCCGTTACCACGCCCTCGTGGAAGCCGGCGTGCTGAACCAGCTGCCGGGAACGTGACCTCGGGTGACGGCGAGCACCGGTCGCGGTAGGTTCGCCGCGATGCCCTCCGCCATCGGTCGCCCGCTCCGCTTCGGCACGTTCATCGCCCCGTTCCACCCGCCCGCCCAGAACCCGACGCTCGCACTCGAGCGCGACCTCGAGCTCGTCGCCTGGCTCGACGAGCTGGGCTTCGAGGAGGCGTGGGTGGGCGAGCACCACTCGGCCGGCATGGAGATCATCGCCTCGCCCGAGGTGTTCATCGCCGCCGCCGCCGAGCGGACCCGCCACATCCGCCTGGGCACGGGCGTCGTCTC
>WHTX01000137.1:0-1343 GCA_009377505.1 Acidimicrobiia bacterium
CGTCGGCGAGACGTACTTCTTCCGCGACTCCCGCCAGACCGACCTCATCCAGCGGCACCTCCTGCCGGCATCTGCAGCCGAGCGGCACGGCGCGCCGGTCGAGGTCTGGAGCGCAGGGTGCTCCACGGGCGAGGAGGCCTACACCCTGGCCATGCTCGCCGCCGAGCTCGGGATGGGCCGGGGCGTCCGGGTGCTCGGCACCGACCTGTCGGCACGATCGATCGCCCGGGCCGAGGGCGGACTGTACGGCACCTGGTCCCTGCGCGGCGTCAGCGACACGCGGCGCCGCGCCTGGTTCGTCACCAGCGGGGCCTCCTACCAGGTCAGGCCCACCGTCCGGGAAGCCGTCCGCTTCCGGGCGGCCAACCTGCTCGACGGCACCGCCGACCGCTTCGACATCGTGGTCTGCCGCAACGTCCTCATCTACCTCACCGCCGGCGCCGTGCGGCACGCCGCCCACCTCCTCCGGGACAGCCTCCGCCCCGGTGGCTGGCTGGTGACGGGCGCGTCGGACCCGCCGATCGCCGTGCCCGGGCTCGAGCGCGTCCAGACCCCAGACGGGCTGGCCTACCACCGAGCCGTCGAGGCCTCGGCCGCTCGGTCGGGGCCGCCGGCGGCGCCGCGCCGGCGAGCTCGCCCGAGCACGGGCCAGACGCCGCCCCCGGTGCCCGCCCCAGCGGCTCCCGCGTCGCCAGCCTCGCCCGGCCCACTGACGACAGAGCAGCCCGAGACCGCCCCGCAACAGGGCCCGCAACAGCAACAGCCCCCAGGCCCGGCGCCGGCGGTGTTGGCCCGGCGGCTGGGCGACGCCGGCCGGCGGGCCGAGGCGCTCGTCACCGTCGAGCGGGCCGTCGGCGTCGACCCCTTCGACGCCGAGCTGCGCTACCTCGCCGCCATCCTGCACCTCGACGGCGGGGAGGTGTCGGCCGCGGTCGACGCCGCCCGCGCCGCGCTGTACCTGGCGCCCGACCTCGGCGTCGCGCACCTGGTGCTCGGTTGGGCCCAGGCGGCCCGGGGCCAAGACGCCGCCGCGGCGCGCAGCTACCGCGCCGCAGCGCGGGAGCTGGCGGCGCTCGACCCCGACGCTGGGGTGCCCTGCGACGGCCAGCCGGCCGGGCACCTCGCCGCGGTCGCGGCGCGACTCGCGCTCATGGCCGGCGGCCGTGCCGGCTGAGCCCCGGACCGTGCCCGCGGCCGTCGAAGCCGACGACACCGCCGACGCCGTGGCCGAGCGCCGCGCCGTCGAGGCCCTGCTGCGCGCCCGCGCCCTCGCGCTCGCCCAGCCGCTTGCCGACACCGGGCCGGCGCTCACGGACCAGCTGCTGGTCCTCCTCGTCGCCGAC
>WHTX01000137.1:1353-12701 GCA_009377505.1 Acidimicrobiia bacterium
CCTCGGCGTCGCCGCCGAGCGGGTGCGGGAGGTGCTGGCGCCGGGCCCGGTGGCCCGCGTCCCCGGCGCCGGCCACGCCCTTCTCGGCCTGCGGCCGGCGGGCGGCGAGCTGGTCGTGCTGGCCGACGTAGGTGCGCTGCTCGGGACCAGCTCGGCGCGGGCGCCGGGCGAGCGCTACGTCGTGGTCCTCGACGACCCCGAGGCGCCACTCGGCGTGCTCGCCGACGCGGTGGAGGAGATGGCCGACGTGCCTCGAGGCTCCCTACGGCCGATGCCCGAGGCCGGGGGCCTCGTGCTGGGCGTCGCCGACCTCCCGGGCGCCAGCGTCACCGGCGGCACCAGCGGGCCCCCCGACGGCCCCGGCGGCCTCCTCGTGGTCGACGTCGACGCCCTCCTGCGCGACCCGCGAATGTCGACGAGCCCGCTCGGCGCCCCCGCGGCGCACCCGCCGGACCGGTCCTCGGCACCCACCCCACCACCCGACATCGAGGCGTGACGTGAACCCACCATCCCGTGGAACGGCGACGATCGGCCGCCAGGTGTTCGCCGGCTACCTGGCGACCTTCGCGGTCATCGTCGTGCTGGTCGTGGTCGCCCTGGTCGCCCTCGTGCGCCTCGGTGACGCGAAGGACCTGGTCATCGAGCGCGACCTGGCCCTGGTGGTCGGGGCCCGAGAGCTCACGTCCGCCGCCGGGGAGAAGGCCGTGGCCAACCGGAGCCTCCTTCTGACCGGCAGCGACCAGCACCGGCAACGAGCGCAGGAGCGGCGGGAGACGCTCGACGACCTCCTCTCCCAGATGGACCAACTGTCGGTGACCGACACCGGGCGGCGCTACGTCGGCGAGCTCCGTGAGGAGAACGAGCGCTGGGACGCCGAGGCCGACGGCGTCTTCGACCAGGTGGGCTCCCTGGAACCGGCGGCGCTCACCGCGCTGGCCGAGGAGCGCATGTTCCCCTCCTACGACCAGGTGATCGCCACCTCGGAGGAGCTCGTCGAGTTCCAGAACGGGCGCATCGCCGACTCGACCGACAATGCCGACGCCACCGCCGACCGGGCCTCGTTGCTCGTGCTCGCCCTCGGGGCCGCGGCGCTGGCCGTGGCCGTCGGCGTGGGCTCGTGGGTGACGCGACGAGCGAAGACGCGCCTCAGCGGCCTGGCGCTGAGCCTCGATTCCGCCGCCGCGGAGATCCTGGCCAGCACGTCCCAGCAGGTGACCGGGGCGGCGGAGCAGGCCAGCGCCGTCCAGGAGACCGTCGCCACCGCCGAGGAGCTGGTCCAGGCGGCGGGCCAGAGCGCCGACCGGGCCCGGGCCGTGGCCGACGGGGCGCAGCACTCGGCCGACGTGGCCCAGGCGGGGACGGAGTCGGTGGCGTCCTCGGCGGGCGGGATGGAGGTGATCCGCGCCCAGGTCGAGGCCGTGGCCCGGACGGTGCTGACTCTCGCCGAGCGGGCCCAGGCCATCTCGGACATCGTCGGCACCGTGGACGAGATCGCCGAGCAGACCCACCTCCTCGCCCTCAACGCCTCCATCGAGGCGGCGCGCGCCGGCGAGCACGGGCGCGGGTTCGCCGTCGTGGCCGCCGAGGTACGGAGTTTGGCGGATCAGGCCAAGCGGGCAACCAGGCGTGTGGCCGACATCCTCAGCGAGATCCAGACGGGGACCAACGGCGCGGTGCTGGCGACCGAGGAGGCGACCAAGAGCGTGGTCGAAGGCGTGCGGCGGATCGGGGAGACCGGCCAGACCATCGACAACCTCGCCGCCGCGGTGGCCTCCGCCGCGCTGGCGGCCGAGCAGATCTCGGCGTCCTCGTCCCAGCAGGCGGTGGCCACGACCCAGATCGGCGACGCCATGCGCAACATCGACGACGTCATGGAACAGAACGTCGCCTCGGCCCGACAGGTCGAACAGGCCGCCAGCGACCTCAGCCGGGTCGCGGCCGAGTTGAAGGCCATCGTCGGCGCGGGAGACTGATCCGTGCCAAGGCGCGCGGACCTCCACGAGCGGCTCCGATCGCTGTTCGTCGACGAGCTGGACGAGGCCGTCCGCGCCCTGACCGACGGGCTCCTCCGGCTCGAGGCCGAAGGCGCCGATCGCGCCCGCTCGGTGACGTTGGTCCGCGAGCTGTTCCGCATCGCCCACGGCGTGAAAGGCGCCGCCCACTCTGCCGATGTGCCGGCAGCGGTGGTCGCGGCGCGCCGGCTCGAGGAGTCCCTGGCCGACAGCCGCGACCGGGGGGCGACGGTGAGCGAGGCCCAGGTCGCCGCCCTCCTGGCCGAGGTCGACGCCCTCGCCGCCGTGCACCGCGAGCTGAGCGGGGCGCTTCCCGCCAGCGCGTCGGAGGCCGGGGCGTCGCCGGGCGCGGCGCGAGGGGCGCTGGGCGGCGAGCGGACGGGCACCCGCGTGAGCCCCACCAAGCTCGACGAGCTGGCCGCCCGGGTCGGCGAGCTGGCGACGTCCTCGCGCGGCGTCGAGGAGCTGGCCACGAGGCTCGGGGCCGTCGTCGAGGACGTGCCCCGCAGCTCCCCGGTGCACGCCGTCCTCGACGAGCTCGCCCGCGAGGCCAACGGGCTCGCCCGTCGTCTCGGCCGGGTGCGGTCCCAGCTGGCCGACGACACGTTCGACCTCACCCTGCGCTCCTTCGACGACGCCTGCGACAGGCTGGCCCGCACGGTGCGCGACCTCGCCGCGGCGAGCGGCAAGCAGGCCCGCCTCGACGTCCTCGGCGGCGACGTCGAGCTGGACCGGGCCGTCATCGCCAACCTTCGGGAGCCTCTGCTCCACCTCGTCCGCAACGCCGTCGACCACGGCATCGAGCTGCCCGCCGAGCGCCGGGCCCGGGGCAAGCCCGAGGTCGGGACCATCGAGGTTTCGGCTCGCGTCGGCGAGGGCCTCCTCGAGGTCCGCGTCCGTGACGACGGCCGCGGCGTGGACATCGACGCCCTGCGCGCCGCGGCCCTGGCGGGCGGGAGGGCCACGGCCGAGGGCGACGTGGCCCAGCTGGCGTTCGAGCCCGGCCTGAGCACGGCCGAGGTCGTGAGCGACGTCTCTGGGCGTGGCGTGGGCCTCGACGCCGTCCGCGCCCGCGTCGAGGCGGTCGGGGGCACGGTCGCCCTCGAGAGCTCCCCGGCCCGGGGGACCACCGTGACCATCCTGTCACCGGTCACCATCACGCTCCTGCGGGCCCTGACGGTGCGAGCTGCCGGGGAGCTGGTGTGCATCCCGGTGGCCGCCGTGCGCCGCGTCGTCAGCGTGGGCCCCGCCGACCTGCACGTGATCGAGGGGCGGATGATGCTCGTGGGAGCTGGGCCTGCCGACGGGGGCCCAGCCGACGGGGGCCCTGCCGACGGGGGGGCCCGCGAGGCAGGGCCGGCGACGTCGGGGCCGTCCCGGGAGGGCGTGGCCGTGCCCGTCGCCCCGCTCGCCTCGGTGGTCGGCTTCCCGGGCGACGTCGTCGGCCCCGGGAACCTGCGGCTGGTCCTGGTCGAGACGGGCGACCGGGCCGCGGCCCTGGCTGTGGACGAGCTCGTGGGCGAGCTGGAGCTGGTGGTCAAGCCGGCCCCGGCCCGCCTGGCCGGCGTGGCCGAGGTGCTCGGCGTCGCCATCCTCCCCGACGGCACCGGGGGCCTCGTCCTGAACCCGGCGGCCTGCTTGCGCCGGGCCACGGCCCCGGCGGGCGCCGCGCTGCGCCAGGCCGAGCCGGTGGCGGCCCCTCGGCGGGCCAGGATCCTGCTCGCCGAGGACTCGCTCACGACCCGCACCCTCGAGCGGAGCATCCTCGAAGCAGCCGGGTACGAGGTCTTCGCCGCCGCCGACGGGGCCGAGGCGTGGCAGCTCCTGCTGCAGCACGGGGCCGACGTGGTGGTCAGCGACGTGCACATGCCGCGCCTCGACGGGTTCGAGCTGTGCCGCGCCATCCGCGGAGCGGACCGCTTCGCTGACCTCCCGGTCGTGCTCGTGACCTCCCTCGGCGAGCCCGAGGACCGGCGGCGCGGCGTCGAGGCGGGGGCCAGCGCCTACGTCGTCAAGGCCGAGTTCAGCCAGGAGACGCTGCTCGACGTCATCGGGCGGCAGCTTTGACCGGGGCCGAACCGGTCAAGGCCCTGGTGGTCGACGACTCCACGACCGCCCGCGCCCTGCTCGTCGCCATCCTCGGCGCCGACGCCGAGATCGAGGTCGTGGGCGAGGCGGCCGACGGCGCCGACGCGGTCGCCAAGGTGTTCGAGCTGCGCCCCTCGGTGGTGGTGATGGACATCGAGATGCCCCGGGTCGACGGCTTCGAGGCCACCAAGCGGATCATGACCGAGGCGCCCACGCCGATCGTCATCGTCACCGCTCGCCACGACCCCCGAGACGTCGCCGTGACCCTGCAGGCCACCCAGATGGGGGCGCTGACGGTCCTGCCCAAGCCGAGCGGGCCGCTCAGCCGCGGGTTCGAGCGCGAGGCAGAGGGGTTCCGGTCCCTCGTCAAGGCGCTGGCCGACGTCAGGGTCGTGCGCCGGAGGCCGACGACGCGCCGCCCGCCCCTGCCTGGGCCGGGCGACGGCCGTGACCGGCCCATCGAGGCGATCGGCGTCGGGGCGTCCACGGGGGGCCCGGCCGCGCTCTTCCGCTTCCTCGGGGCGCTCCCCCACGGCCTCGACGTGCCCGTGCTCGTCGTCCAGCACATCGCCACGGGGTTCGTCGCCGGCCTGGTTCGCTGGCTGGGCACGGCCACGCCGCTCGCCGTGGTCCTCGCCGAGGATGGCGCGAGCCTCGTGGGCGGCACCGTGTACGTGGCTCCCGACGGCGCCCACCTCGAGGTCACGGGACGGGGCAGGGCCGCCCTCAGCCCGAGCCCGGAGATCGGGGGCTTCCGGCCCTCGGTCTCCGCCCTCTTCGCCGCGCTGGCCCGAGCGTACGGCCCCCGGGCGGCGGCGGTGGTGCTGACGGGCATGGGGACCGACGGGCTGGCCGGGGCGCGCCAGGTCCGGCGGCGGGGCGGCCTCGTCCTCGCCCAGGACGAGGAGACCTCGACCGTGTTCGGGATGCCCAAGGTGGTGGCCTCGGCCGGCCTCGCCGACCTGGTCGGGCCGGTCGAGGACCTCGCCGCCGAGCTCGCCTCCCGGCTCGGGCCCCACGCCCGGCGCCCCCCCAGCCCCGCCGACGGCTCTGGTGCGCTGCGTCAGCGCGACGCCGGCGCGACCGAGGGCTCGCTCAGTTCGCGGACGGGCAGCGCCACCGTGAACCGGGCGCCTCCCCCGGGGGCGTCCTCGTAGCGAGCGTCCCCGCCGTGAGCGCGGGCGATGGCCCGGACGAGGTAGAGCCCGACCCCCATGCCCGTATGGCGGGAGCCCAGCCGGGCGAAGCGCCGGAACAGCTCGGGACGGCGGTGCGGGGGGACGCCCGGCCCCCGGTCGCGCACGGCGATCTCGACGCTGTCCCCGGACACGCCCACCTCGACCTCGATGGGCGCGTCCGGCTCGGAGAACTTCGCCGCGTTGAGGATCAGGTTCATCAGCGCCTGCCCGAGCCGGGAGGGGTCGGCCCGGCAGCGCGCCTGCCCGGTGGCCACCAGGCCTACGGGGTGGGCGGCGAGCTGGGGGCGGAGGTCCTCGACGACCGTGCGGGCGAGATCTGCGGCGTCGAGGTCCGTGAGCTCGAGGCTGAGGGCGCCGTGCCCGGCACGGCGCAGGTCGGCCAGCGTCGTCAGCCGCCGGTCGAGGTCGGCGACGTTGCGCAGGATGGCCTCGACGTACTCCGGGCCGTTCCCCTCTGCGTCCTCGAGCAGGCCGGCGTAGCCCGTCAGCACCGTCAGGGGCGTCCGCAACTCGTGGACCAGGTAGGCGATGACCTCGTCTAGGGGGGCGGAGGCGTCGTCGGGGGCGTCGCCGCCGCGCAGGTCGATCGGGGCCTGGGCCCAACCCCGCGCCCGCCACCACCGCTCGAGCTCGTCGGCAGGGACAGCGGGCGACCAGTAGAAGCCCTGGGCGAGGTCGCAGCCCAGCACCCGCAGCTGGACGAGGTGGTCCTCGCTCTCCACGCCTTCGGCCACGGTCTCGAGCCCGAGGGCGCGCCCGAGCCGCACCGTGGCGGCCACGATGGCGGCGTCATCGGCCTCGGTGGTCATCCCGTCCACGAAGCTGCGGTCGATCTTCAGTAGGTCGACGGGCAGGCTGCGCAGCTGCTGGAGGGAGGCGTACCCGGTCCCGAAGTCGTCGATGGCGATGCGGACGCCGAGGGCCTTGAGGTCCTGGAGCCGCTGGGCGGCGAGGTCGGCGTGGTCGACGACGCCGCCCTCGGTGATCTCCAGCACCAGCGCGGAGGGGTCGAGCCCGGCGGCCCGGAGCGAGGCGGCGACCCGGTCGACGAAGTGGGGGTCGCCGAGCTGGGACGCATCGACGTTCACCGAGATGACGAGGCGGTCGCCGCCGGGCAGCGTCGCCCGCAGCGACGCCGCCCGCAGGCAGGCCTCGTCGAGCACGTACCAGGCGATGTCGTCGAGCAGCCCGGCGTCTGCGGCCACGTGCAGGAACTCGGCCGGGGTGAGCAGGCCCTCGGTGGGGTGCTGCCAGCGGACCAGCGCTTCGATGCCCACGGGCGCGCCGCTGTGGACGTCGATCTCCGGTTGGTAGTGGACGACGAGCTCGCGTCGGTCGAGGGCGCGGCTCAGCTCCTCGGTGCGACGACGGAACACCGTCGCCCGGGCGTTGATGGCGTCATCCGCGATCTGGAGCCGCGCGCCGCCCTCGGCGCTCCCGTCATGGCCGGCCACGACGGCGGAGGCGACGACGTCGACTGCCCCCTGCTCGGGCGTCGCCACGGCGAGGCCGACCGTGACCGACATCGCCAGCACCTCCCCGTCGACGGTCATCGGCGGGCCGGACAGCCCGGCGTGGAGCCACTGCGCGTGCCGCACGACCTCGAGCTCGTCCTCGAGCCCCGACCACGCCACGGCGAACACGCCGTCGCCGAAGTACGAGGTCGCCTCGGCTCGCGCCGACCAGCGGGGACCGTCCTCAGGGGAGACGATGCGCCGCAGGCGGTCGGCGAGGGCGGCCACGAGGCGCTCCGCCCGGAGGTCGCCGAGCCTGCGCTCCAGCTGCGCGAACCGGTCGACGACGATGCTCGTGACGGCGAGCACGTCGGACGAGCTGGCCGCGTCGACCAGGGCGCGGGCGACGCGGTCGGCGAAGAGCGTCTGCTTGGGCATCTTCGTCACCGAGTCGTGGGCGGCGAGACCGCCGATCTCGTACAGCGAGCCCACCACGGCGACGAGATCGCCCGACCCGTCATGGACTGGCGCGGCGCTGGTGATGACGGAGAGGCGCTGGCCGGACGGCAGCTCTACGAAGAGGTCGAAGCTGCCCCCGAGCTCGCACGGCTGGCCGCTCCGGGCGGCCAGGTCCATGGCCACCTCGTCGGGGCCGAGCTGGCGGCCGGAAGCGTCGACGAAGGAGACGAGGTCGGCGATGCCCGTACCGATCAGCTCGTCGCGCGGCCGGCCGAGCAGGGCGCAGAGCTGGTCGCTCACGTCGGTCACGGC
The DNA here is from genome assembly GCA_009377505.1 of Acidimicrobiia bacterium. Taxonomy (GTDB): domain Bacteria; phylum Actinomycetota; class Acidimicrobiia; order Acidimicrobiales; family CAIXPF01; genus WHTX01. Next base: position 8,878 of record WHTX01000137.1, read on the forward strand.
ACCGAGGGCGTCAGCGATCACCATGGGATGGGGGGCGGCGCCGAGCACGGCCCCCAGCCGCCGGCGCTCGCGCTCCGTGACGGCGAGCTGCTCACGGAGCCGGGCCTCCACGGCCGTCAGGGCCTCCTCCCGGTCGCGCAGCTGGCGGTTGCTGTCGACGAGGTCCTCGAAGCTCGAGACCAGCAGGTCCAGGATCTGCTGGCGCTCCGCGGTGACGAGGAAGCGCTTGTCGCGCAGCAGCACTTCGGGGCCGTGGTTCGCCCGGCCGCCGACCCGCAGCTCGCGGTGGCGCAGCATCGTCCGGAGACGAGCGACCAGCTGGTCGGGCTCGTAGGGCTTGCGCAGGAAGTTGTCGGCGCCCGCCTCGAGCGCACGCACGATCTCGATCGGGTCGGTCAGGGAGGTGAGGAGCACGACGGGGACGTCGCGGTCGATCTCCTTGAGCTGGCGGCACAGCTCGTAGCCGTCGATGCCCGGCATGACCACGTCCGAGAGCACGAGGTCGAAGGGCCGCGCCTCGAGGCAGCCCAGCGCCTCCTCCCCCGAGGTCGCCAGGGTCACGTCGAAGCCCGCCTCCTCGAGGTGGACGACGAGGAGCACGCCCTGGGTGGGGCTGTCCTCGACGGCGAGGATGCGCTCGGCCATCGGCGCTCCGGTCACCGATCGAGCGGGCCCTGGCACGACTTCGGGTACACGCAGGCGACCATCCCTCCCGGCCAGGCGGCGCAGCCGGGAACCGGCGCATGCCGCGGGACGCCCCTTCTCCTGGGCGCAGGGAGAAACGCTAGCCGCAGATCGGCGTCATGTGAGCGTGCCGCCACATCGCGTGGCTTTGGAGCGGTGAGGCCGACGCCGTGGCGGGGCCCCCGGGTACTCGTGCCGTCACTCGAGGTCGTAGGCGAGGTCGAACGCGGCGTCCATGCCGAAGACGTAGAAGTGGCCGGCGCCGCTCATGCCCGCGAGCTCGTCCGTCGCCAAGCCGTCGAGGACCGTCCAGGTGCCTTCGGCCAGGTTGCCGTCGAAGACGCCGAGGGCGCTGACGACGAAGTTCCCGCTGCGACCAGCGACCGAGCCGGAGATGCGCTGGAGGCCCACGAACTTCGCCGACCCGTCGTCCAGGTAGCGGACCAGCCACTCCACGCAGCCCTCACCGGTGACGTCCCCGGGCAAGGCCTGCCTCACGCTGACGCGGGCGAGCTTGCCGCCGCCCGCGAGGTCCTCCCAGGTGTCCTCGTCGTAGGAGGTGATCGTGAGGGTACCCACAGCACAGGGCATGGCGAGCTCCCGCGTCCCCGTTCTCAGACGACCCCGGCGGCGCGCAGGCGCTCGATGTCGCCCGGCCCGAGCCCGAGCTCGCCCAGGATCTGGTCCGTCTGCTGCCCGAGGGCCGGCGCCGCCCGGCGGACACCTCGCCCGGACGGGTCGTCGCCGAAGGTGATCGGTTGGCCGACGACCGCCACCTGGCCCTTGGAGGGGTGCTCGATGGGCTGGGCCATGGCCAGCCGCTCGACCTGGGGGTGGCGCCACATCTGGCCCAGGTCGAGCACCGGCCCGGACGGCACGCCCTCGGCCAGGAACGCCTCGATCCAGTGCTCGACGGGCTGGGTGCGGGTCACCTCGGCGATCATGTCGTTCACCTCGGCCCGCCGCCGTGCCCGGGCCCCCGGCTTCGCGTAGCGCTCGTGCTCGGCCCACTCGGCATGGCCCAGCACCCGGCACACCGCCCGGAAGTGGGCGTTCGTGCCCGGGGCGAGGTTGAACACGCCGTCGCTCGCCGGGAAGGTACCCATGGGCACCGCCGTCGGGTGGTGGTTGCCCTGCTGCTCGGGGACATCTCCCTCGATGAGCACCCGGGCGGCCTGGAAGTCCATCATCGCCACGAGCGCCTCGAGCAGGGAGGTGCGGACCCAGGTGCCCTCGCCCGTCCGGTCGCGGCGGATGATCGCGGCCAGGATGCCGAAGGCGAGGTAGATCCCCGACGAGCTGTCCGCCACGGCGTGGCCCGATCTCACCGGCCCCTGCCCGGGGAGGCCCGTGACCGACATCAGGCCCGACATGCCCTGGGCCACCTGGTCGTAGCCGGGGCGTTGCGACCAGGGGCCATCCTGGCCGAAGCCCGAGATGCTGCCGTAGACCAGGCGGGGGTTCACCTCCGACAGGGCGGGCCAGTCCACGCCCAGGCGGGCCGTGACCCCGGGGGCGAAGTTCTCCACCACGACGTCGGCGCGCGCCACGAGGTCGAGGAAGAGGCGCTTGCCGTCGGGGTGCTTGAGGTCGAGCGTCAGCGACTCGTTGTTGCGGCGCAGGTTCTGGAAGTCCGAGCCGAGCCGCGCCCCGAGCGCCGCGCCCGGGCCCTCGCCGGCCGCGACCGGCCGCTCGACGGTGATCACCCTCGCCCCCCAGTCGGCCAGCTGGCGGACGGCCGTCGGGCCGGCCCGGAACGCGGTGAGGTCGAGTACGAGGAGATGGTCGAGCGGCAGCACGCCAGTCATTCCACCACGCCGACGACCCGGAAGTGACCCCGCCCGCCGGCGCCAGCGCCGGGGCCCGGCGCAGACCGCGCCGGCGTCAAGACGACGACAAGAAGCACGGCTCAGGCGCTGACGACACTCTGAGGGCGTTCCGGAGGCGGTCGGGCCCGACCGCGTGGCCGGGTGCGCCCGAGCCCGCCTGCCGGCAACCAGCGCGCCCAGACGGCCGGTCGGCGCCCGTGCTTCAGGCTCCGGGTGCGCTGGTGCAGCGTCAGCGGCGGGCGCGCCACTCCGCGGCGAGCAGGTCGTAGGAGCGGGCCCGGTCGGCGTGGTCGTGAGTGATCGTGGTCACCATGACCTCGTCGGCGCCCACCTCGGCGGCGAGGACCTCGAGCCCGTCGGCCACGGTGGCGGCCGAGCCGACGAACTGGGTGTCGACGCGGTCGGCCACCAATGAACGCTCCTCCTCCGTCCACTCGTGGGCGGCGGCCTGCTCGGGGGTGGGGAAGGGGATGGCGCCCTGGCCCGAGCGGATGCTGTGCACCCAGAGCCCGTATCCGGCGGCGAGGCGGCGGGCGGCGGCGTCGTCGGGGCCGACGACGGCGTCGGCGGACACGATCACGTAGGGCCGCGGCAGGGCCACGGAGGGGCGGAAGGCCGCCCGGTAGGCCTCCGCCGCCTCGAGCACGGTCGCCGGGCTCACGTGGTAGTTGGCCGCGAAGGGGAGCCCCCGCTCGCCGGCGACGCGGGCGCTCTCCCCCGCGCTGCTGCCGAGCACCCACACGTCGAGGGGGGCGCCCTCCCCGGGGGCGGCATGGGCCTCCACCCCCTCCGCCGAGCAGTAGGTCCCACCGAGCAGGGCGAGGATGTCGCCCACCTGCTCCTCGTAGGCAGGGGTCCGCGCGCCGGGCTGCTGCAGGAGCGAAGCCTGCACGGCGAAGCGGGGCGACGCCAGCAGGGCGCCCACCGAGAAACGCGGAGGGATGAACAGGCCACGGGGCGTTGTCCGGCCGGCCGGGGGCGCGCCGTGCGCCGGCGTGCCGTTCAGCGCGGTGGCGTCGAGGCGCGCCCCCGCCGGGGCCTCGGCGTCGCGGGCGCGGGCGGCGGACCGGCGGCTCCCCGAGCGGCCCAGGCCGAGGTCGATGCGACCGGGGTGCAGGGCGGCGATGATCCCGAACTGCTCGACGACGGACAGCGGCGTCTGGTGGCCGAGCTGCACGGCGCCCGAGCCGACGCGGATGCGCTCGGTGGCCGCGGCGACGAGGGAGATGACGAGGGGCGGCGACGAGCCGACGACGCCGGGGTTCAGGTGGTGCTCGGCCACCCAGAAGCGCCGGTAGCCCGCAGCCTCCG
>WHTX01000001.1 GCA_009377505.1 Acidimicrobiia bacterium
GAAGGACCTCGGCTCCTCGCTGCTGTTCTTCGCCCTGTTCGTCGTGCTCGTCTGGGTGGCGACCGAGCGCAACGCCTACCTGGTGCTCGGCATCGGGCTCTTCGCCGTGGGCGCCACCTTCGCCTACAACTCCTTCGGCCACGTCCGGGACCGCGTCGCCATCTGGACCGACCCCTGGACCGAGGCGAAGAGCACGGGCTACCAGCTCGTCGAGACCGCCTTCGCCCTGGCCGCGGGGGGCGTGACCGGGACGGGGCCGGGCCTCGGCGAGCCGAACAGGATCCCCGCGGCGGAGACCGACTTCATCTTCGCCGTGGTTGCCGAAGAGCTCGGCCTCCTCGGGGGCGCCGCCCTGCTCGCCGCTTTCCTGCTCATGGTGGGCAGCGGCCTGCGCATCGCGTTGCGGGCCGAGGTGCCCTTCGACAAGCTGCTGGCCACGGGCCTCACGACGCTGCTCGGCTTCCAGGCCTTCCTCATCATCGGCGGGGTGATCCGCGTCGTGCCCCTCACCGGGGTGACCCTGCCCTTCGTCTCCTTCGGCGGTTCCTCCCTCGTGGCCAACTACGTGCTGCTCGCCCTCCTCGTCCGGATCTCGGACGACTCCGCCCGCCGGGCGCGCCGCCAGGTTCGGGTGGAGACGGGAGCGGCCCGGTGAACCGCAAGATCTCCCTGCTCGGGATGGCCCTCCTCGTCTGCTACCTGCTGCTCTTCGTGCAGCTCAACCGGGTCCAGGTGCTGCAGGCCGGGGACCTGCGCGACCACCCCGAGAACTTCCGCAACATCGAGCGTGACTTCGACCGGCCCCGGGGGCTCGTGCTGTCCTCGGACGGGGTCGTGCTGGCCCGCACGATCTCGACCCCGGGGGGCGCGTTCGAGCGGCTGCGCCAGTACCCCGAGCTCGACCTGTTCGCCCACATCGTCGGCTACCTCTCCCTCGAGTTCGGCGCCGAGGGCGTCGAGCGGGCCTACAACGACCTGCTCGCCGGCCAGACGCCCGAGCAGCAGTACGCCGAGCTGTCCGACCTGTTCATCGAGCGCGACCGCACCGCGGACATCACCCTCACCCTGCGCCGCGACCTGCAGGACGCGGCCCGCACCGCCCTCGGGGAGCGCCATGGCTCGGTGGTGCTGCTCGACCCCCGCTCGGGCGGGCTCCTGGCCTCGTGGTCCTGGCCCAGCTACGACCCCAACCCGCTCTCCAGCCACGACCTCGCCGGCGCCCGGGCCTCTCGCGAAGCCCTCCTCGCCGACCCGCGCCAGCCCCTGCTCGCCCGCTCCTACGCCGAGCGCTTCTTCCCCGGTTCGTCCTTCAAGGTGGTGACGGGCGGGGTCGGGGTGGACAACGGCCTGGTCACGCCCACGGAGCCCGTCTACCCGAGCTCTTCGGCCTACGTGCCGCCGGCCACCCAGACGCCCATCGGCAACTTCGGCGGCTCGAGCTGCGGCGGGGCGCTGATCGAGATCCTTCGCGTGTCCTGCAACACGGCGTTCGCCCAGATGGGGGCGGAGACCATCGGTCCCGAGCTCATGGTCGACGGGGCCGCGGACTTCGGCTTCAACGCCCGCCCGCCCTTCGACCTGCCCGGTGCGGCTGCGTCCACGTTCCCCACCGACTACGGCGCGCTGCTCGACGGTCCCGGGGGCCCGGGCTCGGTGTACGAGGACTCGGCCAAGCTGGCCCAGGCCTCCATCGGCCAGAACGACGTGCAGGCGTCGCCCCTGGCCATGGCGCTCGTGGCCGCGGCGCTCTCGGGCGACGGCAGCGTGCCCGTTCCCCGGGTGCTGGCCGAGGCCCGCGACGCCGAGGGCGAGGTGCTCGAGCAGCCCGGCCGCGAGACGTGGCGCGAGGCGGTGTCGCCCGAGGCGGCGGCCACCATGCGCCAGGCCATGGAGGCCGTGGTGGCCGACGGCACGGCCCGGGGCCTGCAGACCGAAGGCTGGACGATCGGCGCCAAGACGGGCACGGCCGAGATCAGCTCCGAGCTGGCCGAGGCGAACGCCTGGGTCGTCGGCTACGGCGGGCCCTCGGGCCAGCCGCCGGTGGTCGCCTTCGCCGTCCTGGTCGAAGCCGACGCGGTGAACGCCGAGCAGACCGGGGGCAGTGCGGCGGTGCCCGTGGCCAAGGAACTGCTCGACGTGCTGCGCGGCGTCACCGGCGGCGCCTGAGCGGCACCGAAGGGTGCGAACAGGAACGACGCGACGGGTTCACTAGTGTTGGCCCGTCATGGCCGATCGCGAACCCGTCGTCCTCAACGGGCGCTACGAGCTGCACAGCCGCATCGCCCGCGGGGGGATGGCCGAGGTGTTCCTCGCCCGTGACCAGCTCCTCGACCGCCAGGTGGCGGTCAAGGTGCTCTTCTCGGAGTACGCAGCCGACCCGGCGTTCGTGGAGCGCTTCCGGCGCGAGGCCCAGTCGGCGGCGAACCTGAACCACCAGAACATCGTCGGCGTCTACGACTGGGGCGCCTTCGAAGGCACCTACTTCATCGTCATGGAGTACGTGCGGGGCCGCAGCCTGGCCGACATCCTGCGGGCGGAGGGGCGCCTCCACCCCGACCGGGCCGCGGACATCGCCGCCGACATCGCCGCCGCCCTGTACTTCGCCCACCGCAACGGCGTGGTGCACCGAGACATCAAGCCCGGCAACGTGCTCATCACCACCCAGGGCCAGGTCAAGGTGACCGACTTCGGCATCGCCCGGGCGGTGGGCGGGGGCAACACCGACAACCTCACCCAGACCGGCTCGGTCATGGGCACGGCCACCTACTTCTCGCCCGAGCAGGCCCAGGGCCACCCCGTAGACCCCCGCAGCGACCTCTACGCCCTCGGCGTCGTGCTCTACGAGATGCTCGTCGGCCGCCCTCCCTTCTCCGGGGACACCCCCGTCGCCATCGCCTACCAGCACGTGCAGAAGGCGCCGACCCCGCCCCGCCAGCTCGACCCGGCGCTGCCCGCCGCCCTCGAGGCCGTCACCCTCAAGCTGCTGGCCAAGAACCCGGACAACCGCTATCCCACGGCCGAGGCGGTGCGGGCCGACCTACGCCGGTTCCGCACGGGCCAGCCGGTCATGGCCGAGTCGGTGCTGGCCGCGCCGGCCGTTGTGCCCATGGGCGCCGGGCAGGGGGGCGACGCCACCACGGTGCTCGCCACCACCCGCGCCCAGCCCCGCACCGGCGGCGACGAGACGGCCGTCGTCCCCCCGCTGTACGAGGGCGCGCCCGTCTACGAGCCGCCGCGCAAGCACACCGGCGTGTTCATCGCCGTGGTCGTGGCGCTGCTCGCCGCGCTGGTGGTGCTGCTGGTGCTCTTCGCCCGTGAGGTCATCGGCAGCAACGGCAACGAGGCCGACATCTCCGTGCCCAGCCTGGTGGGCCGGTCCCGCCAGGACGCCGAGGCGCAGCTCGAGAACCTGCGCCTGCGCCCCGAGGTCACCCTCGGGCCCAACGAGACCGTCGAGCCCGGCCAGGTCTTCGCCCAGGAGCCGGCCCAAGGCGCGTTCCTCGCCGAGGGGGACACGGTGCGGTTGCAGGTGCGCGAGGCCCCCCAGACCCTCACGGTGCCCGGCGTCGTCGGCGAGGAGGAGGCAGCCGCCGTGTCGGCCGTACGGGCCGCGGGCCTCCAGCCCCAGGTGCAGCGCCAGCCCGAGACCGACCCGAACCGGCAGGGCGTGGTGCTCTCCCAGGAGCCGGTGGCGAACGCGTCCGTGCCCAAGGACACCCCCATCGTGCTCACCGTGGGGACGGCGCCCGACGAGATCGACCTGCCCGTCGTCACCGGCCAGAGCCCCGAGGCGGCCACCGAGGCCCTCGTCGCCGCGGGCGTGGGCCGCAGCTCGATCAGCCGCGTCGACCAGGCGGACGCGAGCGTCGGCGCCGGCCTGGTCATCGGCACGAGCCCCAGCGGGCGGGTACCGGCGGGCGAAGCAGTGCAGCTGCTGGTGTCCACGGGGCCGGAGATGGTGGCGGTGCCCGACGTGGTCAACCTGGCCCAGGCCAATGCCGAGCAGCTCGTGATCCAGGCCGGCCTGGTGCCGCGCACCACCAGCCGCGAGCTGCGCCCCGGCGAGTCGGGCGCGGGCAACGTCATCGACCAGGACCCCGACCACGGCACCGAGGTGGCCGCCGGCTCCACCGTCAACCTGGTGGTCGGCGTCCCCAGAACGACTACCACCTCGACCACCAGGGCCTCCTCGACCACGTCGACGACCTCCCGTGGCGGGGGCAACGACGACGGCTGAGCCTGGGCGCGACCTGCGCCGGTAGCCTCCACGCTCATGGCCAAGCCTGTGAAGCGCAAGGTGCCCGGTGTGGCGGGCAGCGGCGGGCGCGTGACGCCCAAGGCCGGCGGCCACCGTGGCGCTCGCGCCGGCTCCGGCGCGACGCATGCCCGGCCCTCCGCGAGCGCCCGCTACACCCCGCCTACGCCTGCCCGGTTGAGGATGGGCCAAGGCGGCCGGCTCGTGCCCATCGCCATGTTGAGCGTGCTGAGCGTGGGCGTGCTCATGATCATCATCAACTACATGAGCGTGCTGCTGCCCGGGGCGCCGAGCAACTGGTACATCGTCGGCGGCCTCGGCCTCATCCTCGCCGGCATCCTCATCGCCACGCAGTGGCAATAAGCACGCAGCGTGGCGAAACGGTTGCGCTGCGATGACCTGACGGTGTCCAATGAGTTACACGGGCGTGATTCTCCACAAATTCATCCACAGGCTGTGGATGACGCTCACTCCATGATCGGGGCGACGAGGACCATGTCCTCGAGGCAGTGCCGGGGCGGTTCCGGCACCTCGTCGTTGGCCGCGACCATGCGCACCTCGGTCCCGCAGATCGTGCAGCGGAACTGGATGCGCACCTTGCGGAGCTCGCCAGCGGGCGGGGGAGGGGGCACGGGCCGGGCGAAGCTGCCGAGGACGGCCATGCCCATACGCAGCAGCAGGTAGCAGGCGCCCAACGCCACGACGACCCGGACGACCGACTGGTCGAAGGCGACGACGAGCGCCACCCCGACCAGGACGAGTACCCCGAGGACGATGCGCCTCGTCACGGCTCGGCCCGGCCCGTCAGCCGAGGCGCTCGATGATGGTGGCGTTGGCCAGGCCGCCGCCCTCGCACATCGTCTGCAGGCCGTAGCGCCCGCCGGTGCGCTCGAGCTCGTTGACCAGCGTGGCCAGCAGCTTGGTACCCGAGCAGCCGAGGGGGTGGCCGAGGGCGATCGCCCCGCCGTTCACGTTCACCTTGCTCATGTCCGGGCGGAGCTCCTTCTCCCAGGCCAGCACGACCGAGGCGAAGGCCTCGTTGATCTCGACGAGGTCCATGTCCCCGATCTGCAGCCCAGCCCTGGCCAGCACCTTCTCGGTGGCGGGGATGGGGCCGGTCAGCATGGTGACCGGGTCGACCCCGGCGATGGAGAAGGCGTGGAAGCGGGCGCGAGGGGTGTAGCCGAGCTCGGCGGCCTTGGCCTCGCTCATGATGAGCGCCGCCGAGGCCCCGTCGGTGATCTGGGAGGAGTTGCCGGCCGTGACCCGGCCGTCGGGGCGGAAGGCGGCCTTGAGGCCGGCCAGCACCTCGAGACTGGTCTCGCGGATGCCCTCGTCGGCGGTGACGGGCTGGCCCGTGTCGATCAGACGGCCAGACTCCTTGTCCCGGCGCAGCTCCCTCACGGGGATGATCTCCCCGTCGAAGCGGCCCTCGTCGCGGGCCTTGGCCGCGAGCTGCTGGGAGCGCAGGCCGAAAGCGTCGAGGTCCTCGCGTGACAGGGCCCACTTGTCGGCGATGAGCTCGGCGGAGATGCCCTGGGGCACGAGCCCGCCACGGTCCTCGTAGCGCTTGCCCACGAGGGGGCCGAAGGGCAGGCCGAACTCGCCGCTGCCGACGGAGGCGCCCATGGGCACGAGGGACATGACCTCCACCCCAGCCGCCACGACCACGTCGTACGCCCCGGCGATCACGCCCTGGGCGGCGAAGTGGGCGGCCTGCTGGGACGAGCCGCACTGGCGGTCGACGGTGGTGGCCGGCACCTCCTCGGGCCAGCCGGCGGCGAGGACGGCGTTGCGCCCGATGTTGACGGCCTGGGCGCCGGCCTGCATCACGCAGCCCATGATCACGTCCTAGACGAGGGCCGGGTCGAGGTCGTTGCGCTGTTGGAGCGCCCGGAGCGTCTCGGCGGCGAGGTCGGCCGGGTGCCAGCCCGACAGCCTGCCGTTCCGCTTGCCGCCCGCTGTGCGGACGACGTCGACGATGACCGCGCTACCCATGGTCAGTTCCTCCGTGTCGCGTGCCGCCAGATTAGTAAGTTGCGTTATGCAATGCTGTGTAGCCCACCGTTCAAAGGTGGGCACGAGCCGCGCGGTCCCGCTCTCAACGAAACCCGGCCGCGGTTCTTCCGACCCATGGCCGCTCGATTCGGCTAAGGCGGACCAGCGCGCTGTTGCCTTTGCACCAGCCACAAGGGCGCCAGGGGTTCACCGGGCCACCCCCTGGACAGCGGCCCAGACCCGCTCGGGGGTGCAGGGCATGTCGACGTGGCGCACGCCGAGGTGGGCGAGGGCGTCGATCACGGCGTTCTGCACGGCGGGCGTGGCCCCGATGGTGCCCGACTCGCCGATGCCCTTGGCGCCCAGGGGGTTGATGGGCGTCGGCGTCTCCATCGGCACCCGCTCGAAGCTCGGCACGTCAGCGGCGGACAACACGTAGTAGTCGATGAAGTTGGCGGTGAGGGGGTTGCCGTCCTCGTCGTAGCGGAACTCTTCCTGGAGGGCCTGAGCCGCGCCCTGCGCCAGGCCGCCGTGGACCTGGCCCTCCACGAGCATCGGGTTGAGGATGACCCCGGCGTCGTCCACGGCCACGTGGCGCAGGATCTTGGTCTTGCCCGTATCGAGGTCGACCTCCACCACGCAGACGTGGGCGCCGAAGGGGAAGGTGGGCTGGGCGGCGGAGAACTCCGAGAGCGCGGCGAGCGGGTTGTCCTGCACGCCCTCGGCGAGGTCCTCCCAGCTGAGCGCGCGGGTCGGTACGCCGGCCACGTGGAAGCGCCCGGCCGCGGCGTCGAGCACGACGTCGTCGAAGCTCGCCTCGAGCACGTTGGCGGCCCGCCGGCGGGCCTGCTCGACGAGGCGCAGGGCGGCGTCGTTGACCGAGGCGCCGGCGATCTGGAGCGAGCGTGACCCACCGGTGCTGCCGCCCTGGGGCACCAGGTCGGTGTCGCCGTGGAACACCTCGATGCGCTCGAGGGGCACCCCGGTGCGCTCCGAGACGAGCATGGCCCACGAGGTGTGGTGGCCCTGCCCGAAGGGGGAGGAGCCCGTGCGCACGTAGAGCGTGCCGTCGGGGCGCAGGTCCACCGAGCCGTACTCGCCGCCCCCGCCGTACGCGGTGATCTCCACGTAGACGGCCATGCCGATGCCGATCGCCAGGTGGTCGCGCTCCTGGCGGCGGCGCTGCTGGAGGTCGCGCAGCTCTGCGTAGCCGGCCTCGTGCAGGGCGAGCTCGAGGGCGGCGGCGTAGTCGCCCGAGTCGTAGGGCGTGCCCACGATCGTCTTGATGGGCTCGTCGAAGCGCCCGTAGAAGTTGCGCCGGCGGACGACGGCCGGGTCGAGCCCGGCCTCGGCGGCGAAGAGGTCGATGGCCCGCTCGATGGCCGCTGTGGCCTCGGGCCGTCCCGCGCCCCGGTAGGAGACCACGGGCGTCGTGTTCGTGGCCACGGACCTGGAGGTGAAGGAGGCCCTGGGGATGTCGTAGACACCCGTCAGCATGGTGCTCGTCATGGCCGGCAGCACCGCCCCCACGGCGGGGTAGGCGCCAGCGTCCTGGATGACGTCGAGGCGGTAGGCGAGCACGTCGCCCTGGCGCGTGCCGCCGATCGTGACGGTCTGGGTCTGTGCCCGACCGTGCCCGAGGCCCACCATGTTGGCCGAGCGGGTCTCGGTCCAGCGCACGGGGCGGCCGACGAGGGCGGACAGCGCCGGCAGCATCACTTCCTCGGCGTAGCTGCCCATCTTGGTCCCGAAGCTGCCGCCGACGTCCCGGCTGATGACGCGGACCTCGTCCTGCTCGAGGCCGTAGGCCCGGGCGAGCGCGTCGCGCACCGGGTGCGCCCCCTGGCAGGAAGCCCACTGCACGATGCGCGAGCCGGGCCCGTCGGACCAGTTGGCGAGGGCAGTGCGCCCCTCGATGGGCGCGGGGGCCACGCGCTGGTTGACGAGGCGCGAGGACACGACCACGTCGCAGTCGCCGAAGTCGGCCGGCTCTCCCTTGGTGCGCAGGGCCAGCACCAGGTTCGTGCCCGCCTCGGGGTAGGCCAGGCCGTCGTCGCGCGCCGCCGCCTCGGGATCGACCACCGGGGGCAGCGGCTCGTAGTCCACGACGACGAGGTCGGCGGCGTCGGGGCCCTGGTATGGGTGCTCGGTGACCACGGCGGCCACGGGCTCGCCCACGTAGCGCACCTCGTCGCGAGCGAGGTAGGGCCGGCGCATCTCCTTGTTGAAGGCGGGGTTGGGCGCCGGCTGCCATTCCAGCCCGAAGGTCTCGAGGTCGGCGGCGACGTAGACGCCGAGCACGCCGGGTGCCCCGCGGGCGTCGGCCAGGTCGAGGCCGGTGACCCGGGCGTGAGCCACGGGCGAGGTGACGTAGGTGACGTGCGCCAGCCCCTCGGGCTGGAGGTTGTCGACGTAGCTCCCACTACCCGTGAGCAGGTCGGGGTCCTCCCGCCGCAGGACCCGGGTGCCGAGGATGCTCATGCGCGCACGCTAGCGGTGCCTCCCTTCCGCCCCGTACGGGCCCACCCCGCCAGCCACCTCGGGGGCCTCGCGGAGCCGGCCGACGGGCGGGCGCCGGCGCCGCCGTTCTGGCGAAGGAGGGCGGCCCTGAGCGATCATGGTCGGTGCTCCCCCCAGGTGGGCCGCTGTTGACACTCTGACACCACGTTGACAGCGTGTTGGTAGGGCGAATACCTTGTGGCTCGCAGTTGTGGCGCCCGTCACATATCAGGGGCGGGCACCGGCGTTCGGGACGGCAGGAGCCGTCCCCCGGGAGAGGCGAGGGGGTTCGGGAGAGACGTGGCTCTGCTCGAGGTACGTGACATCTCCGTGCGTTTCGGGGGGATCGTGGCCCTCAACCAGTTGACCTTCGACATCGACGAAGGCCAGATACTCGGGTTGATAGGTCCGAACGGCGCGGGCAAGACGACGATGTTCAACGTCGTCAGCCGCATCTACGATCCCACCGAAGGCACGGTCAGCTACGACGGGAACAACCTGCTCGACCTTCCCGCCCACAAGATCGCCTCCGTCGGCGTCTACCGGACCTTCCAGAACCTCGCGCTCTGGCCCGGCCTGACGGTGCTGGAGAACGTGATGGTGGGCGACCACACCCGGACCAAGGCGAACTTCGTGACCGCCATGCTCCGGTTGGGGACCGCCAAGGAGGAGAAGGCCCTCCGCTGGCGGGCGTGGGAGGCGCTCGAGGAGCTCGACCTCCGGGAGCACGCCTTCAAGCCGGCGACGGGACTCCCCTTCGGCACGCTCAAGCGGATCGAGCTGGCTCGAGCGCTCGTGGGCGGCCCCCGGCTGCTCATGCTCGACGAGCCGGCATCGGGCCTCACCCACGCCGAGGTGGACGACCTGGCGGTGACGATCCGCACGTTGCGCGATCGCTACAAGCTCAGCGTCCTGCTCGTCGAGCACCACATGCAGATGGTGATGGCCATCTCGGAGAAGATCGTGGTGCTGAACTTCGGCCAGAAGATCGCCGAGGGCACGCCCGACGAGGTCAAGAACGACCCCGACGTCGTCGAGGCCTACCTCGGGAGCGAGGCGGTGGCATGACCACGATGCTGAAGGTCACCAACCTCGACGCGCGCTACGGCGCCATCCAGATCCTGCGCCAGATCAGCTTCGACGTGAGCGAGGGCGAGGTCGTGGTGATCCTCGGGGCCAACGGCGCCGGGAAGACCACGACGCTGCGGGCGCTGTGCGGCATGGTGTCCACGTCGGGCTCCGTCAACTTCGAGGGCCAGGAGATCCGGGGCAACGACACGGCCGACATCGTGCGGCTGGGCGTGGCCCACGTACCCCAGGGGCGAGGCACCTTCCCCGAGCTCTCGGTGCTCGACAACCTCCAGCTCGGCGCCTATGTCCGCAAGGACCGCAAGGGCGTGGAGGAGGACCTCGAGCGCTGGTTCGACGCCTTCCCCCGCCTGCGGGAGCGCAAGACCCAGGCCGCAGGCTCCCTGTCCGGCGGCGAGCAGCAGATGCTCGCCGTGGCCCGGGCCATGATGGCGAACCCGCGCCTGCTGCTGCTCGACGAGCCGTCGCTCGGCTTGGCGCCGCTCATCATCGAGGACCTGTTCCGCCGCTTCGGCGAGATCAACAAGGAGACGGGGACGACGATGCTCATCGTCGAGCAGAACGCGAACCTGGCGCTCAACATCGCCGACCGCGGCTACGTCATCGAGTCGGGGCGCATCGAGGTCGGCGGTACCGCTGCGGAGCTCCGCTCGAACGACGCCGTCCGCGAAGCGTACCTCGGGGCCTGAGGGGGAAGAGACACCGTGGAACTGTTCCTGCAGAGAGTCTTCGACGGGCTCAACAACGGCGCGGCCTACGCCGTGGTGGCGATCGCCTTGGTGATCATCTTCAAAGCCACGACGTTGGTCAACTTCGCCCAGGCCAACATGGCGATGTTCGGCACCTACCTGACGTGGATGTTCGCCACGCAACAGGGCTTGCCGATCTGGATCGCCATCTTCGTCTCCATGGCGCTCACGGCCGCCGGTGGTGCGGTCATCGAACGGGTGCTCATCCGCCCGTTCGACCCGACGGACCACCTACCGGTCGTGCTCATAACCCTGGGGTTGTCCCTCATCCTGGAGGCCGTAGCGGGCTGGAAGTGGGGCCTCGAGTTCCACCGCTTCCCGAGCCCGTTCCCGGCCGCCCCGGACGACTTCGTGAGCATCGGTGGCGCCCGCCTCCGCTACGAGACCATCGGCACCATCGTGACGATGTTCGTCATGCTCGGCGTGCTCTCCCTGGTGCTCAACCGCACCAAGATCGGCCTGGCCTTCCGGGCGGTGTCCTCCAACACCGAGTCGTCCCGGCTCGTCGGCGTGAAGGTCGGCCCGACCCTCATGTTCGGCTGGGCGCTGTCGGCGGCGTTCGGCACGCTGGGCGGCGCCCTCGTGGCCCGTCAGACGAACCTCGAGCCCGCCTTCATGGCGAAGCTCGTGATCTTCTCCTTCGCCGCCGCGACCCTCGGGGGCCTCGACTCCATCGGCGGCACGGTGATCGGCGCCTTCATCGTCGCCATGATCCAGAGCCTGCTGGTCGGCTACGCCCAGCAGATCCCGGGCCTCGACTGGCTCAAGTCGAACTACGCCTTGGTGATCGCCTTCGTGGTGATCCTGGTGGTGCTGTTGTTCAAGCCGTCGGGCCTGTACGGGACGAGGAGGATCGAGCGAGTATGAGCATGCAGATCGTGACCTCCCGAGGAGGTGGTGGGAGCGGGAAGGCGGTCGTCACCGCCAAGGAGGGATCCACCCCGCACCGCACCTTCCAGCTCACGGGCTGGGGCATCTTCGTCCTCTTCGCGGTCATCATCCCCTACGCGCTGCCCAACTTCCGGGTGACGCAGTTCGGCCAGGCCATCGCCTTCGGCTTGATGATCCTCGGCATCAACCTGGTCATCGGCTACTCCGGGCTCCTCTCGATCGGCCACATCGCCTTCGCGGGGACCGGCGCCTACATCACGATGATCCTGGTCAACGACAACGGCTGGGACTACTGGATGACCTGGCCGGTCGTGGTGGCCGCCTGCTTCGCCTTCGGGGCGATCCTCGGGTTGCCCGCCCTGAAGATCAAGGGCCTGTACCTGGCCCTCGTGACGTTGGCCCTGGCCTACACGTTCCCGATCCTGCTCAAGATCGACGAGTGGGGGATCGCCACGAGGACGGGCGGCGACAACGGCCGGACCATCACCGAGGTCCTCCGGCCTCCGGGCTGGGCGCGGTCGCTGTTCTTCCTGAACGGCAAGAACCCGCAGGAGCAGCAGGCGATCTACCAGTTCATCTGCTTCTTCTTCACGGCGCTCGTGGTGTTCATCCTGGTGAGGAACCTGATCAAGAGCCGACCGGGCCGGGCCATCGTGACCATCCGTGACAACCAGATCGGCTCGGCAGTCAGCGGCGTCAACCTGAGCCTCTACAAGGTGGTCACGTTCGGCATCAGCGCGGCGGTCACCGGCATCGGCGGGAGCCTGTTGGCCATCAACCTGGCGTCGGTGGGGCCGAGCTCGTTCGACTTCCGCTACGCCATCCTCACCCTGATGGGCCTGGTGCTCGGCGGCGTGGCCACGCTGCACGGCAACTGGATCGGCGGGATCCTGCTGGTGTTCCTGCAGGACCTGGCGAGCCGGGTCGAGTTCACGGCGATCCCGTTCTTCAAGATCGAACGGGGCAGCCCCCTCACCCAGGCCGTGTTCGGCCTCGTGCTCGTGCTCGTGGCCTTCTTCGCCCCGGGCGGCATCATGTCCCTGGCGAAGCGGGTCAAGGCCCGTTTCATCAAGGTCATCCCGAACCCGCCGACGGAGCCCCCGGGCCAGCCCGTGCTCGCTGACGGCACGCCTTCCGCCGAAGCGGAGCTCACTCCCGTGGCTCGCTGAGCCTCGAGCCCATCGCCCATCTTGGGCACATCGTCGAGCGGGCCGGTCTCCACCGGCCCGCTCGTCGCGTCCGGCCACGAAAGAGACGCGAACTTCGTAACTGACGCGACGTGACATCAGTCATAGGCCGCGCTACCGTGCCCCTTGGTGTGTCCATTGACACATCGTCCGGTGCATCTCCACAGGGGGAAGTTCGTGAGCAGAAGAAGGTTGCGCGTCCTGGGCGTAAGCCTCCTCGGTCTATCGCTGGTCGCCGCGGCGTGCGGCGGTGACGACGGTGGTGGCTCGGCGACTCAGGCGACGGTGGACGAAGGGGTGAAGTCCGGGGTCGCCGAGCAGCTGGGCGGCTCGTCGACGACGGCCGGCGAGGCCGTCGAGCGGCCGACGACGATGGAGGACTGGGAGGCCCTCTGGGCCGAGGAGCGGGCGGCGGTGGTCGAGCGGATCACGAGCGAGGGCTTCGGGATCTCCGACGACGGCAGCACGCTGACCGGGCCCGAGGGGTTCACGATCGACCTGTCGGCCTGCCCGGCGGGGTGGAGCGACACCGAGGGGCTGACGGACACCGAGATCAAGATCGGGCACACGACGGCGCTGTCGGGCACCCTGGCCGACTACGGCAACATCGCCAGGGCCATGCAGACGTTGTTCGCCTACTACGACGAGCAGGGGACCTTCACCGACTCGCTGGGCAAGGCCCGGACTGTCAACCTGATCGTCAAGGATGACGGTTACGACTCCGCTCGGACGATCCCGCTGGTGGACGAGCTGATCGACTCCGAGAAGGTCTTCGCCATGTGGACGCTCGGCTCGCCGAACACGCTGAAGACCTACGACAAGCTGAACCAGCGCTGCATCCCCCAGCCCCTCTCCATGACCGGCCACCCGGCCTGGGGCGACCCGGTGAACCACCCGTGGACCACCGGCTTCCAGCTCGCCTACAACACCGAGGCGGTGCTGTGGGGGGCGTTCATCGAGCAGAGGCTCCAGGAGTTCGGCGGCCAGGCCAAGGTGGCGTCGCTGGTCATGAACAACGACTTCGGCAAGGCGTACAACAGCGGCTTCGAGGCGTTCCTCGCCCAGTCGCCCGAGGCGGCGAACATCGAGTACGTCACGGAGACGATCGAGCCCCAGGCGCCGACGTTGAAGGACCCGATGACCACGCTCGCTGCTGAGGAGCCCGACGTCTTCATCGCCATGGTGGCGGGCACGCCGTGCACCCAGGCGATCACGGAGGCGGCGCAGAACGGCATGAAGGAAGAAATCCCCTACCTGTTCCAGCCGTCGGTGTGCAAGGCGGCGAGCTTCGTGGGCGCGGACAAGGTCGGCGGTGACGGGTCGGCGTCCGACGGGTGGTGGATCGTCGGCGGTGGCCAGGTCGACCTGAACGCCGAAGCCAACTCGGACCAGGCCTTCGTCAAGTTCGGGCGCGACCTCCTGGCCGGCGCAGGCCTCGACTACAAGGCCTCGGGCTCGTTCGGCTCGGGCTTCTCGTTCGGCTGGACGATGGTGCAAGCCCTCCAGATCGCCGGTGAGCTCGAGGGCGGGCTGACGCGGACCAACCTGATCCTGGCGCTGCGGTCCATGGACATGACCCACCCGCTGCTCCTGCCCGGCGTGGCCATGAACATGAACGGCAACACCGACGCCTACTTCATCGAAGGTTCGGACATCGGCCAGTACGATTCCGAGACGCAATCGTGGGCCCAGCAGGGAGAGATCATCGAGCTCTCCGGGAAGTCCACCAACTGCACCTTCGACCAGGCGGCTGGCGTCTGCAGCTGACCTGAGCCACAAGCACCCAGTACCCGCCGGCCGGCGGTGCCTCGCACGACGCGAGGTGCCGCCGGCCGGTGCCGTTCCCGGCCGGGCATGACCATGGGCCCGGGGGGGGCGACGTGACTCTGGTCACAGCGCTCGGTAGAGTCAGCGCAGTGTGGCATTCGTCACATGCGGAGGGGGACGTCCGGTGCAGTCCCACGAGGAGATGCTGTGAGGACACGAGCAAGGGCCATGGGGGCTGGACTCGTCTGTCTGTCGCTCGTCGCCGCAGCCTGCGGTGGCGACGACAACGGCGGGTCCGCGACACAAGCGACCGTGGACGAGGGGGTGAAGGCAGGCGTCGAGCAGCAGCTCGGCGGGGGCACGTCGACGACGGAGCCGGCCGCGCCCGTCGAGCGGCCGACGACCATGGAGGACTGGGAGGCCCTCTGGGCCGAGGAGCGGGCCGCGGTGGTCGAGCGGATCCAGAGCGAGGGGCTGGGCCTGTCGGCGGACGGGACGACCCTGACCGGGCCCGAGGGGTTCACCATCGACCTGTCGGCGTGCCCGGCGGGGTGGAGCAACACCGAGGGGCTGACGGACACCGAGATCAAGATCGGGCACACGACGGCCCTCTCGGGCACGCTCGCCGACTACGGCAACATCGCCAAGGCCATGGAGCTCACCTACGCCTACTACAACGCTGAAGGGGTGTTCACCGACTCGGCGGGCAAGACCCGCTCGGTGAACCTCATCGTGAAGGACGACGGCTATGACGCCGCCCGCACGATCCCCCTCGTGGACGAGCTGATCGACTCCGAGAAGGTCTTCGCCATGTGGACCCTCGGCTCGCCGAACACGCTCAAGACCTACGACAAGCTGAACGGGCGCTGCATCCCGCAGCCGTTCTCGATGACGGGCCACCCGGCGTGGGGCGACCCGGTGAACCACCCGTGGACGACCGGCCTGCAGCTCGCCTACAACACCGAGGCGGTGCTGTGGGGGGCGTTCATCGAGCAGAGGCTCCAGGAGTTCGGCGGCCAGGTCAAGGTGGCGTCCTTGATCATGAACAACGACTTCGGCAAGGCGTACGACAGCGGCTTCAAGGCGTTCCTCGCCCAGTCGCCCGAGGCGGCGAACATCGAGTACGTCACGGAGACGATCGAGCCCCAGGCGCCCACGCTGAAGGACCCGATGACCACGTTGGCCGCCCAGCAGCCTGACTTCTTCATCGCCATGATCGCCGGCGCCCCGTGCGTGCAGGCCATCACGGAGGCCGCGGAGAACGGCATGAAGGAAGATGTCGAGTACCTGTTCATGCCTTCCGTCTGCAAGTCGGCCAGCTTCGTGGGCAAGGACAAGGTCGGCGGTGACGGCTCGGCCGCTGACGGCTGGTGGATCATCGGCGGTGGCGCCGTGGACTTCAACGCCGACGCCACGTCCGACGACGCCTTCGTGGCCTGGGGGCGTGGCCTCCTCAGCGACGCCGGCATCGACTACCACACCTCCGGGTCCTTCGGGTCCGGGTTCATCTTCTCCTTCGCCATGGTGCAGGCCCTGCAGATCGCCGGCGAGCTCGAGGGCGGCCTGACGAGGACCAACCTGGTCCTCGCCATCCGCTCGATGGACCTGACCCACCCGCTGCTGCTGGAGGGCATCAAGTTCAACATGAACGGCAACGCCGACCCCTACTTCGTGGAGGGCTCCGACATCGCCAAGTACGACTCGGCGCAGCAGGTGTGGGTCCAGGAGGGCGACATCATCGAGCTCTCGGGCAAGTCCACGCCGTGCGCCTTCGACCAGGCCTCGGGGACCTGCGCCTGACCGGGGGACGGGCCCCGGTTGGTGTGGCAGGTACACCACCGTCCGTGCCAGCCGGGGCCGAGCCTGGGCTAGTGTCGGCCTTCGTCGTGCTGAGCGTCGGGGGACCACCCGGCACGAGGTGAGGGGCGTGGACGACCGGACGCCGTCGCGCCCTCGGCGGGCCCTCAACAGACCGATGCACCGGGCTGCTCGGCCGGCGGCGTTCTTCGCCGCCGGCCGGCGGCCGTCCGGGGTTCTTCGCCGGCGGGTGTCCGGGGCTGGTCAGGCGGTGATCCGGGTCGGCTGCGGCCCGGCCGCGCCGGAGCCGTGCCCGGCCGCCGGAAGGGGCCTCGACGGCTGAGGCGCCCCGGGTAAGGTCCCGGTGGTCGCGAGGGGGTGGCTCGATCGACCTGTTCCTGCAACGGTGCTTCGACGGGCTGGCCAACGGGGCCATCTACAGCTCGCTCGCGTTGGCGCTCGTGATCGTCTACCGCTCGACTGGGCTGCTCAACGTGGCCCAAGGCGAGCTGGCCACCTTCTCGACGTACCTGGCCCTCGTCCTCACGACACCGGCGACGCCGGCGCTCGCCGGCACCGGGCTGGTGGCGGCGCTGCTGCCGGGCTCGCCGTGGCCGCTGTGGCTGTCGATGGCGGCCGCGGTCCTGCTCGGCGCCGGGGTGAGCGCCGGGGTGGAGCGGCTGGTGGTGCGCCGCGTGCCCGACCGGTCGACCTTCTCCGTCGTCAGCGTCTCGGTCGCCCTGCTGCTCCTCGTCAACGGGCTGAGCGAGCGGCTCTGGCTGCCGATCGTGCGCGGCTTCCCGGCTGCCTTCCCGAACCACCCGAGCGACTACGTCGACATCGGCCCGGCCCGGCTGCGCTTCACCACCGTGGGCACGTGGCTCACGCTCGTCGCCGTGCTCGTCATCCTCGGGCTGGTGCTGCGGCGCACCAAGATCGGCCTGGCATTCCGGGCGGTCTCCTCCGACCGGGCGGTCAGCGAGCTCATGGGCATCCGCTCGGGCCGCATCACCACGCTGGGCTGGGCGCTGGCCGGCGCCATCGGGGCCCTGGCCGGGTGCCTCGTGGCGCCGATGGTCGTCCTCGAGCCGAACATGATGGTCCGGCTGCTCATCTTCTCCCTGGTGGCCGCCACCCTGGGCGGGCTCGACAGCCTGGCCGGGGCCGTGGTGGGCGGCTTCCTCGTCGGCATCGCCCAGACCATGATCGGGGGCTACGTGGGCTTCGTCGGCTCGGAGCTCAGCCTGCCCGGCGCGCTGGCGGTCATGGTCGCGGTGCTGCTCACCCGGCCCACCGGCCTCTTCGGCACGCGGCGCGTGGAGCGCGTGTGAGCAGGCGCGTGACCGAGCGCCCCGTCGAGGACCTCCTCGTGGTCGAGTTCCTCGACGAGGAGGCGGAGGCGGCGCGCCCCCAGGGACGGCCCGGGGCCCGCTTCGGCGGGCGCACGCTGCACCTCGCCCGGGGGTCGACGGCCTGGCGCCTGCTCGCCGTGGCGCTCAGCGGCGCCGGCCTCGTGGCCGCCGTCCTGCCCGCCGTCTTCCTCGGCCCCTACGAGGCCCGCCTGGTCACCCGGTTCATCGCCCTCTCCGTGGCCCTCGTCGGCCTGCAGTTCGTGCTCGGGCGGGCGGGGATGCTGTCGCTCTGCCACGGCGCCTTCGTCGGGCTCGGCTCCTACGCCGCCTCGCTCGCCTCGTCCCGCTGGGGCTGGTCGTACTTCGCCGGGCTGGCGCTGGCGCCACTCGTCGCCTTCGCCGGAGGGTGCCTGGTGGGGCTGCTGGCCCTGCGCATCCGGGCGACCTACCTCGGCCCGGTGACCCTGGCCGTGGCCGTCGCCTTCCCCATGGTGGTCAAGCGCTTCGCCTGGTTCACGGGCGGCTCCTCAGGGCTGCCCCTCGACGCCACGATGAGGGCGCCGTCGTGGACCGGGCTGGCGGACGCCCGTCCCCACCTGTGGGTGCACCTCGTGGTGACGGCCACGGCCGTCCTCGCCTTCGCGCTGGCTCGCAACCTCGGCCGGTCACCCGTCGGGCTCGCCGTCCGGGCCGTGTCCACCAACCCCATCCCCGCGACGGCGAGCGGGGTGCCCGTGCGGCGCTACCGCGTGCTGGCGTTCGGGGTGGGGGCCGGCCTCGGTGGCCTCGGTGGGGCGCTGCTGGTCCTCGACACGCCCATCGTGGGGGCTGACAGCTACGACCTTTTCCGCTCGCTCGGCTACTACGCCGCCGTCGTGGTGGGAGGGACCACCGCCATCGCCGGCGGGGTCGTGGGCGCGGCCCTGTTGACGGGCGTGCCCTGGTTGCTCGGCACCTACAGCCTGCGGATGAGCCAGAACCTGGTCTTCGGGTCGCTGCTCCTGCTGGTCACGTTCCTCGCCCCCGGTGGAGCGGTGACCGCTCTACGAGAGCGGCTGGCCAGCGTGGTGGTCATCGACGAGGTGGCCCCACGGCCCCCGCCGCGGCAAGGGCCCCGGGAGGGGCGGGCCGGAGGGGACGGGACGGCCGGGCGCGGCGAGTAGGTTCGAGTTCCATGCAGGACCACCAGTGGGGCTTCCGCACCCGGTCCATCCACGCCGGTGCCCGTCCCGACCCGACGACGGGCGCCCGAGCCGTCCCCATCTACCAGTCGACGAGCTTCGTGTTCGAGGACACCCGCGACGCGGCCGACCTGTTCGCCCTGCAGAAGTACGGCACGATCTACAGCCGCATCTCCAACCCCACGGTGAACGTGTTCGAGGAGCGGATGGCGGCGCTCGAGGGCGGCATCGGCGCGGTGGCCACCGCCTCGGGCCAGGCGGCCGAGTTCCTGACCGTGGCCTGCCTCGCCGACGCGGGCGACCACGTGGTGTCCTCCGCCAACCTCTACGGCGGCACCATCACCCAGCTCGACGTGACGCTGCGCCGCCTGGGCGTGCAGACGTCCTTCGTGGCCGCCGAGCGCCCCGAGGCCTTCGAGGCGGCCGTCACCGAGCGGACCAAGCTGCTGTTCACCGAGCTGGTGGCCAACCCCTCGGGCATCGTGGCCGACCTCGAGCCCCTCGCCGCCATCGGCCGGGCCCACGGCATCCCCCTCGTCGTGGACGCCACGACCGCCACCCCCTACGCCTGCCGGCCGATGGAGTGGGGGGCCGACGTGGTGCTGCACTCGGCGACCAAGTTCATCGGCGGCCACGGCACCTCGATCGGCGGGGTGGTGGTCGAGTCGGGGCGCTTCGACTGGGGCAACGGCCGCTTCCCCCACTTCACCGAGCCCGTGCCCTCCTACGGGGGCCTGCGCTACTGGGAGAACTTCGGCGAGTACGCCTTCTGCACGAAGCTCCGGGTCGAGCAGCTGCGGGACATCGGCGCCTCCCTCAGCCCCTTCAACGCCTTCCTGCTGTGCCAGGGCCTCGAGACCCTGCCGCTGCGCATGGCCAGCCACCTCGCCAACGCCGCGGTCGTGGCCCGGTGGCTCGAGGAGCACTCGGCCGTGGCCTGGGTGCGCTACGCCGGCCTCGAGTCGTCCCCTTACCACGCGCTGGCGACGAAGTACCTGCCCGCGGGGCCCGGGGCCGTGTTCGCCTTCGGGGTGAAGGGCGGCCGGGCCGCTGGGGCCCGCTTCATCGAGGCGCTCGAGCTGATCAGCCACCTGGCCAACATCGGGGACGCCAAGACGCTGGTCATCCACCCGGCCTCGACCACGCACCAGCAGCTCTCGGACGACCAGCTCGAGGCGGCGGGGGTGGGGCCTGACCTCATCCGGCTGTCGGTCGGCCTCGAGGACGTCGACGACATCCTGTGGGACCTCGACCAGGCCCTCGCCGCGGCCGCGAAGGAGGCGTGATGCCAGCCCGCCCAGCCGAGGCCACGGCCTGGCAGCCACCGACGCCTCGCCAGCGGCGGGACCTGCTCGAGCGGGCACGTTCGGTGGCCGTCGTGGGGGCGTCGTCCAACCCGGCCCGCCCGTCCTACTTCGTGTCCACCTATCTCCTGTCCTCTTCGGCGGACTACGACGTGTACTTCGTCAACCCGGGGGAGTCCGAGGTCCTCGGCGAGCCGGTCTACCCGAGCCTGGCCGAGCTGCCGACCGTGCCCGACATCGTCGACGTCTTCCGCCGGGCCGAGGACCTGCCCGCCGTCGCCGCCGAGGCCACCGCCGTCGGCGCCGGCGTCTTCTGGGCCCAGCTCGGGCTGTGGAGCGACGAGGCGGCCGCCCTCGCCCACGGCGCCGGGCTCGACGTCGTCATGGACCGCTGCCTCAAGATCGAGCACGCCCGCTTCCACGGTGGCCTCCACCTCGCCGGCTTCGACACCGGCGTCATCTCCTCCCGCCGACGGTGAGCCACCGCGGCCAGCTCGTCGTGCTGCGGCACGCCAAGTCGGCGTGGCCCGCGGGGGCCGAGGACCACGAGCGCCCGCTGGCCCCCCGGGGGGAGCGGGCCTGCGAGCTGTTGGGGCGCTTCGTGGCCCGCAGCGGCCTGTGCCCCGAGCGCGTGGTGTGCTCGCCGGCGCTGCGGGCGCGCGAGACGGCCCAGCGGACGACGGACGTCGCCGGCTGCGTGCCCGACGTCCTCCTCGACGAGCGCTTGTACGGCGGCGACGCCCTCGCCGTCCTGCGCGACCAGGCCGGCGATGTGGAGCGCCTGTGGCTGGTGGGCCACGAGCCCGAGCTGGTGGACCTCGTCGCCTCCCTCACGGGGGCGGTCGTGCGCCTGCCGACCGGGGGCCTGGTGGTCGTGGACGTCGAGGGGCCCTGGGCGGAACAGCCCGGGCGCGGCAACCGGCTGCTCCTCGCGCTCGGCCCCCGCCAGCTCGACACGAGCAGTCGTTGAACGCCCTGGGGCCGTGGCCGGCTGCCGTTCCGTCACCGGAGGAACGCCCGCGGCCGGTGGCCGGGAGCAGGCCCGCAGCGCAGCCACCTGGCTCTTGGGGCGCTCGGCCGCCACCGACTAAGGTTGGCGGCCGTAGAAGTTGACAGAGCCGTCAGGTCGAAGGGGGCCGAGTGCCTTACGAGTTCACTGATCAGGGCGAGGCCTTGCTGGGCGAGGTCAAGCGCTTCATGGACGATCACATCTACCCGAACGAGGCGGAGTACGAAGAGCAGTACAACGAGGTCGCGCCGCACCACGGCTACCCGCCGATCCTCGACAAGCTCAAGGCCGCCGCCCGTGAGCGCGGGCTGTGGAACCTCTTCATCCCCCACCTCGCGCCCGACGCGCCTGGTACGAAGCTCTCGAACCTCGACTACTCCCCCATCTCCGAGCAGTTGGGCAAGGTCCCCTTCGCCTCCGAGTCGCTGAACTGCCAAGCGCCCGACACGGGCAACATGGAGATCCTCAACCTCTACGGCTCCGAGCGGGTCAAGCGGGACTTCCTGTCGCCGCTGCTCGAGGGCGAGATCCGCTCCGCCTTCTCCATGACCGAGCCGGACGTGGCCTCGTCGGACGCCACCAACATCAGCCTGCGCATCGAGCGTGACGGCGGCGACTACGTGCTCAACGGCAAGAAGTGGTTCAGCTCCGGTGCGCTCGCCGACCGCTGCAAGGTGCTGGTCGTGATGGGTAAGACCGACCCGTCGGCCTCCCGGCACCGCCAGCAGTCCATGATCGCCGTGCCCAAGGACGCGAAGGGCATCTCCTTCGGCCGCGACCCCCACGTGTTCGGCTTCGGCGACCGCGGTGGTCACCCCGAGGTCATCTACGAGAACGTGCGCATCCCCGCCGACAACCTGCTCGGCGAGGAGGGCGGCGGGTTCGCCATCTCCCAGGCCCGCCTCGGCCCCGGCCGCATCCACCACTGCATGCGCTCCATCGGGGTGGCCGAGCGCGCCCTCGAGTACATGGTCAAGCGGTCCCTCGACCGCTCCACCTTCGGCACCCTGGTGGCCCAGAAGGGCCTCATCCAGGACTGGATCGCCGAGTCCCGCATCGAGATCGACATGGCCCGTGAGTACGTGCTGCGCACCGCCCACCTCATGGACACCATCGGCAACAAGGCGGCGGCGACCGAGATCTCGGGGATCAAGGTGGCCGTGCCCAACATGGCGCTGAAGGTGATCGACCGGGCCATCCAGGTCCACGGCGCCGGCGGCGTCACGCAGTACTTCCCGCTGGCCCACATGTGGGCGCACATGCGCACCCTGCGCATCGCCGACGGCCCGGACGAGGTCCACAAGATGACCATCGCCCGCCGTGAGATCCTCAAGCACGACCCGAGCTTCCGGATGACGCCGACGAGCGGCGGGCCCGCCGACCCCCAGGTCTTCACCCGGCCTTAACGGAGCGGAGCCAGGTGCGCACGGGCGGTGGTGGGCGTGCCCCGCCGCCCACCCGTGGCGCGCCCCGGGACACCAGCCCGGGGGCTGCGCCCCCGACGGCGCCTGCAGCGCCTCCCCCATCCCCGGCGGGGACCCCAACCCCACCGGGATCTGCTCGGTCCGAACTTGTCACAACTGCACGGCCTTGGGGGACCGAGCAGATCTAGGGTGCGGCCGTGGACGGCATCCACGACCTGGGGGGGATGCACGGGTTCGGCGCGGTCGTGCCCGAGCCGGAGGGAGCGCCCTTCCACGCGCCGTGGGAGGGCCGCGTCCACGGGATGATGGTGTCCCTCGCCGCAGGGCGGCACCTCCCCGCCGGGTTCCGCTACGCCATCGAGCGGATGCCCGCGGCCGAGTACCTCGAGACCACCTACTACGAGCACTGGCTCACCGCGCTCGAGACGTTGCTGGCCGAGGCCGACGTCGTGCCGCCCGAGGCCCTCGCCCGGCGCATCGCCGAGGGGCGGCTCGTGGTGCCCGACCGTCGCGACCCCGAGCTGGCCAGCCGAGCGCGCACCGCCTTCAACCCGCGCTCGGGGCGGTCGTGGGAGGGCCCGGCCCACCGCTTCGCCGTCGGTGACCAGGTCCGCGTGCGGCGCGACACGACCCCGGGGCACAGCCGCTGCCCCCGCTACGTGCGCGGCGCGCCCGGGACCGTGGAGCGGCTGCTGGCCCTCGAGCCCCATCCCGAGGGGATGCCGCAGCGACGCTACGAGCCCGTGCCCTGCTACACCGTCCGCTTCACGTCAGACGACCTCTGGGGCGAGGCCGCCGAGCCCTTCACGCTGAGCGTCGACCTCGTCGAGCCCTACCTGGAAGAAGAGAGGCCCAGCCCATGACCACCCACCACGACGTCAGGGAGAAGAGCCCGGCGGAGCTCCGGGCTGCAGCGCTCGAGGCCGAGCTCGTCGAGCGGGGCCTCATCACCCCCGACGCCGTGGACGCCGTCGTCGAGGTGTTCCAGGACGAGGTCGGGCCCCGCAACGGCGCCCGCATGGTGGCGCGCGCCTGGGTCGACGAGGGCTACCGCCAGCGGCTCCTGGCCGACGCCACCGCGGCGGCCGCCGAGCTCGGCTACGGCGGCAGCGAGGGCGAGCACCTCGTGGCCGTCGAGAACACCCCGGGCGTGCACAACGTCATCGTCTGCACGCTGTGCTCCTGCTACCCGTGGCCCGTGCTCGGCGTGCCGCCCGTCTGGTACAAGTCGCCGCCCTACCGCTCCCGGGTCGTGCGCGAGCCCCGTGCCGTGCTCGCCGAGTTCGGCCTCGACGTGCCCGCCAGCACCGAGGTGCGGGTGTGGGACTCCTCGGCCGACGTGCGCTACCTCGTGCTGCCCCGCCGCCCGGAGGGCACCGAGGGCCTCGACGAGGCGGCGCTGGCGTCCCTCGTGTCCCGCGACGGCATGATCGGCGTCGCCGCCGTATGACCAGCGGGGAGGGCGAGCCGCGCCGCGACGGCGGGCCGCGGCCGGCGTGGGCCGAGCTCGCCGACGAGCCCTTCGCCGAACCCTGGCAGGCGCGGGCGTTCGCCGTCGCCGTGCTGGCCTGCGAGCGCTTGGCGCTGCCCTGGGACGCGTTCCGCGACCAGCTGAAAGCGGCCATCGCCGAGGACCCGGAGCGGCCCTACTACGAGAGCTGGACCGTGGCCCTCGAACGCCTGGTCGGGCCGGCGGGGGCCTGACCGCCGTTCTCGGTCGCCTTCGTCTCATAGGTGAGACGGAACCGACCGAGAAGGGTGGCGTGCTGTCGGTGTGAGCTGGTCGGCGGGCTCAGGCTCGAACGTGGCGGCGCCGCCAGCGGCGAGCGTGACGGGCCACCGCCCTGGTCACCGAGCCGTTGCCCTCGGCCCGCCGGGCCAGGACGCCCTCGACGCCGGCGAGCAGGCCGGCGGCGAACGCCGCCGGCTGCTGGATGAACACGTCGTGGCCGGCCTCGATCTCGAGCACCCGGGCACGCAGCAGCTTGGCCAGCTCCCGCTGGGAGGAGGGGGGTACCGCCCGGTCCCGTGAGGTCAGCACCACGGCAGCCGGCAGCTCGAGCTCCATGGCGACCTCGCGGGCGTCGTAGCGGGACAGCGCCCGGCCCGCCTCCACGGTGCTCGCCGTGCTGGCACGCTGTGTCTCCCCGACGAGCCGCCCGCGCCAGGCGGCGACGGCCGGGTCCAGCGCGGCTTGCTTGTCGAGGGCGCGGCGCAGGGCCCTCACCAGGCCGTCTCGGCGCAGCACCATGGGGAGGAGGGGGAGGAGCGCCCACTCGAGTCGCTCGTCGAGGCGGCGGTTGAAGCGGGCGGCGGTGGCCGTGAGCACGAGGCCCTCGACGATGCCCGGGTGGCGGCCGGCGAGGTGGAGGGCCACCGGGCCGCCCATCGAGTAGCCGACGGCCACGACGGGGCGCACGCCCAGCAGTTCGAGGGCGGCGGCGGCGTCGTCGGCCGCGGCCTCGAGGTCGAAGGGGTGGGTGCTGCGCAGGCCCCGCCCGTGGCCCCGGTGGTCGATGGCCACGAGGTTGTAGCGCTCGGCGAAGGCGGCGTAGCAAGCGAACCAGTTCAGGTCGGCGGTGATCGTCCAGCCGTGGAGCAGCAGCAGGGTCGGGCGGTCGGTGCCCGAGAAGTGGGCCCGCACGAACGTCTCGCCCCGTCCGGGCAGGTCGAGGATGCGCCCCTCGGGGACGAACGGCTCGGGCATCCCCCCATCGTGCCCGACGCGACGCCCCCGAGGTGGAGCCGAGCCTGCGGCTGGCGGCACCGGGCCTGGCTCGGGGGCGCACAGGATGGCGGGGTACCATCCGCGGCGATGGGCATCGCGCGCAGGGCCGCCACCGTACTCGGCACCGCCGCGGCCGCGGTCGGCGCCGTCGAACTGCTGCACCGCCGGGCGCCGGGCAACGACGTGGCCTTCTCCGACGAGGGCTTCCGCCCCCAGCGCATGGCCGCCGGCCTGCTCCGGCTGTCCGGCCGGGTCACGGTGGAGAACCTGACCGCCGACCGCGAGGTCATGCTCTGCGGCGTCGAGCCCCACGTGGCCCTGCTGTCGGACGCGTCGGTCGCCGAGCTGCGCACCGCCTGCCGCGTGGAGTCCCGCGACAAGGCCTACCCGCCGCGGCCCGACGGCTACTGGACGGCCTACGTGGTCAAGCCGGCCGGTTCCAGTGCCTTCGACGTGCAGGTCGACGTGCAGGGCCGGGCGGCCGCCCTCGACGCGTTGTACGCGGTGTGGGTCGACGTCCGCGTGGGCACCTACGGGGCCGAGGGCCCCCGGCCCCGCTCCCACCACGTGTTCGTGGCCCTGCGGGAGGCCGAGCGCACCCCGCCCTCGTGGCGCGACGTGGACGGTGCGCAGGTCCTGCCCGTGCGCACCCACCTCCTCACCCCCGACGACGACCCCCTCGCCGTGGTGCAGAAGTACGCGGCCCCCCAGGCCGAGCCCGGCGACGTCGTCGTCATCGGCGAGTCGCCCCTCGCGGTCATGCAGGGCCGGCTTCGCCACCCCGACGAGGTGCGCGTCGGCTGGTTCGCCAGCCGCTTCTGCTCGTTCATGGGCGGCGAGGGCTCGCTCGGCACCGGGCCCGGCCTGCAGGTGCTCGTCGACCAGGTCGGCGGGCCGCGGGTGCTCGGCGCGCTCGCCGCCGGGGCGCCGCTCAAGCTGGCCGGGCGGCCGGGCTGGTTCTACCGGCTGGCCGGCGACCAGGCCCGCCTCGTCGACGACGTGACCGGCTCGCTGCCGCCCTACGACCAGTTCATCGTGCTCGGCCCGGAGCGGTCCGACTCGGTCTGCGAGGCCATCGAGCGGACCACCGGGCTGGGCGCGGCCGTGTGCGACGCCAACGACCTCGGCCGGGTCGACGTGCTCGGCGCCTCGACAGGGGTGGACCACGCGTTCGTGCGCCGGGCGCTGGCCTCCAACCCCGCGGGCAACGGCGCGGAGACCACCCCGCTCGTCCTCGTCCGCCCGCCAGCGCCCTGACCACCATCCCGGTGCCGCCTGCCGGCTGGGTGCCCGCTCGGAGGACCGGAATCGAAGCGGCTGAGGTGTCGCGGATAGGGTCCGCGGCTGGTCCGCGGTGCGGAGGGG
The DNA here is from genome assembly GCA_009377505.1 of Acidimicrobiia bacterium. Lineage (GTDB taxonomy): Bacteria > Actinomycetota > Acidimicrobiia > Acidimicrobiales > CAIXPF01 > WHTX01. The sequence continues at coordinate 26,596 of WHTX01000001.1, forward strand.
GATGGACATGACCGGACGGGTGGCCGTCGTGAGTGGTGCGGGTCGAGGCATCGGACGGGCGATCGCCCTGGCACTCGCTGCCCAGGGCCGCCGCGTCGCGGTCTGCGACGTGCTCGAGGCCGAGGCGGCCGACACGGTCGCCCAGGTCGCCGCGGCCGGTGGCGAGGCCCGGCCCTACGTCGTGGACGTGACCGATTCCGACGCCGTGCAGCGCGGCTACCTGGCCGTGGTCGACGAGCTCGGCCCCGTCGAGGTGCTCGTCAACTGCGCCGGTTGGGACAAGTTCCTCCCCTTCGTCGACACCGAGGAGGAGTTCTGGGACCGGGTCATCGAGATCAACTACAAGGGCGTGTTGCGCTGGGTGCACGCCGTACTGCCCGCCATGGTCGAGGCGCGCTGGGGCCGTGTCGTGAACATCGCCTCTGACGCCGGCCGGGTCGGCTCCTCGCTGGAGTCCGTCTACTCCGGGGCGAAGGGAGGCGTGATCGCCTTCACCAAGACCGTCGCCCGCGAGGCGGCCCGGGCGGGGGTGACGGCCAACGTGGTCTGCCCCGGGCCGACCGACACGACGTTGCTGCGGGACGCGGCGAGCTCTCGGGGCGAGGAGGCCGAGAAGTTCATAGGCGCGCTCACCCGGGCCATCCCCATGCGCCGCGTCGCCCAGCCCGAGGAGATCGCCTCCGCCGTGGCCTACTTCTGCTCCGAGGAGGCGGGCTTCGTCACCGGCCAGACCCTGTCCGTCTCCGGCGGGCTGACGATGGCCTGACGCCGAGCCGGCGACGGCGGCGCGGACGGGCGCGGTGGCGGCCTGAAGGCCGTGACGAGGGCGTGAGCACCAACGAGGACCGAGGCGGAGGGCCCACGGCCATGAGCGAGCTCGACTTCCAGAGGGGCACGGTGGCGGACCTGGCCGAGCGGGTGCGCCAGCGAGAGCTGTCGGCCCGGGAGGTCACGGCCCACGCCATCGCCCGCCTCGAGGCGCTCGACCCGCAGGTCAACGCCTTCGTGGCCTGGGACGGCGAGCGGGCGCTGGCCGAGGCCGCGGCCCTCGACGAGCGGTCGGCCCGGGGCGAGGACGTCGGGCCGCTCGCCGGCGTCCCCATCGGGGTGAAGGACCTCGAGGACGCCGCCGGCTTCCGCACCACCTACGGGTGCAAGCTCAACGTGGCCGACCCGCCCGCCGAGTCGGACTCGCCCCTCGTCGCCCGGCTGCGCCGAGCCGGCTGCGTGGTCCTCGGCAAGACGAACACGCCCGAGTTCGGCCACAAGGGCGTCACCGACAACCCGGCCTTCGGGGCGACCGCCAACCCATGGTCCCTCGAGCACTCGGCCGGTGGCTCCTCGGGCGGCACCGGTGCGGCCATCGCCGCCGGCATCGTCCCTCTCGGCACGGGCTCCGACGGGGGCGGCTCCATCCGCATCCCCGCCGCCGTCTGCGGCCAGACGGGCATCAAGTGCTCCCAGGGCCGGGTGCCCCTGGGAGGCCCCCACCCGCCGGGCTCGGGGATCCTCTCGGTCAAGGGGCCGATGGCCCGCACCATCCGTGACGTCGTCCTCGCCCTCGGCGCCGTGGTCGGGCCCGTGGCCACCGACGTCTTCTCCCTCGACGCCCCTGCGCTGAGCTGGGTCGACGCCGTCGACCTGTCGGCGGCGCCCCCGGTCCGGGTGGCCTGGTGCCCGACGCTCGGCTACGGCGAGGTCGACAGCGAGGTGCTTGCCGTCTGCCAGGGCGCCGTCGACCGCCTCGCCGAGCTCGGGACGGAGGTGGTGGACCTCGGCGCGGTGTGGACGGAGCCGCCCCTCGACCCGTGGCTCACCATGTGGCTGGTCCAGCGGGCCAAGGTGCACGCTCACCTGCGGGGCACGCCGGCATGGGGTGAGCTCGGCGAGAGCCTGCGGGCCCAGGTCGAGGCGGGCGCGGAGATCGACGGCGTCACCTACGCCCGGGCCATCGACGCTGCCCACCTGCTCAACGTGCAGTTCGAACGGGCCGTGGCCGAGGTCGGCGCCTCCCTCGTCCTGTGCCCGACCCTTGCCGGCTTCGTGCCCCGCCTCGACGCCGGAACCGAGGGCACGATCGACGGGGTGACGACCTCGAACTGGGTGCAGTACACCTTCCCGTTCAACCTGACCCGGAACCCGGCGGGGACGGTCTGCGCCGGCCTCTCCCGGGCGGGCCTGCCCGTCGGCCTCCAGGTCGTCGGCCGCCAGCGCGACGACCTCGGCGTGCTCGGCGCCCTCGTCGCCCTGGAGGACGCCATCGGCTTCGCGGCCGTGCCTCCCCTCAGCTGAGGGTGGGGCGTGCCAGCTTCAGCTCGGGGAGGCCGAGGAAGCGGCGGGCGTTGTCGTGGATCACCGCGGTCCGCAGGTCGGGCTTGGCCAGCTCGTCGAAGGTGGCGTCGAGCTCGGCGAGGGCGCCGGGGTAGGTGCAGTCGTAGTGGGGGTAGTCCGAGCCCCAGACGACCGTGTGGGCGAGGCCGAGGTCAGCGAGCTGGGCCAACGCCTCGCCCTCGCCGGCCTCCATGGTCACGAAGCACTGCTCCGACCAGATCTCGGTCGGGTCCCGCTTGAGCGTGGGCACGAGGTGCCCCATGGACTCCTTGTGCTCGTCCAAGCGGTCGAGCCAGTAGGGCAGCCAGCCGAGGCCCGACTCGAAGAAGCCGACCCGCAGCCCGGGGTGCTTGTCGAGCACGCCGGAGGCGACGACCTCCATCACGCAGGCCATCTGCTCGAAGGGGTGGCAGACCATGTGGACGAAGAACTGGTTGGCGTAGCGGGTGCGGGCGAAGCTCGACATCTTCGAGCCGAAGCTGCCGTGGACGGCCACCGTGAGGTTGGCGTACTCGGCCGCGGACCAGACCCGGTCCATGTCCTCGGAGTAGAGCTCGAGGCCGTTGTAGCGCTCGGGGCGGAAGGTGATGCCGGAGAGCCCGAGGTCGGCCACCCGCTCGATCTCGGCGACGGACGCGGCGACGACCTGGAGGGGGCAGACGGCGATGCCGAAGAGCCGCTCGGGGTCGGTGGCCACGAAGTCGGCCATCCAGCTGTTGTAGGCCCGGGCGGACGCCGCGGCGACCTGGCCGTCGGCGATGTCGCCCGATACCAGGTAGAGCGAAGGGAAGCAGACGGCGTGGTCGAGGCCCTCCTCGTCCATCACCTCGAGGCGGGCGACGGGGTCGTAGCTGCCGGGCAGGATCTGGTCCCAGGTGGCGGCCTGGTTGCCGTACATGCCGGGGATGCAGGCCGGTGCCACGTTCATGCCGAGGTCGACGCCGCCGGCGAATCCGGTCTCGTGGCCGTCAGGGTGCCGGTGGACCTGCATCACCAGGTCCCGGAACGCGGGCTCGGCGTACTCGCGCCAGACGGCCGGAGGTTCACAGATGTGGGCGTCGGCGTCCCACACCGCCACCCGAGCGTCGTCGCCTGTGCTCGTCATGTCGCGATCTTGCCAGCTCCGCACGTGACGGGCGCCACGGACTCGGCGAGGGCCAGGTCAGCGACGGCTCGCCCGCTGCTGCTGGATGCGGCGGTACAGGTAACTGCCCGCGGCGGCGATCAACGCCCGCTTCACCCATCGTCCCAACATGGCCTGGGGCCTACCCCCGAGCTGGTCGGCCCGAACCGGCCTGCTGGCGAGGCCGGCGGGGGCGGGCGGCGCCCGAATTCGGTGACGACTTAGCTAGGATACCGGGCTAAGGTCACCAGGGTGAGGACGGTCGTAAACATGCACGAGGCCAAGTCCCAGTTGTCACGCCTCATCGCTCTGGTCGAGCGGGGCGAGGAGGTCGTGATCGCCCGCCACGGTGAACCGGTCGCTCGCCTCCTGCCGGCGGACCCCCTCGGACGCCGTGAGCCGGGCAGCGGGCGGGGCACGGTCCACTGGCTCGACGAGGATTTCGAGCTCGATGCAGACGAGCTGGACGCGTTCGAGGCGCCCCTCGAGCGGTGACTGGCCTCCTGCTCGACACGCATGCCTTCGTGTGGTGGGTGGCCGACGACGACCGTCTCTCGATGACGGCTCGTGAGGCCATCGCCACCGAGCAGACGGTCGAGGTGAGCGCGGCGTCCCTGTGGGAGCTCGCTATCAAGGCTGCGCTGGGCAAGATCCGCCTCGCCAGCCCGGCGGGCACGTGGTTCGCGCGTCACGCCGCGGCCAATCGCTTCGACGTGCTCGGCCTCGAGCTCGGCCACCTCGCCGCCGTCGAGCACGTCCCCAAGCACCACCGCGACCCCTTCGACCGGGTGCTGGTCGCCCAGGCCCGGGCTGAGGGGCTCACGCTGGTGACGGCGGATCCCTGGGTCGCCAAGTACGACGTCGGCCACCTGTGGTAGCGGCCAGACTCCGCACATGACCGGCCCGATCGCTACGAACCTCGCCCTGGCCAAGAAGTACGAGGCCGGCGCACAGTTCACACGTATGTTGAGCCCTTCATCTCGCCCTCGTCCTGGCGCATCTCTACGTTGACGAGGGCGGCCTTGCCCGAGGCCAAGGCCCGCTCCAGGGCGGGGCGGATCTCGTCGGGCTCGGTGACGTGCTCGCCGTGGCCGCCCATGGCCTCGACGATCTTGTCGTAGCGGGTGTAGCTCAGCTTGGTGGCGACGATGCGGTCGGTGCCGTACACCACGGACTGGGGGCGCAGCATCTGGCCCCAGGCGGCGTCGTTGCCGACCACGCCCACGATGGGCAGACCGAAGCGCACGGCGGTGTCGAACTCGAAGCCGTTGAGCCCGAAGGAGCCGTCGCCGTAGACGATGAGCACCCGCTTGTCGGGGTGGGCGATCTGGGCGGCCAGGGCGAAGGGCATGCCCACCCCGAGCGTGCCGAGCGGCCCCGGGTCCATCCACGCGCCGTTGCGGGGCACCCGGATCACCTTGGAGGCCTGGGCCACGATGTCCCCGCCGTCGCCGATGACGATCATGTCGTCGGTGACCACGTCGGCGATCTCCCGGCACAGCCGCAGCGGGTCGATGGGCACCTCGTCCGAGCTCAGCTGGGCGACGAGCGCCGCCTCGGCCTCGGCCTCCTTGGCCCGCAGCTCGGCCGCCCGGGCCGAGAAGTCCACCTTGACGTCGGCCTCGGCCATGGCCGCCAGCAGGTCGGCCAGGGTGGCGCCGAGGTTGCCGGCCAGGCCGACGTCGACGGGGCGGTTCTGCCCGATCAGCACCTCGTCGAGGTCGAGCTGGACGACCTTGGCGCCCTGGGGGATGGAGCGCCCGAAGCGCATGCGGAAGTCGAGGGGGGTGCCGGCCAACAGCACCACGTCGGCCTCGGCGAGGGCCTGGCCCCGGGTGCGGTTGAAGAACTGCGGGTGGTCCATGGGCAACAGCCCCCGGGCCATGCCGTTCGTGTAGCAGGGGATGCCGGTGGCCTCGACGAACTCACGCAGCTGCGCCCCGCCCTCGGACCACTTGAGCGACGTGCCCGCCATGACGAGGGGGCGCTCCGCCCCGGCCAGCAGGGTCACGGCGCGCTCCACGTCGGCCCGGGGCGCGGCGTGCTTGACCCGGTAGTCCCGGAAGGGCGGCAGGTAGGCCTTGGCCTCGTCCACGGGGCCCGAGAGCACGTCCATGGGGATCTCGAGGAAGGCCGGGCCGGGCACGCCCGAGAGCGCGGTGCGGACGGCCTGCTCGACGTACTCGCCGATGCGGCGGGTCTCGTAGCAGGCGTCGGCGAACTTGGTGATGGGCCGCATGAGGGAGACGTGGTCCATCTCCTGCAGCGAGCCTCGGCGCAGGTTGTTGAAGGGGCCCTGCCCACCGAAGACGAGGATGGGCGAGTTGGCCCGCCAGGCATTGGCCACGCCGGTCACACCGTCGGTGACGCCCGGCCCGGCGGTGACGATGGCCACGCCGACCTTGCCCGGGTGCAGGCGGGCCCAGGCGTCGGCGGCGTGCACGGCGGCCTGCTCGTGGCGCACGTCGACGACCTTGATGCCCTCGTCGAGGCAGCCGTCGTAGATGGCCATGACGTGCCCGCCCGAGAGCGTGAACACGCACTCGACCCCTGCGGCCTTCAGCGCCTTGGCGGCGAGCTGTCCCCCGTGCATGCGCGATCTCCCCTTGGTGGTGGGCGTCTCCGGCCCACCGTAGTGACCCGGCGATGACCCGGGCCGGGCTGCCGTGCCCTCCGCTGGTGGTCGGTGCGCAGGCCTGCCTCGCCGATCGGCGCCGTGAGGCGAGCCGGCCGGTGTCAGCAGCAACCGTGCGGGCAGAGTCACACACCATTCTGTAGGCGATCGCTCATCCAGTGGCTAACCGGCGTGGGCGGGTTGTGGCGGAGTGGTGTCCCAGCGTCGGATGACGTGTTCGGTGCCATCGGTCCGACGGGTGACGGGTTTGCCGTCATCGATGGTGATCCGCCATCGCTTGCGGTGGATGAAGGTGTGGTGGCGCCGGCACAACAAGGCGCCGTTGTCGGCACTCGTCGTCCCGCCGTTCTCCCACTCGTCGCAGTGATGGACATCGCACCAGCCCGGCGGCCGGTCGCAGCCCGGGAAGCTGCACCCGCCGTCACGGAAGGTGACGGCCCGGCGGATCCCCGTCGTCCAGCGGCGGCTGTCCCGGCCGATGTCGATTACCTCGCCCTCAGCCCCCACCACGACCCGGAACGCCGGCGAGTCGCAGCCGGCGAGACCGAGGCCGTCGTACTGGTCGAAGGGAACGACCATGGCGACCCGGTACCGGTCCGGGACCGACGCTTCTGAGGGTTCGCGGCGCATGCCTTGGCAGGTGAGGTCGAGCAGCGCCGCTGCCCGCACCTGGGACGCCACCAGGGGCACGGAAGGGTCCCCGTCCCGGGCGGCGCGCAGGTACCGGTCGACCTCGACGTCGAGCGCCGCGTTCAACAGGTCGCCCGACTCGGGCGAGAAGCTCGCCCGCAGCTCCCACCGCCCGTCGAGCGTCTTGGACAGGAACGCCTCATCCACGGGGCCCGGGCCCGGGCCCGGCGTTGGCTCCGGCGCGTCCGCATCGGACGCGCGGTCCTCCCAGTGGCGGGCGGCCACACGGAACGCCGCGGCGTCGAGCTCGACCGCCTGGCCGACGAGGAGGTCCTGGTCCCGGGCCGCGAGGTCGCCATGACGGCGGGCGCAATCGCCCAGGGCGCCCACGTGATCGGGGGACAGCAGCCCCGCACGCGCTGGTGGCGTCGCTGACGGCAGCTGCCGCAACGCGGCCCCGGCCCGCACCCGCGCCCGCAGCGACGGCTTCGCTGAGCCCGTGCTGCCCGCCGCCCAGCCCGCCCCTGACAACGCCCCATCGGCGGCCCACACGCCGCGGCGGTGGAACTCCTCGAGCCCCACCGCCGACAATGTGTATACCGCATTCAACAACGCCTCCATGTCGACCACGAACCCCGCCAGCTTGTCATCACACAAAGCCGACACGTCAACCGCGGCCAGCTCTTCACAGATCGACCTGACATCAACGTCGCCACCCGCCGCCTCGAGCACACCAGTAGCATAGCACAGTTAGATGGTCAGGTCCCACTCTTTATCACAAATCCTCGGCGCGCGTCCCGGCACATGGTCAACACTTCTCCCGGACCAGTTGACCACACTGCCCAACAGCGCCTCACTGCTACACATCCGAGCGGCTTCACCTCTGGCTGAGCACCACCCGCAGCCGCCATGAGGCGAGCCCGAGGAGGACCACGGCGATGGCGGCGAGCACGCCCAATTGGGCGAGCACGTCGAGGAGGCCGCCGCCGTCGCGCAGTACGGCGAAGGCGTCGAGCGCCCAGGCGTGCGGCGTCACCTTCGAGACCGTCTGCAGGGTGGGGGAGAAGAGCTCGGTCGGGAGCATGCACCCCCCGAGTGCACCGAGCGTGAGACCGCCGAGGATCGAGGCGCCGGTGACGGTGCCCTCGTCCGACAGCACGGCGCCGAGCAGCATCCCCGCCCCGGCGCCGACCGCGCCGAAGGCCACGAGGACGAGGACCGCGCCCGGGAGGTACCCCCAGCCCACATCGAACACGACGGTCGACACCACCAGGATCCACGCCCCCTGGGCGAGGGCGACGAGCCAGCGGCCGGCGGCTTCGCCCGTCACGATCGTGCGGGTCGACGTCGGGGTCGCGAGCATCCGCTCGGCGATCCCGGATCGACGGCTCTGCACCATGGGGACCGCGCTCACCAGCGTGAAGAGGAACACCATCAGCACCAGTTGCTGGGCAGCACCGCCGGCGAAGCGGCCTCCGGCGGTCTCGAGCTCCTCGCCGGCGGGGCCACGGACCTCCACCCGGGCCCGGGCCACGTCCTCGGCCGCCGTCGCGACGGTGGCTCGCACCTCGGCGTCCGCCGGCGCGCCGGGTGGGCCCACGAGCTCGGCGGCGAGGCTGGGCACGAGGGCGTGTTCGGCGAGCACGCCTTGGACGAGGGTCCGCAACGACCCGCTCGAGCCGTCCGGCTCGGTGACGACGACGACCTCGAGCGGCGCGCCCGAGGCGAGGACGGCGTCTGCGTCCGGCGGCACCACGACCCCGAGCGCGAGCTTGCCGGCGCCCACGTCGCGGCGGGCCTCCGCCTCGTCCTCGACCACGGCCACGTCGACGGCGTCGCTCGACCGGAGTCCCTCCACGAGCGCGTCCGCCACGGGGCCGGTGCCGGCGACGCCCACGTCGGGCCGGTCCTCGCCGCCGAACTGGGTGCCGATCAGGTAGACGAAGACGATCGGCACCAGCAGCATCGGTACGAGGTTGCTGCGGTCCCGCACCAGCCTCACCAGGTTGGCCCGGGCGATGGCCCCCACCTTGGCGAGGTCCACGCCGCGGCTCGCTCCGCTCGGGCGGTTCGCTGCGCTCGGTGTTCCCCGCTCTCCGCCGCTCGGGCGGTTCGCTCCTCTCACGGGGCCAGCCGGCGGCGGGCGAGGACGAGGCCGGGCGCACCGAGCACGAGGGTGAAGCCGGCGAGGGCAGCCACGGCGGGCAGCGCCGCCGTCCAGGGCGCGTCCCCCGCCAGGGAGCGCAGCCCCTCGTAGAACCAGCGGTGCGGGGTGAGCCGGCTCAGCAGCCCGACCAGCCCGCCGTCGGGCAGGGGGACGAGGCCGCCGCCGAGCACCGCCAGCACCACGGCGAGGCTCGACTGCAGGCTGGCGGCCGCTTCCGGTGTGCGTGCCGAGCCGGCGACGAGCAGCGTCAACGCCGCCGCCGTGACGGACAGGGCGACGACGAGGGCCACCACGCCGAGCGGCGCCCCCCAGTCCGCGCCCAGGACCAGCGCCATGGCGAGGACGAGCACCATCACCGACGCGACGCCGAGGACCACGCTGACGAGGATTTTCGCCACGATGACCGAGGACCGTGGGATCGGCGCGGCGAGCAGGCGCGCCAACGTGCCGTCGCGCCGCTCGTCGAGGAGGCTGTTCACGCCGAGGAGCGAGATGATGAAGAGGAACAGGCTGGCCATGGCAGCAGCGATCTGCGCCCCGGCGTCGAGGCGTTCCTCGGCGTCACGGTCCACGAGGGCCACCGCTGGCCGGGTGGCCGGTGGCGGGGGGGCGACGTCGAGGGCTGCCGCCGCGGCCGCGCCGATCCTCTCCCGATCGCTCTCCCGGGCGAACCCCTCGACCACGGCGCGGACGATGCCGACCGAGGTGGGCGCGTCGTCCTCGCCCACGACTCCGATGACGGGCGGCTCGGCCCCTCCCGCCGCCGCCCCGAAGCCCGCCGGGACCTCCACGACTGCGGTGAGGTCGCGGTCCCCGAGCGCCTCGGCCGGGTCGGTGCCGCGTTCGAGGCGGGTCACCTCCAAGAGGCCCTCGTCGTCGAGCCCGTCGAGGAGGTCGCCCAATCGGGCGCTCGCCTCCGAGCGGTCCTCGTCGAGGTAGCCGACGGGGACGTCGAGACGCCCCGAGGTCACCCCCCCGAAGACGAGGTTGAAGACGAAGGCCAGAACGAGCGGCGTGATGATGCCCATGACCAGGAAGAAGCCGTTGCGCAGGTTCCGCCTCAGGTCCTTGACGAGGATCAGCCACACGGCCCGGCTCACGGTGCCCCCCGCTCTCCGCCGCTCGGGCGGCTCGCTGCGCTCACGGCCCCCCGCTCTCCGCCGCTCGGGCGGTTCGCTGCGCTCACTGGCGGAGGCCCTTGCCGGTGAGGTGGAGGAACACGGCTTCGAGGTCGGGCCGGTCGACCTCGACAGAGTTGACCTCGACGCCCGCCCCCGTCAACGCGTCGAGGATGGAGCCGAGCCGGCGCGAGGCGTCGTCCACGAGCACCCGCAGCGTGGCGTCGTCGAGCGTCGCTTCGGCCACCCCCTCGTCGGCCCGCAACCGGTCGAGCACCGCCTCGGCTCGGCCGCGGACGCCGATCTCGACCCGCTCCTGCTCACCGAGCATGGCCGTGAGCTCCGCCGTCGTGCCCTCGACGAGCAGGCGTCCCTCGTCGATGATGCCGACCCGGTCGCAGAGGCGCTCGGCCTCCTCCATGTAGTGCGTCGTGTAGAGCACGGCCAGGCCTTCGCCCGAGAGCGCTTCCACCGATTCGAGGATGGCGTTGCGGGACTGGGGGTCGACGCCGACCGTGGGCTCGTCGAGCACGAGCAGCGCGGGCCGGTGGAGCAGGCCGATGCCGATGTTGAGCCGGCGCCGCATGCCGCCGGAGAACTTCACCGTGCGCTCCCTGCGCCGCTCCCCGAGGCCCGTCACCGCCAGTACCTCGTCGATCCGCGCCGTGCGCTCGCTCTTGCCGAGGCCCTGGAGCCGGGCGAAGAAATCGAGGTTCTCCTCGGCGGAGAGGTCCGGGTACACGGCCACCTCCTGGGGGACGAGCCCGATGGCGCCCTTGCCCTGCACCGAGCCCGGCCGGATGGGCACGCCGGCCACGGTCACCGACCCGGCGTCGGGCTCCAGCAGCCCGGTGAGCAGCGCGATCGTGGTGCTCTTGCCGGCGCCGTTGGGCCCGAGGAGGCCGTAGGTCTCCCCGGCGGAGACGCTGAGCGAGACGTCGTCCACGGCGACGCGGTCACCGAAGGACCGCCGCAGGCCCTCGGCTCGCAGGACGGGCTCGCAGCCGGGCGAGGAGGTCTGGTCCATGGGCCACGCTGGCACATTGCGGCGGTGGGGGCCCGGTCAGCGGCCGGAGCGGGCCCTCTGGCCGTACCACCCCCGAAGGTTCCTGCACCGTGGCGGTGCAAGATCCTTCGCGGTTCGCCTCGCCGGGGCGATCCGCGGCCCGCCCACCGCGGATCCCCAGACCGCCCGTCAGCTGGGGAGGCGCGCCTCCCGCTAGATCAGCATGTGCCCGTCGGCCATGCCCGCCGCGCCCAGGGCCAGTTGCTTCGCCCGGTCCATGTCGTAGTAGCGACGGGTCACGATGCGCTGGGCGTAGAGCCCACCGCCGGACTGGATGTTCGTCACCAGGTGCCAGCCGCCGTAGCTGTCGGCGGTGAGGTCGCGGATGGCGTGGAACAGCTTCGCCCGGTACTCGCCTTCCACCTCGGGCCCTGTCGAGAGGTATTTGCGCAGCAGCGGCCCGACGTCGGGGTTCTCGAGGTCCGAGATTGCCGGGGTGGTGACCACGGCGCCCCCGGCGATGTCGTGGAGGTGGCGGACCATCAGCCCGTACTGCGCCGCGCCCTGGTACTTGCCGGCGTTCGTGTACAGCTCGTTGGGGAAGGCCGCCCCGTCCGCGGTGACGTCGCAGTGGGCGATCGCCGCTTCGAGCGCGGCGCGCACGAGGGTGGCGTGGATGAGCATCTCGGAGATCTTCTCCTTGATGTGGCTCTCCCGCGACAGCCCGTTGGCCTCGGCGATGAGCTGGGCGAGCCCCACGAGCATGTCGGCTTGGTCGGCCATCGCCGCGAGGCCGCCGAGGCGCTCCCAGAGCCCGAGGGCGTGGGCGAACACCGCCGCGTAGCCCGTCTCCCCGTCGAGGAACACCCGCTCGTGGGGCACGAACACGTCGTCGAAGATCACGAACCCGTCGGGCATGTGGTGCCCGTCCGTGTGGGGGAAGTGCCGCGAGTCGGGGTGGCGGGGGGCGTAGGTGGTGTTGACGATCCGCACCCCGGGCGTGCTCACCGGCACCGCGCAGGTGATGGCGTACTCCTCCTCGCCGGGCTTCATGTTCTTCGTGGGCATGACCATCAGGTCGTGCCCGAAGCTGGCCCCGGTGATGTGGAGCTTCGCCCCGCGGATGACGACGCCGTCGCGCTGGCGGTCGACCACGTGGACGTAGGCGTCAGGGTCGTGCTGCTTGCCGGGGGCGACGGCGCGGTTGCCCTTGGCGTCGGTGATGCACTCGGTGATGCGGATGTCGTTGCGCTGGGCCTCGTCCACGTAGGCGTTGATGCGCTCGACGTACTCGCCGTTGGTCTCGGCCACCTTCGCCGAAGCGGTCAGCACCGTCATGAGGGACTGGAACGTGGTGTTGGTGACGATGTCCGCCTCGTGCAGCGCGGGCAGGCGATCTTTCAGCTCCTCGAACCCGTTCGGCGCTGTGAGCAGGGGATTTATGGCCCCAGGCTCGGCGCTGTAGAACTTGTCGTACACGCCCGCGACCTGGTCGACGGCGTCGCGCAGCACGGGCTCGACGGATATGTCGGCGATCTGGCGGCCTTCGAAGTAGGTGAGGCGCCCGTCTCGGAGCGACTCGCGGTACTGGTCCCCGGTCAACATGTGCTCGGTCCTCCTCGGCCTCGCCCGGTCAGCTGGCGTCACCTGACGATAGTGTCAGCCGCGGGGCCGTGGCTCAGCGCCGGCTGGGGGCGGTGGCCCAGCTCACGCCGTGGGGCGAGGGCCGGTCGGACGGACAGAGACGCCAGGGGGCGACATGCGGATCGCGATCACTGGGACGGGGGCGGTGTCCCCCCTGGGTGTGGGCGCCGACGTGCTGTGCGAGGCGCTGCTCGCCGGCGAGGTGGGCATCCGCCGCCTCCCCTGGCGCCCGCCGGAGGACCCGAGCCTGCTCGGCACGCTGCACGACAGCTTCGACCCCCGCGACTGGATGGACGAACGGGTCATCAGGGGTACCGACCCCTTCGCCCGGATCGGCCTCGCCGCCACCGCCCAGGCCCTCCGCCAGGCCGGCCTCGAGGACGCCCTCGACCAGTTGCGCACCGCGGTGGTCGTCGGCACCTCCATCGGCGGCTCGCACTCGCTCACCCACGGTCAGTGGGCCTTCGACACGAAGGGCGCCGAGGCCGTCGACGGCAAGCTCATGATCCAGATCTGGCCCAACATGGCCGCGTCGCAGATCTGCATGCGCTACGACCTGCACGGCCCCTCCCTCACGGTGACGACGGCCTGCGCGTCCTCCCTCGACGCCCTCGGGACCGCCGCCCGCTTCATCGAGGCGGGGCTGGCCGACGTGGCCATCACCGGGGGGATCGAGGGGGCCCGCGACCCGGCCTCGGACCCGGCCTACGAGCCAGCGACGAGCGCCGCCGAGTCCAGCTACGGCATGTCCACCCCGTCGGTCGACCCCAAGCGGGCCATGCTGCCCTTCGACGCCAACCGCACCGGCATCGTGTCGGGCGAGGGGGCGGCCTTCCTCGTCCTCGAGTCCGAGGCCCACGCCCGTGCCCGGGGGGCGGAGGTGCTGGGTTGGGTGCGGGGCTACGGCTCACTGGCCGACGGCTACCACCCGTCCTCCCCCGAGCCGTCGGGCCGCTGGGAGGCGCGGGCCATGGAGCTGGCCCAGGCCGACGCCGGCATCGCTCCCGCCGACGTCGACGCGGTGATCGCCCACGCCACCGGCACCCCCAAGGGCGACGCCGCGGAGATCCTGGCCCTCAACGGCGTGTTCGTCGACGGCGCCGGCCGCGATGACCTCGTGGTCACCGGGCTCAAGGGCAACACCGGCCACACGGGCGCCTCGGCTGGGGCCATGAACATCCTCGCCGGCATGTGGGCCATGCGCCACGGGCGGCTCCCCAACGTGGCCGGCACCACCGACCTCGACCCCACCGTCCGCTTCGACGTGGTGTTGCACGAGCCCCGGTCGGTCGACCTCGAGGTCCTGCAGGTGAACGCCTTCGGCTTCGGGGGCCAGGACGCCTCGGTGCTCGTCACCCGGAGCTGACCCCGCAGTGCAGCGCAACCCGGTCAGGCGGGGCGCAGGCTGGGGCTCTGGGCGTGGAGCACGGCGGCCACGTGGTCCTGCACCCAACCGCGGTCGGTGTCGAGCTCGCGGACGAGGCTCCGGTAGTAGAGCGGCCCGATGAGCTGGTCGAGCACGACGTCGAGATCGACGTGCGTGTCGAGCTGGTGTCGTTCGGTGGCTCGGTCCAGCACGGCGCGCAGGGCGTCGACCCGCGTGGAGGCCTGGCGATCGGCCCGCCGGCGGATCTCGGGCTCGACGCGGGCCGCGGCGATGACCGAGGGCAGCACCTGGGCCCAGGTCGACTCGCTCTGGAGTTGCTCGGCCATCCCCCCGAGCAGGTTCACGAGGTCGCGCCGCAGGTCGCCGCTGTCGGGGACGTCGGGGATGTCGACGAAGGCGTCGACCATCTCGGCGACGAGGGCGTCCGGCCCGTCCCAGTACCGGTAGAGGGTCGACCGGGCGACGCCGGCCTCGCTGGCCACCCGCTCCATCGTCACGCCGGCGATCCCACGCTCGGCGAGCAGCCGGGCTACTGCGTGCACGACCCGCTTGCGCGTCCGCAGCACCCGAGGGTCGAGGTGCTGGGCTACTGCGCCTGGAGTTTGTGCAACATCTTTGTCGCGCATGCGAGGGTTCCTATGCGTCTGCAAGACCACAAGTGAAGCGACTATTGCCGGAATGTCGCGTGTCTGTAAAGCCGAACAAGGCCTAGCCTGTGACTACGGAGAGCGTCAAGATCAGCAGGTAGGACGGCTCTTCTGGCCCAAATAGCTAGGTAATTCTTCCCGGAGGACTCACGCTGTTCTGGCTGCTTCCGATACAACATTCTCAAACTTGGGCTCCGATGCCACGCTTCGCGCGCGGAGATTTTCTCCGGCCGGATCGCTCGGCGACGGCGAAACAGGCCCAGCTACATCTACGTCAATATGTCCGGGCAAGGAGGTCGGGATGAGCACGCCGAGCGTGATCCCCCAGGCGTCGGCGGGGCGCCGCCGCCGGGTGGCGACACGGGACGAGGCGATCGCGGCGTGCATCGCGCTGTTGGAGGAGACGGGCGCCGAGGGCCTCTCGATGCGGAACCTGGCGGCACGTCTGCACGTGTCGCTGCCCACGGTGTACACGTTGGTCGACTCTCGCGAGCACCTCGTCGAAGAGGTGCTGGCGCGGCAGCTGGGCGAGCTGCTCGACGCGGCCAACGACGACGTCGCCGGCTGGGCGGGCGCCTTCGGCTGGGTGTCCGAGCGGGCGTGGATCGTGGCGCTCCTGCGCCACGTGCCCGTCGAGCCGCACCGCCGGCTGTGCGAACGAGTGGCGGCGGCGCGGCCCGGGCTCGCCGAGGTGGCGAAGGACGGGGACGGGCTGGCGCTGCTTCAGGCCTTCCTCGTGGGGCTGGAGGCGGCGCGCCGGGCGGTGGACCTCGGCCGGGCCACGGAGGCCGGTGCGGTCGAGCTGCTCCAGCAGGTGACGGGGGCGGTCACCCAGGCCGGGTAGGCGGGCCGGCGGCCGAGTAGGCTGACCGGCCCACGGGGCTGTAGCTCAGTTGGCTAGAGCGTCTGGTTTGCAACCAGAAGGCCGAGGGTTCGAGTCCCTTCAGCTCCACCGAGTTGGTCTGTCCTGTTCGTGGCTGCGCCACTCCCAGAGGGCCCGCGAGGCCTGCTGGCCGGGCTCCGCCCGGCGGGGTGGGCCTGGCCTGGCGCCGTCGGGTTGGCGAGGGCTGGCGCCAGGCCCACCGAGTTGGTCTGTGCTGTTCGTGGCTGCGCCACTCCCACAGGGCCCGCGAGGCCTGCTGGCCGGGCTCCGCCCGGCGGGGTGGGCCTGGCCTGGCGCCGTCGGGTTGGCGAGGGCTGGCGCCAGGCCCACCGAGTTGGTCTGTCCTGTTCGTGGCTGCGCCACTCCCACAGGGCCCGCGAGGCCTGCTGGCCGGGCTCCGCCCGGCAGGGTGGGCCTGGCCTGGCGCCGTCGGGTTGGCGAGGGCTGGCGCCAGGCCCACCGACAACGTGCAGCCCCGAGCGCGGGGAACCGCGCTCCCTGCTGCAAGACCGCGCCTGGAGGGTGTCGCCGGGCGGCTACGTGCAGCGCAGACGGCGGATCTCCGCGCTCGCCGCTGCAAGACGCCGTCGTCCTTCCCGGCGCGCCGCCGATGACCGCCCTGCGGACCTCACCGGAGGTACGGTGACGTAGGTCACGTGACGGACGACACATGGGGGGCTCGCATGAGACGGCAGCATCTGGGTGCGTGCGCGCTGCTCGTGGCTGTGGTGGCGGCGGCGTGCGGGTCCGGCGACGACGGCGAGGCGGCGAGCGCGACCACGGGGGCGCCGGCGTCCACGGCCTCGACCGAGGCGTCGGGGACCACGGCTGCCCGCGCCACGGCATCGACCGTCGAGGCGACGAACACCGACGAGCTGGAAGCCGGGTGGAAGGCGCAACGGGACGCCGTCGTCGAGGAGCTCGAGGCCGGCGGCTACGGCATCGACACGGCGACGAACACGCTCAACGGCCCTGCCGGCTTCACCGTGGACCTGAACGGGTGCCCGGCGGGCTGGTCGAACACCGAGGGACTGACCGACGACGAGATCAAGATCGGCCAGACGCTGTCGCAATCGGGCAACACCGCCGACTTCGGCAACATGACGAGGGCGTGGATCGCCTACATGGACTACATCAACGAGAAGTTCGGCGGCATCACCGACTCGACGGGCAAGACTCGGAAGCTGACGCTCGTGCACAAGGACGACGCGTACGACCCGGCCCGCACGATCCCGCTCGTCGACGAGCTGCTCGACAGCGACAGGGTCTTCGCCCTCACGACGAGCGGCTCGGCGAACACGCTCCGAACATATGACAAGACGAACCAGCGCTGTGTGCCTCATGCCTTCGTCTGGACTGGTCACCCCGCATTCGGAGATCCTGTCAACCATCCTTGGACCATGGGTTCCGTCCTCGGATACGCGACCGAGGCCATCATCTGGGGCAGCTACATGGAACGTACGCTCCCCGAGGGCGCCAAGGTCGCGGCATTGGTGATGAACAACGACTTCGGGCAGTCCTACCTCGACGGGTTGACCGCGTTCATCGAGGGGAGCGACCACGGCTTCCAACTCGTCACCGAGACGTTCGAGCCGACGGCGCCCACCATCAACAACGAGATGACCACGCTCGCCGCCGAGGACCCGGACGCGTTCATCATGATGGCGACGGGGACGCCGTGTAGCCAGGCCATCACGGACGCGGCGGAGATCGGGCTGGCTGACACGGCCGAGCAGCTCTGGCAACCATCGGTCTGCAAGCCCCTGTCGCTCGTGGGCCGGGACAAGGTCGGCGACGCCTCGGACGGCTGGTTGATCGTGGGCGGTGGCCAGATCGACATCAACGACCCGACCCGTGCAGAAGATCCCGCCATCGTCTGGGCAAAGGACCTGCTGCGGGAGGCGGGGCTCGACCCGATGAGCTCGTCCAACCTCGGCGCCGGCTTCTTCCTCGGCTGGCCGCACATCGAGACGATCCGCATCGCCGCCCAACTCGACGGCGGGCTCACGCGAACGAACATGCTCCTGGCCATGCGCTCGTTGGACCTCGACTCGCCGTTCCTCCTCGAAGGAATCCGGGTCAACACCGATGGCGCCGAGGACGCCTACCCCATCGAGGGCTCGGAGATCGCCCGGTTCGACTCGGCCCAGCAGACCTGGGCCCAGATCGGCGACATCATCGACCTGTCGGGACAGTCCCCGCCCTGCGCCTGGGACAGCTCCCAGTCCGTCTGCGGCTGACCCGGGCCGCGAGCGGGCGATCCAGACCGCGCTGTGAACTGGAGTTCACGCTAGTGTCGGCCCGATGTCGCCGCGTCGTCGGTCGCCTGAGGCGACGGAGGTCCTCCGGCGGGAGCTCGTCCAGGTGGCGCACGCGATCGTCGAGCGGGAGGGCCCGTCGGGCCTGACGATGCGCTCGCTCGCCGCCGAGGCAGGCTGTGCCATCGGGCTTCCCTACAAGGTCTTCACGGATCGCACCGAGCTCGTCGCCGAGGTGATCGCGGCCGAGTTCGACCGGCTGCGTGCCCAGTTCGACGCCCTCGTCGCCGACGCAGGCTCGCGAACGGTGGGGGCGAACCTCGCCCGGTGGTCGCAGCTCCTCCTCGGATCGCCCGTCGTCGGGCTCGCCCACGAGGCGGGCGACGATCCCCGCCTGGCTGATGCCATCGATGCCGCCGCGGGGGAGAGCGGCGTCATCGGCGCCCTCGAGCTGACCGTCTCGGCCTACCTCGCCGCCGAGAAGGGGCTGGGGCGCATCGCTCCCACGGTGGACGAACGGACCTTCGGCTTCTTGATCGCCGGCGCCGTCCACAACCTGCTCGTGGCCGGGAGCGCCTACCCCCGTCCGACGAAGCGGCAGCTCGAAGGGATGCTGCGAACCGTGGCGGAGACCCTGGCCCGTCGCCCTGAGGCGTAGACGGCCGGCGGCCACTGGCATCAGGGCCCCTTGTCGTGAACGCCCGTTCCTGTTAGGTTCGTGAACATAGGTTCACGAACCCGTGGAGGAACACCGCCGATGACACCCCTCTCGACCTTCGAGCCCACTGCCGGCCAGCGTTCCGAGCGTCGCCTCGCGGCGATGGAGGATGCCCTGGACCGCCTCGACGGCTTTGCGTTCAGCGACGGGCCTGGCATGGCCGTGCACGCGCCGATGGGAGCCGAGGCGCTGTGCAGCCTCGGCCTCGACGACCTGGTCCCCGCGTGGGTCGAGGGTTACCGCGCCAGGCATGCCCCGATCGCTGCCCCGGCGCGATCTGCCGCCCTCGACGCCGCCGACCCAGCTGACTGGCGGGACGCCCTCGGTGACCCGGCCCGGCTCTCGGACTGGGCCGAGCTGTTCTCACGCCTCCTGCAGGTGGAGCCCTGGCAGGCCGTCCTGGCGCGCTGGGTGCCTCGGCTGATCAGCGGCTTCGCCGGCGCGCTGACCCACGGCCTGCTGCGCACGGCCCACGCCGTGCGGGCCCTCGACGCGGTCGAGCGACCGGGCGCGCTCCTGCTCCACGAGCTCGCCATGGGCCTGGGCTACTGGGCCGGCACCTACAAGGCGCTCCCTGGCCCGGCCCGGCCGCATGGCGAGCTGAGCCTCGCTGACGCCGTCGACGGCATCCCTCGACCGTCCGAGCCCTGGGGCCCGATGGAGGCCGGACAGTTCCAACGCCTCCCTGAGCTCCCTCACTTCGCAGCTGCGGTGGCCGACCTGGCCCCGCCCCGGGGCGACGACCCGCTCGGCGACCTGACCCTCGGGTTCGCCCGGGTGCTGCTCGCCAACCCCGATGCCCAGCTCGTGGCCCTGGTGCACACGATCACGCCGGCGGTGGCGGTCCGCACTCTCCTCCCCCACGTGCCGGACCTCACGGTCGAACTGGTCTACGCGCAGCTCTGGCAGGTGAACGCCGGCCTCGTTGCCGGCTTCCTCCGCCCGGGCGCGCCCGCCCCCGTCCCCCCGGCCGAGGACGAGCCGCCTTCGACGGAGTGGATCCTCGACCGCGTCGCCGCGCACCGCGACGCACATGTCGTCAAGCTCGCCGAGGCATGCCTCCGGGAGCATGCCCGTCGCCCCGACCCCGCCTACCTCCTCACCGCGCGGCACGTCCTCGAGGTCGTCCCACCGTGGTAGTGCGCGGCCGCGGCCGCGGCCGGGGACTGGCGGCACGCCGTGCGGTTCTGTGCTGCCAGCGGGGGCGGCCGGCGCGGCACTGGCAGCGCGGAGCGCGGGTCTCCGCCGGCGACGCTGCCAATCGGCCATCGCCGACCACCGACCGGCTCCTGCTGGCCTGATGCCCGGCCGGCCTACCTTCCGGGTCAGGGCGGGGGCGGGGCCTGCGCGGCGCGGAGGTGGGCGGCGAAGTCGGCGGGCTTGGCGTGGGCGTTGAGGCCGCTGGTGTTGGGCATGACGTAGGCCGGGGCGCTCGCGAAGGGCTCGGGCTGCCAGCCGAGCTGAGCCTTGGGGTCGACGGCCAGGCGGTAGCCGGTCACGCCGACGAAGCAGACCGCCCGCGGCTGCAGCCACTTCACCAGTCGCCGCAGCCGGTCGGCTCCCGCCCGGTACTCCTCGCGGCCGAGCTCGTCGGCCCGGGCGGTCACCCGTCCCACGATGTTGGTCATGCCCACTGCGTCGACCCGCAGAGCGTGGAACTGGTCACGGGCCCGGGACACCAGCCCCGTGGCCAGCGCCGCCGGCCAGAACCGGTTGCCTGGCCCGGCGTAGCCGTAGCCGGCGTCTGCGGTGTGGAAGCTCGGGTTCAGGCCGACCACCAGTAGCCGCATGCCGGGGCCCACGGTGTCCGCCAGCAACCGGGCGCTCGTGGCCTCGACGTCGACCCACGACTCACCGTCGTCGCCGCTCGACACCACCTCGAAGCCGGCCGCCTCCACCAGCTCGCGGAACTGCGCCGTCGTGAAGCGGGCGAAGTGCCGCCCGGCGAAGATGTCGTCACCCGCCCCCCGGTCGAGCTGGTCGCAGGCCACCCGCAGGTGAACGGCCGCGCCCCGCGCCGTGGCCCGGTGCAGCTCGGCCAGTGCCATCGGCAGCCGCTCGGCGGGCACGTGCTGGTACGACTTGTGCGCCCACGCCCCCGTCAGCGCCCCCCGGCGGAACGGCAGCCGCTCGAGGTCGCCGAGCACCCGGGCCGCCGAGGGCGCGTGCCGGGCCACGTGGGCCAGCATCGCCCGCGACGCGTCCATGGCCACCACCGGCGCGCCGAGCAGGGCGCTGTGCCACCCCGGCCCGCACCCGAGGTCGGCCCGCGCCCCCGTGGGCACCCGCTCGACGAAGGGCGCCAACGCCAACGGGGCCGGCCCTCGCCTCGCGGTGACCCACTCCTCGGCGTGCGCGTCGTACACGGCGATCGTGGGGCGGTCCATCACCGTCATCCTCGCGTCCCCCCGCCGGACGACGAGGGTGGCCGGTGCTGCCTTGTTGTTGGTGAGCTCCAACTCGTAGACGACGTGGTAGCGGCCGTCCGTGCCTTCGAAGGCCTGGGGGACGCGGCCCATCCGCCTGACGGTGACGGGGGTGAAGACGTCGCCGGAGCCGCCCGGGGTGGTGACGTCGGGGGGGCTCCCCGTGGCCACCGAGGCCGGCTCCCCGCCTCCGCAGGCGGCGAGGAGGAGCGCCACGGGCATCAGCGCTCCCGGAAGGAGGTGGCGCTTCCCCGCCAGGTTGGCCATGGATGTCTCCCCGCGTGCGTCGTGATCACCGACGAGTGCGATCGGCACGTCCACCACTGCCAATAGACCTGGGCCCATGGTCGGGCGTTCGACGGGCGCTGGGCCGTTACAGCGCGACCGGGTTCCTGTCGATACCGCATCCGGCGGATCACACCGCTTGCTGAACGACAGGGCACACCCGCTCCGGGGCGGGCCCGCAAAGCCCACGGGGCCCTCGGGGCTGGCCGGGCTACCGAACCCAGGGAGCACACGACCATGGACATCACCAGGCGCGCCAAGCTCATGGTCGGCGCCGTCGCCCTCATCGGATCGATCGCCGCCCTCGGCGGCGCCTCCACCGCCGGCGGCGTGAGCGACTCGTCCGGCGACGGGTTCGTCGGCGGCACGATCACCCAGACCGTCACCGGGGCGGAGATCACCAACGTCGCCTACACCGTCGACGCCGGCAACGAGATCACCGATGTCGACCTGACGTTCGCCGCCGGCGTCGACGGCAAGGCCGTCGCCATCGCCTTCGACGACGGCGCGTCCGTCTACACCTGCACCGACATCGCGACCAACGCCTCCGCTTGCACGGCCACCGCCGCGGTGGCCTCTGCCGACGCCAACACCCTCACCATCACCGTCAGCCTGGCCTGACCGCGACGACCCGAACGGCCCGCCCCGTGCCGGGGGCGGGCCGTCGTCCGCGCTGCACCATGCACCCGTCGCTCCGTCGCCTCGTCGCCGTCACCCTGATCGCGCTGGTCGCCCTGGGCGCGGCAGCGCTGGCCACCGGCCGCCTCGCCTACTACGTGACGAGCGGCGCCAGCATGAGCCCGACCTACGACGCTGGCGACCTCGTCGTCGTCGCCCCCGCCCGCTCCTACGCCACCGGGGACGTCGTCGCCTACCCGACGGACGACCTGGTCGTGCTCCACCGCATCGTCGGCGGCGACGCCACCGGCTTCCACACCAAGGGCGACGACAACCAGTCCGTCGACCCCGGCCGTCCCACGGCGGACGAGGTCACCGGCCGCGCCGTCCTGCACGTGCCCAAGGTCGGCTCGCTCCTCACGTCACCCCTCACCCGTGGCCTGCTCGCCGCCGCCGCCCTTTCCCTGCTGGGAGCCTTGATCGTGAACCCTCGCCGCAAGCCCCCTCCTGCGCCCGGCACGGCTCGTCCCCTCGGCAGCACGCGCACGATCTGGACCGGCCTGGTCGCCCTCGACCTGCTCCTGCTCACCGCCATGGGCCTAGCGTTCGCCTTCGCGCCCCGCTCCGTCACCGGACCGGCGGCCCTGACCCAGACGGGCACGCTCGGCTACCACGCCGACGTCCCGCCGAGCGACACCTACCCGACGGGGCACGTGGCCACCGGCGACCCGGTGTTCCTCCGGCTGCTCGACGCGGTCGACGTGTCCTTCCGCTATGCCACCGACGCCTCCCCGGAGAGGGTGGAGGGAACGGCCCGACTCGACGCCGCCCTGTCCACACCGGACGGGTGGCAGACCACCCTCCCGCTCGCCGAGCCCGCCCCCCTCGTGGACGGCTCGATCGCCCTGACCGCCACGTTGGACCTGGCCGACATCGGGGACCTCGCCGGCCGCGTCGCCGCCGCGACCGGCTCCGGCAGCGGCCGGGTCGACGTCCTCGTCACGGCCTCTGGTGAGGCCAGCCTCGACGGGGGCGACCCCGTCGCCCACCGGACCGAGCTCGCCCTCCAGCTGTCCCCGCTCGCCCTGACCCTCACCGGCGTCGAGCCGAGCAGCACGCCCGAGGGGCCGGCGGTGGCCTCCACCGTGCCGTTCAGCGCGGCCCGCGCCATCGCCGCCGAGACCGGCGGCGTGCCCGGCGAGGTGCGGATGGCCCTCGTCGCCGCCCTGTTGTTGAGCGTGGCGGGCACCGCGCTCCTCTGGCCGGCCTCGCCCCGCAGCGGCGACAGTGGCGACGGCGACTCGCGGCCATCTCAGGCCGTCGACATCCAACTGCCCCGGACCAGCGCCTGGGTCGAGCTCGCCGACCGAGCCGAGCTCGAGCAACTCGCCCGGAACCTCGGCCGGCCCATCGTCGAAGGCCCCGGCGGCTGGCAGGGCGTCGCCACGCCCGACACCTGGTACTGGTCCCGGGCCCGCTCCCCCCATCCAGGAGTCTGACACCCGGGGCTCAACGCGGCTTGCGGTTGAGCTCCCAGTTCTCCAGCGCCCGTTGCACCATCGGCCGCCGCCGCCCGGCGGGCTCGACCACGAAGGAGTCGGGGTCGCGCTCGCCCAGCCGGCCGAGCACGTACAGCCCGTGCGCGTTGACCAGGTGCGACGTGAACCCTGCGGCGTCCTGCGCCTGGTTGACGGCGAGCTTGGTCATCCGCAGCTGGAACGGGTCGTTCTGGGCCACCCGGCCAGCCCACGCCAGCACCTCGTCCTCCAATCGGTCACGAGGCACCACCCGGTTGACCAACCCCTGCCGCTCGGCCTCGGCCGCGTCCAGGAACCGGGGCTCGAAGAGCAGCTCCTTGACCTTGCGAGCGGGCAGGTCCCACGGCATCGAGAAGTACTGGAAGTGGCTGCCCAGGAACATCGCGTCCTCGGCGGCGAAGATCACGTCCATGGCCGACGCCAGCATCCACCCGCCGAAGATGCAGTAGCCCTGCACGGCGACGACCGTCGGCTTGGGCAGGTTCCGCCAGCGCAGCGTGTTGGCGAAGAACAGCTCGTAGGTCTGCTCGTACCAACCCCGGATGCCGCCCCGCCAGGGGCGCTCGGCCCGGTCGGCCAGCTCCTCGGGGGTGCCGAGGTCGTGCCCGGCCGAGAAGTGCTCGCCCGCCCCGAAGAGCGCCACCACGTGCACGTCGACGTCGTCGCCCGCCCTCAGGAAGGCCTCGTCGAGCGCCTCGAGGAGGACTCGGCTCTGGGCGTTGCGGTAACCGGGCCGGTCGACGGTGATGCGGGCCACGTGGTCGGCGACCTCGTACCGAACGAGCGGGCCCGCCCCCTCGCCCCCGCCGGCGGTCCCCCCAGGCACATCACCCATCGTCCCAGCTTGGCACGTCCCCGTGACCGGGCCCGCTCCGCTTGCGCCTGAGCTGGCGCGGACACGGCACCAGCCGTCGGCTAGACCGACGGTGTGCCGACACAGATCCGGTTCCGCGGCCCGGGGGCCGAGGCTGCAGAGCTGATCGCCGAGCTCCGGGCGGGGGGCCATGAGCCCGCGGCGTCCTCGTCGGCGACGCTTCACCTGGACGAGCGGGTCGTCAACCTCGTCATCACCATCCCCGGGGGGCTCGACGGCATCATCGACGTGATCGACCGCTTTCGTGCCCGTGCCGGCTCCCGCATCTCGACGAGCGAGGACAGCGACACGCCCCAGCAGCCCTGAGCAGCCCGCGACCCGTCGCAGTCCGGCCCGCGGCGCCGACCTGGCCATCATGGTCCCGATGCCCAACAGCTCCCCGCCCCCGGGGCGGGCCGACGTGCACCCTCCGGCGGACCCGTGGGGCGAGGCCGTCGCCCGCTTCCTCGGGGACCTCCTCGACGACGTCGCCATCGACCTCGTCTACGCCCCCGACGGGCCGCCGAACTCGACGCGGCCGGGCCCGCCGGCGCAGCCGTGGAGCGCCGTGCTGCCCGGGCCGACGGGCTGGTCGGCGACCCTGAACCTGCACCTGTCGCCCGGGTCGCGCGCCCTGTACGGCGCCACGGGCCCGACCGACCTACCCTCGGAGTTCACCGACCTCCCGGGAGCGGCGGCGCGGGCCATCGACCGGATCACCGTGGGCGCCGACCCCGCGGCTGGAGGTGTCTACCCGACGCTGGCCGTGGCGCTGCACGACGTCGTCGTGGCCGAGATCCTCGCCGAGAAGGTCAGCGAGCGCTCGGTGGCCGACGTGCCCGCCGACGTCGCCCTGCTGGTCTCGGACACCCTCTCCTACGTCACCGAGCTCTCGCAGCGTCGCGTGGAGGGCCGCTCGTTGACGCACGGCGTGGTGATCGGGCCGGCGACGACCGAGGTCGCGGAACGCCGTGGCCAGGTCTCCTACCCCGCCGACGTGCGCGCCCTGAAGCGGACGCCGCTGCTGTTCGACGGCCTGCGGTCCTGCCTGGCGGTCGGGCCCTCCGGGGCCGTGCAAGGCGAGATCACCCGGCGGTCCCTCGCCGCCCTCGACATCGAGGACCTCCTGGAGCCCCTCGAAGAGGCCCTCGGCGACGCCGGCGCGCTGGTCGCGGCAGCGTCGCGTGCCCTGAACGGGGTCGGGTTCTTCCTCGCCGCCGACCAGGCCATTTGGATCTTCGACCAGGGGCAGCCCTTGATGCTCCGCCGGGGCGGGCGGTGGAAGGCCATACCGTTCGCGTCGCTGATCGGCGGGCTGGCCGAGCTCGTCGGGTCTCAGCCCCTCGCCGCCCTGGTGGCCCGCACGGCGCTGCTCGCCTCGCTGGACAACCACGGCGCCATCATCGCCGTCGTCGACTCGTCCGACCGCGTCGAGGGCGTGGTCGAGCCCAAGGACCGCTACGACGTGGCCCGCTCCGGAGAGGGCGAGGGCCCAGCTGAGTTCCTGGTGCACCGGCTGTTGCACGCCGACGACCTCGACGTGGCCACGCTCTTGCGCTTGGCGGTGATCGACGGCGCCACCGTCCTCGACTCGCTCGGCCAGCTGCTGGCGTACGGGGCCATCGTGCGCAGCGAGTCCAGCCAGGGCGAGGGCGCTCGTACAGCGGCGGCGCGCACGTTGTCGCGGGTGGCCCGGGTGGTCCTGCGCGTCTCCGAGGACGGGCCCATCGCCGTCTTCGTGGACGGGGCCCAGATCGCCACGTTGCTCTGAGCAGGGCGGTAGGGTCGGGCTCCCAGCGTCGCCCGCCCTGGCCGGCGGGCTGGCATTTCGATGGTGGTCCGTCCCATGGTCCTGCCTCGGGTGATGGTCGTCGAGGACAGCGCGGAGCTGCGCCAGCTCTTCGCCCGAGTGCTCGACCGCACCGCCGTCGAGCACGTGACGGTGCCCGACGCCGCCTCTGCCCTCGCCGCGCTGGACGAGCAGGAGTTCGCCCTCGTCCTCCTCGACAAACGGCTCGGGGCGTCGAGCGGGCTCGAGGTGCTCGCCCGCCTGCGCGCCGACCCCCGCCACCGCGCCACTCGTGTGGTCATGATGAGCGGCGACCCCCCGGGCGGCCGCTCGGGCGAGGGCCCCGAGCCCGACAGCTACCTGATGAAGCCCGTCGGCGTGCACCAGCTCGTCGACGTCGTGCGCACCCAGCTGGCGGCGTTCGACGAGGCCGAGCCCTCCGAGGGCCCCTGAGGCCGGCCGTCGGGCGACAGCCTTCGGGGTCAGCCCAGGGGCGGGGCCCCGTCGAGGCTGTCGCGGACCTTGGCCAGCAACGACCCGGCGGAGAAGGGCTTCTCGAGCAGGGGGATGTCGGTGTCGAGCGTGCGGCTCGCCGTCAGCACCGGCTCGGCGTAGCCGGACATGAACAGCACCCTGAGGCCTCGGCGGCTGGCGGCCACGGCGCTGGCCGTCTCTCGGCCGCCGAGCCCGTTCGGCATGACCACGTCCGTGAGCAGCAGGTCGATGGTGCGCTCGTAGGCCTCGGCCACGGCCACGGCGTCCACCCCGTCGGTGGCGGTGAGCACCTCGTAGCCGGCGGCGGACAGGATCCGGGCCGTGACCTCGCGCAGCTCGCGCTGGTCCTCGACCACGAGGATCGTCTCCCCGCCGCCGCGCTGGGCCCGCTCCGCGGGCTGCGCCGCACCTGCGGGCTGCTCGTCCGTAGCCGGCAGCAACACGCTGATCGTCGTCCCGAGCCCGGGCTCGGAGTAGATCTGCGCGTGCCCGCCGGCCTGGGTGACGACCCCGTACACCGTGGCCAGGCCCAGGCCGGTGCCGGCGCCGACGGGCTTGGTGGTGAAGAAGGGCTCGAAGGCCCGCTCGACGGTCTCGGGGGTCATGCCCGTCCCCGTGTCGCTGACCCGTAGGCGCAGGTAGGGCCCGGGGGTGACGCCGTGGTGGTGGACGGCGTAGTCCTCGTCCACGCCCACGTTGTCCACGTCGATGGCCAGGGTGCCGCCTTCGGGCATGGCATCGCGGGCGTTGACGGCGAGGTTGACGAGCACCTGCTCGAGCTGGCCGGGGTCGGCCTTCACCCTCCAGGCGCCCTCGGCCACGGTGGTGCGCAGGTCGACGTGCTCCCCGATGCTCCGGCTGAGGAGCTGCTCGAGGTCGCGCACGAGCCCGGTGACGTCGAGCACGCGAGGTTCGACGACCTCCCGGCGGGCGAAGGCGAGGAGCTGGCGGGTGAGGCCCGTGGCCCGCTCCACGGCCGCCAGGACCTGGTCGACGTCGTCGCGCACCTCGGCCCAGCGCGGGTCGCCCGGTGGTGCCTGCTCGGCTCCCTCTCGGATGAACGTGGCGCAGGTCAGCATGACGGTCAGCAGGTTGTTGAAGTCGTGGGCCACGCCGCCGGCGAGCTGGCCCAGGCTCTCGAGGCGGAGGGCCCGGGCGAGCTGGCGCTCGAGGCGGTCGCGCTCGGTCACGTCCTGGGCCAGCACGAGGCGGGCGTCTCGCCCGTCGAAGGCCAACCCGTGGACCACGACGTCGGCTTCGATGGGGGCGCCGTCCTTGCGGATGTGCCGGGCGCGGCGCAACCCTTGCTCGCCGAGCTCCACGTCGCCCCCGAGCTGGAGGGCGTCCGCCGACATGGCCAGGAACTCCTGGCGCGAGTACCCGTAGGTGGCGATGGCGGCGTCGTTGACCTCGACCACCCGGCGCGTCGCCGCGTCGAACACCCACATGGGCTGGGGGTTCCCGTCGAAGAGCACCCGGTAGTTGCGCTCCGAGGCCCGGGCGAGCTCCTCGGCCCGCTGGCGCTCGACGAGCTCGCGGTCCACGGCGGCGAACAGGTCCTCGAAGTCGTCCCCCAGGGCGACGACCTCCTGGGCGCCGCCCTTGCGCACGCCGGCGAAGCCCCTGCCCTCCACCGCCCCTCGAGCCTGGCGGCTCAGCTCGCGGACCGGCCGTGAGATGCCCCGGTAGCCGACCATCGCCGTGCCGAGGGTGAGCACGAGCCCGACGACGACCACGCCGAGCACCCGCTGGAAGGAACGGGTCGCGGCGTCGAGCGCCTCGGCCCGGTCGGCACCGGCGAACACGGTCCAGCCGAGCCCGTCGACCGTCGCGCTCCCGTAGAGCCGAGGGGAGCCCTCCACGTCGTCCTGGCCCACCTCGCCCGAGCCCGGGTCGAAGGGCGTAGGCCCGAGTGGCGCCCCCGCCCAGCGCTCGGGCTCCACCGACCGCGACAGTGCCGTCGACCCGTCGGGCGAGACCACGAGGAACTCGAGCTGCCTCGGCCCGCCGAAGGGCTCGAGGAGCCCGGGGCCGAGCGTCCCCACCTCGAGGAACCCGGCCAGCACGCCACGGCTGGAGATCGGCACAGCGCCCACGACCACGTCGGCCCCGGTCACGGCGTCGGGCAGGGGCCCGGTGAGAGCCGGCTCGACGAGCGCCCGCTCGAGCCACGCCTCGCCGTGGTAGCCGCCCTCCCCGGCTGCCGGGTCGCGCGAGGTGCAGAACACGGCGCCGTCGGCGGCGATGATGTCGATGTGGCCGGTGGGGAACACGTGGCCGCCGGCAAAGTTCAACGCGCAGTCGCTGCCCGGCGCGTCGAAGGCCCGTTCGAGGCCAGGAGACGCGGCGGTGCGCCCCACGGTGTCCTGGAGGATCTCGAGGTCGGCCTCGATGGCGTCCGCGGCCAGGCCGGCGGCGAACGCGGCGTCGGCCGAGGCACGCTCGCGCGCCTCGCTGCGAGCTTCTGTCCAGCCGTACAGCGCCCCGGCCACCGCGGCGAGGAGGGCCAGGGCGACCACGGCCCCGAAATAGACGTGCACCGGCACCGCGCCGCGTCGCCGCCCCGCCCGGGACCGGGCGGGCTGCTCACCCTGTGGCCCGGTCGGCGGGCCGCTGATGCGGGGTGCACCAGTCCCCTCGGCGGGGCGGCCCGTCGCCTCGCCCATTGACACGGTCACCGTGACAGGCTAGCCACCCACGGAGAGTCGCGTCCTTGAGGACACCCCGATGTCATTGCCCGTGGTGATGACATCGCTCTCCCTGCTGACCTACCGTGATAGGCATGGCGCGACGTCAATAGACGATCACGCCGCGGATGTTCTTGCCGGCGTGCATGTCGGCGTAGCCCTCGTTGATCTCGTCGAGTGTGTAAGTGCGGGTGATGAGCTCGTCCAACTTGAGCTTGCCGCTCTCGTACATCTGCAGCATCCAAGGGATGTCCCGGCTCGGGCTCGAGGCGCCGAACAGCGAGCCCTGGATCCGCTTCTGGTACAGCGTCAGCTCGAAGGCCGGCACGGTCAGCGGCTCGTCCACGTTGCCGATGCCCGTGACGACGACCGTGCCCGCCTTGCGGATGGCGGCGAAGGCCTGGGCGGCGTGCTCCGTCTTGAGCACGCCGGTGGTGACGATGGCGGAGTCGGCGCCCTGGCCGTCGGTGAGGGACCGGGCCAGCTCGGCAGCCTCGTCCATGGTGGCGAAGGCGTGGGTGGCCCCGAGGAGCTGGGCGGTCTCCCGCTTGAGCTCGACGGGGTCGACGGCGATGACCGTGGTCGCCCCGGCATGGGCGGCGCCCTGCACGGCGTTGATGCCGATGCCGCCGATGCCCATGATGATCACGGTCTGGCCCGGCTTCACCTCGGCCGAGTTCACCGCCGAGCCCCAGCCCGTCCCGACGCCGCAACCGACCAGGCAGGCCTTGTCCAGGGGCAGGTCCGGGGCCACTTTCACCGCCGAGGCCACATCGATGAGGGTGTGCTCGCAGAACGTCGAGATACCCGCCATCTGGCCGATCGGCGTGCCGTCGATGCTCAGGCGGTAGCTGCCGTCCGGTCGGCAGCCGGTCATGACGTTGGCGCCCAGGTCGCAGAGGTTCTGCATGCCCGAGGCGCACCAGCGACAGCGCCCACAGCCGGGCAGGAAGGACATGACCACGTGGTCGCCGACCTCCCACCCAGCGGTGTTCGGGCCGACCGCCTCGACGAT
>WHTX01000138.1 GCA_009377505.1 Acidimicrobiia bacterium
AGTGTCCTGGAAGGTTGGTCCGTTGAGGAATTCGGCGAGGGCTGGGCGTCGCTTCGCAAGGACGAGGACGCAGGCAGGGTGGGGTTCCCTGGTAAGGACGAGGACGCCGCGAGCGGCGTTCAGACCCGGCGAATTACCGACATGATCAGCCTTCCGGGACACTAGGTGTGTGCCGTTGGCAGCTGAGTCAGCACGGCTGTTGGGCCCCTGTACGACCGCTCGCTCGCTCCGTCACAGCCCCCGGGTGAGGCTGTGGTGCAAGTGGTAGCGCTTGTATCCGGTGAACCGGACGCCGGGGGTACCCGTGGTGATCTGGGCCTTGCGCTCCGCCTGGTGGTCGGTCGGGATGCCGCCCACCATGTGGCGGTGGGCGTCCTCGTCGGTCCACTCGGCGTAGTTGAGGACCCGGGTGCCGTCTGTACTGATGTGAACGTGGGCCGAGATGAGCCCGGGGACTGCTTCGGGCTCGGCGTCCTCGGGACCGGCGATGACGCTGATGATCTGCCGTTGGCGTTCCGGGCCGTCGACGTCGAAGGTGGGGATGACGATGCAGCCGGGCGTTCGGGGAGGCCCGTCGGGCACGACGCTTCGGCAGAGGCGGTACCTGACCGGTTCGGCGGGCTCGAGGATCGGCCCGGCCCCGGCAGTGGGGCAGGGCTCCGGGCCGGATCGCGAGAAGTCGCGGTGGGCGTCGTCGCTGGTCAACTGGGCGTAGGTGAGCACGGTGTCGCCGTCGGTGCTCAGGAAGCAGCTCGCCGAGACAAAGGCCGGGCCAGCCCGTACGCTCCCACGCGGCGACAAGGGCGTCGGAGCCGGCCCGTTGACGCTGCGGCGACCCGACGTGCCAGCGGCTGACGAGGATCGTGCCGACGCCCGGCCTGGTGATGTCGGGAGATGAGTCGGTGAAGCGCATGCCTGCTCTCCTGTCGGGTGGCCGCGTCACCGGCGGCCACGCGAACCGCGAAGGATCTTGCACCGCCACGGTGCAGGAACCTTCGCGCTCGTCAAGACCGTGCGCCTCGTCCGGGCGAGCGCAAGACCAACCGCAAGACCGTGGTCACCGCCCGGCCCTTCACCGCAGCCTCAACCGTGCCCCCACCCACCCCGACCTCGGCCGGAGAGGCGTAGCAGCCGCCCAGGGCCTCTCGCCTGCCAACCAGCAGGGCGCTCCGCCGGCCACCATGACAAGCCGTTCCACATCAGGTTGTCGATCCCTGGTCGTCGAGGGTCACACCGGTTCGGGCCGAATGAGGAGCGGCACCTTCGCCTTGGCGTAGGTCGCCTTGTGCACGACCCGCCCGTCGCGCCAGTGGATGAGGTCGAGCCCCCGCCAGGCGACGGGCTCGCCCCGCGCCTCGAGCGTGCACAGCCAGGAGGCCATGACCTTGCCCGTGGACTCGTCGACGAACTGGTCCTCCTCGAGGAACTTCATGTCGCCGAACGCACCGGTGAACTGGGGTTCGAAGGCGGCGCGGATGGCGGCCAAGCCCTCGTTCGCCCGTCCCGTGAACTCGTCGTAGACGGCGTCGGGGGCAAAGCAGGCCATGACGCCGTCGAGGTCGTTCCGGTTGAAGGCGTCCATGAACCCGCTCGTCAGCTGCACCAGGCGGTCGCGTCCCTGCGTCATGGGCGGAGGCTACCCGAGCGCCCGGGAGCCGTGCGCGTAGAGGAACGACGGCCCCGTCACCCCCGTGGTCACGGACCAGCCGAGCTCGCCGAGGCGGAGGGCGAGGTCGTCGGGCTCGCGGAAGACCTTGACGATGCGGTAGCGGCGCCCGTCGGCGAGCTCTCGTACCGAGGTCTCCCCGTCGGGCCGGGCGCTCCCGGCGAGACCGGCGACGGCGGGGTCGTAGCGGCCGTCGAGGAGGAAGAACCGGCCCCCCGGTACCAGCGCCGAGGCCACGAGGTCCCAGAAGGCCCCGAAGTGCGACTCCGGCACGTGGGACAGCCAGAAGGCGAAGAACACCAGGTCGTAGCGCTGGTCGGGGGCCCAGGAGAACAGGTCGGCCTCGACGAAGCGCACGGGGCACGCCCGGGGCAGCGCGGCGAGCTTGCGGCGGTTGCGAGCCAGCGCTTCGGGGGCGGCGTCCACCACCGTCAGCTCGGCGGCCCGCCTGGCCAACATGGTCGTCCAGCTGCCGGTCCCCCCGGCGAGCTCGAGCACCCACCCGCCGACTCCGTTGGCCTCGACCGCGCCCCGCAGCTCGGCGATCTCCGCCTTCCACTGGGCGGTGTGCTCGGGGCCGGCGTCGTAGCGGCCGCGCCGCAGCCACCAGTCGTCGTACTCGGGGGCGCGAGCCCGGTAGTACTCCACCTGCTCGCTCAGCCGGTCCCCGTTCACGTTGCTCGCTCCGGGCCCATGCGCCCCAGCTTCACAGGTAGGGGCCGTCGCCCCGGGCGCGCACGTCGACGGCGCCCGAAGGGCCCGAGGGGCCCGACCGCAGGGCGTAGAGCTCGGCGAGGGTGAGCGGCCGCCCCGGCCGGGGGCCGCCACCGCCGAGCCAAGCGTGGGCCTCGGCCACCGACAGGGGGCTGAAGGCGACCTCGGCCAGGCAGCGCCCCGGGCGCACGACGGCAGGGTGCAAACGGGTGACGGGCTCGTTCGTCGTCAACAGCAGCAACACGTTGAGGCCCTGGCCGATCATCCCGTCCGTCAGGTTCAGCAGGCGCCCGAGCGCCTGGCCCGAGAGCTGGCGAGCGTCGGCGCGCAACAGCTCGTCGACGTCCTCGATCACCACCAGGCGCCACTGCGTCGCCCGGTCGACGGTGCGGTCGACGCCGGGGGCCCGGTCGAGCAGCACGTCGAGGAGGTAGTCGGCCTGGCCGAAGAAGGCTTCGGGGTCGACGACGAAGAGCGTGCGGCACCAGGCCCGCCACGACCGGGCCAGCGCCCTGATGGCGGTGGTCTTGCCGGTGCCCGGCTCGCCGTGCCAGAGGACGAGCCGCCCCTGGCCGCTGGGCCGGGCCGAACCCACGAGGCCGGCGAGCTGGGCGTGGACCGCGGCGCCGTAGTTGGGCTCGATCTCCTCCCACGCCGGCGCGTCGATGGAGCGGGACACCGAGCGGGGCCCTCGGGGGGTGGCGTACCAGAACTCGACGGGCACGGCTTCGGGCTCCTCCTCGCCGGCCCCGGCCCGGGCGCGTACGGTGTCGGCCAGGTTGTCGGCCGCCCCGGCGTCGGCGGCCACGATCCACACCGTCGCCCCCTCCGTGGGCCTGTGCTCCACCATGGCGACGGCCTTCCCCGAGCGGACGAGCAGCCGCTCGCCCCAGCGGTCCGAGACCACCTCGCGCTCCACCACGCCTTCGGGGGCGACGGCCCGGGCCGACAGCGCGTCGGGCAGGGTCACCATGCGGGCAGCCGGCAGCTCGCCCGACAGGAACGGGGCTGCAGCCAGGGACGGGATGACGTCCCAGGGGTCGTCGCTCGACTGCACGTGCAGCCGGTGCGGGAGGTCCCAGACAGGGGGCATGGCCAGATGATGCCCGAGTCAGGCGG
Source organism: Acidimicrobiia bacterium (assembly GCA_009377505.1). Taxonomy (GTDB): domain Bacteria; phylum Actinomycetota; class Acidimicrobiia; order Acidimicrobiales; family CAIXPF01; genus WHTX01. Next base: position 3,500 of record WHTX01000138.1, read on the forward strand.
CCTCGACCGTCGCGTTCGGCCGGTGGCCCTCAGGCCCCCTCGCGTTCAGCCCATCGCGCTCAGGCCCCCTCCTGCGCCGTGGCCGGCCGCAAGCGGCGGACCACCATCACGAGGGGGAAGATCAGGAGCCAGCTGTACAGGGCAGCCGTGGGGTGCAGGAAGGCGACGGGGATGGAGGCGAGGAAGACGAGGGCGGGCACGGACGAGGCGATGAGCGCCCACCGGCGCGTCTCGGGCGTCATCGGCCGCCGGAAGAGGCCCTTGCGGCTGGCCCGCTCGAGGACGGCCAGCTCCAGCAGCAGGACCAGGCCGACGTTCAGCGCGTAGACGGCAACTGCGAGGGGGTTCTGGGCGTAGGAGCCGAGGAGGTCGGTGGGGAAGGGCAGGAAGGCGATGAAGGCCAGGTAGGCGAGGTTGAGCCAGATGAGCCCGCTGTCGATCACCACGATGCGGCCGTAGAACTGGTGGTGCGCCTTCCAGAGGCTGCCGAGCACGAGGAAGCTCAGGAAGAAGCTGAAGACCTCCTGCCAGAGGTCTCCCAGCTCGCCGGCCAGGTCGCCGGCGTCGTCCTCGTTGGTGAGCACCGGATGGCCGATGCCCACCACGATGACGGTCATGGCGATGGCGAAGATGGCGTCGGTGAAGAACGTGACCCGGTCGAACTCGAGGCCCCGGCTCTCCCGGCGGAACACCACGTGCCCCGCCGCCTCCCCCTCGGGCTCCTCAGGCTCTGCTGGCGACACCGCCGCCGAACGGTAGCGGCGGGCGGCCCCACCGAGCCGGCTCGGTAGGCGGCTCAGCTGGAGCCGTAGGCGCCGGCGAGGGGCGCGGCCATTGGAGGCATCAGCCGGCCGCGTCGCCACACGAAGCCCACGGCAGCCCCGAAGAGGAACCCGCCCACGTGCGCCGCCCAGGCGATGCCCGACTCGCCGCCGATGAAGAGGAACTGCTGGGCCAGCCACAGGCCGAGCACCCAGCCCGCCGCCACCTTGCGGAACAACACGAAGGGCACGAGGGGGATGATGCACTTCACCCGCGCCCTCGGGAACCACACGATGTAGGCGCCCATCACCCCGGCGATGGCTCCCGACGCGCCGAGGGAGGGCAGGGTGGAGCTCGGGTCGATGGCGACGTGGGCCACCTCGGCGGCGAGCCCGGCCGCCACGTAGAGGCCGAGGAAGCGCCAGGGGCCCTTGCGGTCCTCGACGTTGTTGCCGAACACCCACAGGAAGAGCACGTTGCCGAGCAGGTGGGCGAGGTTCCCGTGCAGGAGCATGGAGACCAGCACGGCCACGTAGACGTTCTTGCCGGCCGAGACGGCGGGGCCCAGCCCCTCGTCGAGCCCGCAGGCGCTGTAGTCCCCGGTCTCGAAGGTGGCCGCGGCCTCGGCCTCGGTGAGGGGGCGGCCTTGGATGATCTCGCAGGGCACGGCGGCCCATTGGAGGGTGAACTCGAGCTGCTCCTCGGTGACCCGTTCGGCCCCGAGGTCCCCGAGCGAGCTGCCCTCCGGCTGGACGAGGAAGAACACGGTCATGCACGTCCCGATCAGCACCAGGGTCATCCACGGCACGTGTCGGACGGGGTTCTCGTCGGCGATGGGGATCATCGCCTGCCCCTGAAGGTGGGCGCCGAGTAGGCCGTCCACTGCCACCCGTCCCACCAGCGCCAGCTCGCCCCCGGCGCCCAGGGGTCGTCGTACCAGCCGGCCACGGGGAGGGAGGTGCCCGCCCACGCGCCGGCCCGCGCCCGGGCGCTGCGCATCCCCCACTCGAGCACGGCGATGAGCTCGTCACGGCGCTGGGTGCCCACGGCCACGACCACCTTGCGGCCCCTGGGGTCGCGCCCCACGACCCGCACCGAGTCGTTCGTCCAGATGGGGTTGGCGCCGAGGTAGGTCCGGGTGAAGGGCCGCCACGGCCAGGGGTTGCGGGCACGGCCGAGGCTGGTGGGGTCGAGCCAGGCGAGGGCGGCGACCCGCTTGCCGACCCGGACGGTGTCGGTGTCGACGTGGACCTCGGTGCGGGCGTAGCGCACCACGGCGTACAGCCAGGACAGCGCGATGAGGGGCACGGTGAGCGGGTGGATGGCGACGAGGCCGACCCCGAGAGCCAGGGCGAGCAGCCCCCAGGCGCGCCGGTGCACGCCGAGGCGTTCGTGGAAGAGGGGGACCATGGCGGTCGCAGTCTGCCCGGCCCACCTGGCGCGAGCCTGTGACCCTTGACACCCGTCGGGGCGGGCTCAAGACTGCGCTCACCGATTCGAGGTGCGTCGTCTGGTCGAGCCGTTGGCTTGGGGCGCTTGCCACTCCGCTCAGGCCCGCTCGCCGCGGCGCACGTCGCTGGGAGGAGCTGCGTCGTGAAGATCAGCATGTTTCACCTGATGCCTCACCGGGAGCTGCCTGCAGACTTCGAGCAGCGGTACAAGTCGGTGTGGGTCGACCCCCCCTTCAACGAGCTGGCCGACCCCTCCCGCGTCGGTCAGTTCTACAACTGGACGCTGGACGAGCTCGTCCACGCCGCCCGGGCCGGCCTCGACGGCATCTGCGTCAACGAGCACCACCAGAACGCCTACGGGTTCATGCCCGGCCCCAACCTGATGGGCTCGGCGCTCGCCCGGGAGACAGCCGGGCTCGACGTGGGCATCGTGCAGATGGGCGCGACGCTCCCGACCACCAACCCGCCGACGCGGGTGGCGGAGGAGTACGCCATGCTCGACTGCATCAGCGGCGGGCGGCTGGTGGCCGGCATGCCCCTGGGCAGCCCGATGGACGCCAACATGTGCTACGGCATCCCGCCCATCGAGCAGCGGGAGCGCTACTACGAGGCCCATGACCTGATCCTCAAGGCCTGGGCCTCGGACGAGATGTTCGCCTGGAACGGCAAGTACCAGCAGCTGGGCATGGTGAACATCTGGCCGCGGCCCGTGCAGAAGCCCCACCCGCCGGTGTGGGTGCCGGGATCGGGCAGCCTTTCCACCTGGGACTTCGCCGCCAAGCACGACCACTGCTACTGCTTCCTGTCCTACTTCGGCAGCGGCCTCGGCAAGAAGGTCATGGACGGCTTCTGGGAGTTCGTCGACCAGGGCGGCATCGACCCCAACCCGCACCGGGCCGGCTTCCTCCAGCTCGTCGTGGTCGGCGAGACCGACGCCGACGCCGAGGCCAAGTACGCCGAGCACGTGAAGTACTTCTACGACAAGTGCCTCCACATCCCGCTGCACTACCTGGGCCCGCCCGGCCACCAGGACCACCGCAGCCTCACCCACGCCATCAAGAGCGGGACCGCGGCCCGCACCCAGGAGGTCATGAACAACCTGGCCAACTACACCTTCCGCGAGTTCGCCGACCAGCAGTTCGTGATCGCCGGCTCGGCCGCCACCGTGCGCGACCAGCTCCGCGAAGCGGTGCGGACCCTGCGCGTCGGCAACCTGATGGTGCTGTTGCACATCGGCTCGATGCCCCACGAGCTGACGCTCGAGAACATCGACCGCTTCGCCGCCGACGTCCTCCCGTACCTGCGCGACGAGTGGGGCGACTGGGAGAACCGGTGGTGGCCCGAGAGCCTCCGCCACCAGCGCCAGCTCGTTGGGGTCTGAGGAGGCCACGATGCCAGCCACCGCGACCCAGACGACGTCGGCGTGGGCCGGCCGGGTGCAGCCCCGCGTGCACATCGCCGGAGACGGCCCCCCGTTGGTGTTCCTGCACGGCGCCGGGGGCCTCACCTGGGACCCCTTCCTCGACGCCCTCGCCAAGAACTTCACGGTCTACGCGCCCGAGCACCCCGGCACGACGCCTGGCGACCCCGACGGCGTGAACTCCATCGACAACCTGTGGGACCTGGTCCTCTACTACTACGAACTGTTCGACAGCCTGGGCCTCGAGTCGCCGGCGGTCGTGGGCCACAGCTTCGGCGGCATGGTCGCTGCCGAGTCGCCGCCACCCGAGCCGAGCCGGGTCAGCAGGCTGACGCTCATCAGCCCCATCGGCCTGTGGCGCGACGACACCCCCATCCCCAACTGGATGACGCTCACGCCCGAGGAGCTGACACCACTCGTGTGCGCCGACCCCCAGGGGCCGGTGGCCCAGCAGATGTTCGCCCTCCCCGAGGACCCCGACGCGGCGGCCGACGCCACGATCCAGTTCGTATGGTCGATGGCGTGCACCGGCAAGTTCGTCTGGCCCATCCCCGACAAGGGCCTGCGCAAGCGCATCCACCGGATCACGGCCCCGACCCTCATCATCTGGGGCCACCGCGACGGGCTGGTCTCGCCGATCTACGCCGAGGAGTTCCGCAGCCGGATCGCCGGCTCCCGGGTCGAGGTGCTGGAGGACGCCGCCCACCTGCCCCAGCTCGAGCGGATGGAGGAGGCGGTGCGCCTGGTGACCGAGTTCTGCAGCAGCTGAGGGGGCGGGGGCGGGCTGGCCTGGTGCCCGAGACGCTCGTGATCGCCCTGGGGGCGACCACGAAATGCGTCTCGGCCCCCTGACCAGCCCGCCTGCGTATTCCAACCTGCCGTCAGCTCCGGCGCCCAGGGGTCAGGGGACTACCAGGGGTCAGGGGACTGCCAGGGGGAAGGGGCGGGTCAGCGGTGCAGCCCCGGGTCGTCCTGCCAGGCCCGGGTGCGGATCGTGTAGACGGAGTCCCCGGAGAGCACGCCGCCGCGGGCGAAGAGGCGGCCGTGCTGCCAGCTCGAGAGGCCGAGCTCGGGCCGGTCGAGGGCGAACTGGCCGTCGACCCAGCGGGTGAAGCCGTTCCCCACGAACGGCGCGTCCACGAGGGCCCAGAACCGCTCGTGCTCGCCGCGGTCCGCGGACACCAGGCAGGCGACGAGGCGGGGGCTCGACCGGTTGAACAGCTCGACCGCCGCGTCCACCGTGTCCGTCACGACGAGGCTGACCTCGGGGCTCTCCTCCCACTCCCACTCCCGGCCCAGCTCGTCGGGCTCGAGCAACTCGGCCTGGGCCTCGGTGACCTCGCCCTCGGCCCGGCGCAGGACCACCTGGCGGGTGAAGCGCTCGGCAGGGACGTGGGCCTCGCTCCCCCGGGCCACGTGCAGCTTGGCCGCCGTGCCCCGCCGGGCGGCTGCCTCGTCGACGGCGGCGAGCACCGGGCCGACCAGCTCGGCGGCGCGGGCGGCGGGGACGCAGCAGACGTTGAGCGTGTTGCAGACCTTGCGATCGAGCGAGGCGAGCACGGCGGCAGCCAGCTCGTCGGCGCCGGCGGCGTCGCCGGCCACGAGCCAGGCCCCGCCCGTGCCGTGCAGGCTGACGGGCGTGCCCGTCTGGCGGGCCACGGCGCCGAGCTGGGCGACGGCCCCGCCCGAGCCGCGGGCCACGGCCAGGGCCAGGCGGGGATCGGCGAAGAGCGCCCAACCCGCAGCCCGCGACGGCGAGTCCAGCAGGCGGGCCGCCCCCGAGGGCAGCCCGGCGGTGTGCAGGGCCGGGGCGAGGGCGTGAGCCACGATGGCCCGGGCCGTGCCGAGGGCGTCGCTGCCGATGCGGAACACTACGGCGTTGCCGCTGCGCAGGACCCCGGTGGCGTCGGCGAAGACGTTGGGCCGACCTTCGAACACGAAGCCCACCACGCCGAGGCCGGCCCGGCGCAGGTCGACCCGCCACCCGTCGTGGTGGACCGTCTCCACGGTGCCGTCGCGCCCGCTCGGCGCCCGGGCCCAGCCCCCCAGGCCGGCCACCATGTCGGCCCGCATCCGCTCGCTGAGCTCGAGCCGGGTCGTCGAGCGCCCCCTGGCCTTGGCCGAGTCCACGTCGGCTGCGTTGGCCTCGGCGATGGCCGCGAAGCTGGCCTGGTCGGCCAACCGGTCGGCGAAGGCCTCGTAGAACGCGGTGACGGCGGTGTCGTCCGTGGCCCCGAGGGTGGCGAAGGCGTCCAGCGCGTCGCCCACGGTCGCCGTCACCAGCTCGTGCTCGGCGGCGGGGATGTGCAGGAGGGCGCCGTCGTCGGGCACGACCACCAGCCGGTCGCCCTTGCGGAAGGCGGCAGCCAGCTCGGCGGGGACGCGTGTCACCCGGTCCCCCCCGAACACGATCGGCATGCCCGCCTCGAGTTCGGTCAACGCCTCGCTCATGAGCGACAGTCTGGCCTGGCCGGGGACCGCCCGGGTACCCCGCCCGTCGACCCGGGGGTCACGGCGGCCGGGGCGGTCACAACCGGGCGAGGAAGCTCAGCAGCGCCGCCTGGAAAGCCGCGGGCTGGTCGAGGTTGGCGAGGTGGCCGGCGTCGGGGATGGTGACCAGCTCGGCGCCGGGGATGCGGGCCGCCATCACGTCGCTCGCCCGCAGGAAGGGCTCGTCGAGCGCCCCCACCAGCACGAGCGTCGGCACGCTGACGCCGTCGAGGACGTCCATCGCCCGGCTGTCCTGCTGGGCGAGGAAGCCGCGCGCGGCCAGCGCCAGTGCCTCGAAGCTGGCGTGGCGGTCGAGGCCCAACTGGCCCTCGATGCCCGCACCACCCGTCGCCTCCCCGCTGCGCACGGCGTCGATGCCCCCGGCGGCGATGGCGTCCGCCCGCTGTCCGGCCGTCTCGTTCCACCCCTGGCGCGCTGTCGGGTTGCGGAAGCCCGGCCCGGTGTCGGCCAGCACCAGCGCCCTGATGCGCCCCGGCGCCGCCGCCCAGGTACACAGGGCCAGGAACCCCCCGAAGGACAGCCCGCCGAGCACCACGCGCTCGAGGCCCAGGTGGTCGAGCAGGGCCACCAGGTCCCCGACGACGTGGTCGAGCGTGAACAGCTCGGGCCGCAGGGGGGTGACCGTCGGGCCGTGGCCCCGCACGTCCCAGGTCACCACCCGCCAGCCCTCGGCCACGAGGGCCTCGACGGTGGGGTCCCACATGCGCAACGTCACCGTGAACCCGTGCGTGAGCACGATCGTACGGGCGGGGTCCCCGCCGCTGTCCTCGTAGGCCAGCACCACCCCGTCCGGGCGGGCCAGCGTGCCTTCGGTCGTCGTCACCTGTCCGGGCACGGATCCCCCCTCGGCGCCGCGACCTCCGGTGGGCCCGCGGACCGGGCGGACTGTACCGGCTACCTTTCGCCGCATGGGAGCTACCTCCGACGAGCAGGTCCCGGTCCACCGGGCGGCCACGGTCATCCTTGTGCGGGACGGCGACAGGGGCCTCGAGGCGCTGCTCGTGCGCCGCAACTCGAACCTCGTCTTCCACGGCGGCTCGTGGGTGTTCCCCGGCGGCCGCATGGACCCGGGCGACTACCCGCCCGAGGGCCCCGAGGACCACGAGGCCGCCGCCGTGGCCGCCGCCGTCCGCGAGGCGCACGAGGAGGCGGGCCTGCTGATCCCCCCGACGTCCCTGCGGCCCTTCTCCCACTGGACGACCCCTCCGGGGCGCCCGAGGCGCTTCGCCACCTGGTTCTTCCTGGCTACCGCCCCTGACGGGGACGTGGCCACGGATGGTTCCGAGATCGACGACCACCGCTGGTTCACCCCCGCCGAGGCCCTCGACGCCCGCCAGGCCGGCGAGATCGAGCTGCCGCCGCCCACGTTCGTCAGCCTGACCCGCCTCGGGGCCTGTCGCTCGGCGGCCGACGCTCTCGCCCAGCTCGACAGCTATCCCTACCTGCGCTTCAACCCGAAGCTGACGAAGGTGGACGGCGGCATGCTCACGTTCTACGAGGGCGACGCCGCCTACGAGGACCACTCCCGTGCCGAGCAGGCGTCGCCCCGGCACCGGCTCCGGGCGACGAAGGTGGAGTGGCGCTACGAGAACGTCGGGCTCTGGCCATGAGCGAACGCTGCCTGGGGCGCCCGGGCCAGGCCCGCTGACCCGTGGCCATCGCCGCCTCCCTCGTCGGGGCCGCCACCGCCGCGGTCCACCACGAGGTCGACGCCCGCTGGTTGATGGCCTACGCCGCGGGGCTCGGTGACCACAACCCGCGCTACCTCGACACGCTGGCCCCCGAGGGCATCGTCGCCCACCCCCTCTTCCCCGTGTGCCCCGAGTGGCCGGCAGTGCTCGCCACCCGGGACCTCTTCCTGGCCCACGGGACCCCCCTCGACGAGCTCCGCCGGGGCATCCACGCCACCCACGACCTGGTGCTGCACCGCCCGATCGTGCCCGGCGACCGGCTCACCACGCTGACGAGGATCAGCGCCGTCGAGGCCCGCCGGCCAGGCGCCTTCGTGCTCGCCCACCTCCAGACGCGAGACGCCGAGGGCGAGGTGGTGGCCGACACCTGGCAGGGCAGCCTCTACCTGGGGAGCGGGGTCGAGGGCCGAGCCGACGCCAGCGCGGCCTCCGCGGTGGCCCTCCCGCCGCCGGCGCCCCAGCCAAGGACCTCGACCGACGCCGGCGCACGACCGGCGTCCCACCGGCGCATCGAGCTGGCGCCCGGCGCCGCCCACGTCTACACCGAGTGCGCCCGCATCTGGAACCCCATCCACACCGACCCGGTCGCGGCCGAGCGGGCCGGCCTCGACGGCATCATCCTGCACGGCACGGCGACCCTCGCGCTGGCGGTGGGCGAGGCCGTCGACCACCACGCTGGGGGCGACCCGACCCGGGTGGCGCGCGTGGTGGCGCGCTTCGCCGCCATGGTCCCCCTTCCCTCCTCCGTCGAGGTGCGGACGACCGACCACGGCGACGGCCTCATCGGCGTCTCCGTCCTGAACGCCGATACCGTTGAGGCGCTCCGAGCCGCGTTCGTGCAGGTTCTCTGACCGCGCCTGGTAGATACGCCTCATGGACATCCAGGGCAAGTTGGCGCTGGTCACCGGAGCCGGGTCGGGGATCGGCCGAGCTTGCTCGATCGCCCTGTCGGCACGAGGAGCGGAGGCCGTCGTCCTCGCCGACCTCGACCCCGCGGGCAACGCCGAGACGGCCCGGATGGTGGAGAACGGCGGGACCAGTTCGATGGCGGTCACCGTCGACGTCAGCGATGCCGCCGCCCTCGCCCGTCTCTACAGCGACGTCGCCCATCGCCTCGGCCCGCCCGACATCGTGCTGAACAACGCCGGGATCGTCTCGGGCGCCCCGGCCTGGCCCGCCACCTCGCTCGCCCGCCTCCTCCAGGTCATCGACATCAACCTCAGCGCCGTCGTCGTCGGCACGCGGCTCGCCGTCGAGCAGATGCGGGGGCGGGGCGGGACGATCGTCAACATGTCCTCTCTCGCCGCGTTCGCGCCCCTCTACGAGGACCCCGTCTACGCGGCCAC
>WHTX01000139.1:0-4203 GCA_009377505.1 Acidimicrobiia bacterium
TGGCCATGCCGCTGACCTGGACGGCACCAGGTCGGTCGAGTGATTCGGCCGACTGGCTGACCAGCTCGAACGAGCTCGAATTGAGGATCGGGGCTGGGGCTACCTCGACCTGACTGCGCTCGGGCGCCAAGAGGAGTGGGAGGACTCGCCGGAGGGCGACACCCAGACCCCGCCGTACGAGTGGTGGACCTGGCACGACGAACCCCACCGGACCGATCCTCGATCGCCCCCGGCCTGGTGGCGGCTGAACCGCCCGGTTGACAGCCGGGCCACGGGCAGGCAAGGCCATTGCGTCGTACGATGCCGGTGTCACGTGTATCGGGGGTGTTGTCATGCTGGATTGCGTCATTCAGGGCGGGACCGTCGTCGACGGCAGCGGCGGGCCGGCTCGCCGGGCCGACGTGGCCATCAAGGACGGGCGGATCGTGCGCATCGGCACGGTGGAGGAGGACGCGGCCCGGGTCATCGACGCCAAGGGCAAGCTGGTGACTCCCGGCTTCGTCGACGTCCACACGCACTACGACGCCCAGGCCTTCTGGGACCAGACGCTCAGCCCGTCGCCCCTGCACGGCGTCACCACCGTCGTCGCCGGCAACTGCGGCTTCACGATCGCACCGCTGCAGCCCGAGCACGGCGACTACCTCATGCGCATGCTCGCCCGGGTGGAGGGGATGCCCCTGCCGTCGTTGCAGGAGGGCGTGCCCTGGGACTGGACGAGCTACGGCGAGTGGCTCGACCGCCTCGACGGTCGCTTGTCGGTCAACGCCGGGTTCATGGTCGGCCACAGCGCCGTCCGCCGGCTGGTCATGGGCGAGCGGTCCATCGGCCACCACGCCACGCCCGACGAGCTCGAGGCCATGAAGCAGCTGCTGGCCGAGAGCATCGACGCCGGCGGGCTCGGCTTCTCCTCCAGCTGGGCCACGACCCACAACGACCCCAACGGCGAGCCGGTGCCCTCGCGCCACGCGTCGGAGGACGAGATGGTCGAGCTGGCCCGGGTTTGCGGGGGGTTCGACGGCACCTCGCTGGAGTTCATCCCCGCCGTGGGCCGCTTCGGCCCCGACCGGGTCGACCTGATCGCCCGCATGTCCGCCGCCGCCAACCGCCCGCTCAACTGGAACCTCATCGCGCCCAGCACCAGCCCCAAGCAGATGGCGGTGATGGAGAACAACCTGGCCGCCTCGGACTACGCCCGTGAGCGGGGCGGCAAGATCATCGCCCTCACGGTCCCCTGCGCCATCGAGAGCCGCCTGAACTTCGAGAGCGGGTTCGTGCTCGACGCCCTCAACGGTTGGCGGGAGCCGATGGCCCTGCCCGCCGCCGACAAGATGGCGCTGCTGGCCGACGGTGAGCAACGCCGCAAGCTCGACGAGCTGGCCCAGGGCCCGAGCCCGCTGCGGGGTGTCGCCAAGTGGCACGTGCTGACGGTGGGCGAGGTGTTCGCCGAGGAGAACGAGCAGTACGTGGGCCGCACGATCGGAGAGATCGCCGAGTCCCAGGGGCGGGCCACCTTCGACGTCCTGTGCGACATCGTGCTGGCCGACGAGCTGCGGACCGGGCTCTACCAGCCCATCCGAGGCGACGACGACGAGACGTGGAAGCTGCGGGTGGACGTGTGGCGCGACGAGCGCACGGTCGTCGGGGGCACGGACGCCGGCGCCCACCTCGACCTGTTGGCCACCTTCAACGCCACCACGGCCATGCTGGGCAGCGCCGTGCGCCAGCGCGGCCTGCTCTCCTGGGAGGAAGCGGTCCACCACCTCACCGACGTCCCTGCCCGGCTGTACGGGATCAAGGAGCGGGGCCGGCTGGAGGAGGGTTGGTGGGCGGACGTCTGCGTCCTCGACCCCGACCGGGTGGCGGCCCGGCCGACCTACGCCCGCTACGACCTGCCCGGCGGGGCGTGGCGGCTCTACGGGGAGGCCGACGGGATCGACCACGTGCTGGTCAACGGTCGTGAGATCGTCGTCGACGGCGAGTTCACCGACGCCCGCCCGGGCACCCTGCTGCGCTCGGGCCGGGACACGAGCGGAACCGGCGCGGCCTAGCGCCGTGTCCACCATCGTTGGCGATGTTCATGCCGAGCCAGGCTCGTCGCTCGCCAGGAGGATGACGCAGCAAGGGTGGGATGCCCTAGCGAGGGATACGACGCCGCGAGCGGCGGGCCTGGCCGGCGTGGACGCGGCGAACGTTGGTGGTCATGGCACTAGCCCTGATCTTTCAAGAGTTCGCGGCCAGGCCCCTGACCAGGACGGAAGCTGGTCGGGCGAGCCATGCGGGCAACTGGCTGACCAGCTCGAGCGAGCTCGAATGAGGGGTTGGGCGGCAACGGGCGCACCCGCATGGGCCCGGGCCCTGGCCGCCGCTGGGGTCCGGGTGCAGTAGCGCTCGCTGGGCGGCGAGGAGCGCACCCGGGCGGGCTCGGCCCTGGCCGCCGCTGGGCGCCGCGGGCTCCGGGTGCCGCATTCGGCCCGCACGACGACCCGTACCCTGTTAGGCCAGCGCTTCACCCCCCCGCTCGCGCCGTCGACAGCGCGAACAACGTCCCCCCGGCGACGGTTCGCGGCGCAGCCACAGAGCTGCGTCCGTGGCCACCAGATGTGCCCTAGGGCACACGCGAGGTCGCCGAGTCGCTAGGGTCTGGGCTTCGGCCCGGGGTCGAGACCGTGTCCGGGGGGAAGTTACGGGGAGGAACCCGATGGTCAAGAAGTGGCGTCTGCCGGCGCGCCTCGGGGCGGTGATGGCAGCGACCGCCCTGGTCGCCGTGGCCTGCGGCGGCGGCGACGACGGGGGCGGCAGCGCGGAGACCGCGGGCTCGTCGGCCTCGTCCACGACGGAGGAGACCGGCGAGCCGCCGGCCACGCCGACGGGCGTGCTGCGCATGTCCTCGACGCTCTACCCGCTGAGCCTGGACCCCCAGCGAGACACGAACTTCAAGGGCGTGTGGTTCTACCCGATGTACGACGCGCTCACGATGCAGAACGCCGAAGGGGAGGCGGAGCCCTGGCTGGCCACCAGCTGGGAGCGCCCCGACCCCCTGACCTGGCGGTTCACGCTGCGCGACGACGTCACGTTCCACGACGGCTCGGCCTTCGACGCCACCGTCGTGAAGAAGAACCTCGATCGCACGAAGGCCGACAAGGCCAGCCCGCACGCCGCCGTCGTGGCCCCCATCAGCGAGGTCGTCGTCGTCGATCCCTACACGGTCGACGTGAAGTTCTCGACGCCGTCGCCGGCGTTCCCCGTCGAGATGTCGAACAACGCCGGGATGATGGTGTCGGGCCCGGCCATCGACTCGGGCGCCGACCTCAGCCGGAGCCCGGCCGGTTCGGGCGGGTGGATCTGGGACGAGTCGGCGTCGGTCCCCCAGCAGAGCGAGACTTACAACGCCAACCCGAACTACTGGAACCCCGACGTGGTCCACATCCAGCAGATCGTCATCACCCACATCAACGACATCAACGCCCGCCACAACGCCCTCGAGTCCGGCCAGATCGACATCGTCGACGACGGCGCCATCGCCCGGAAGGCGGACCTGGAGGCGGCCGGGTTCAAGTCGATCGCGTTCCCCGTCACGATGGAGGGCGTGGTCATCATGGACCGCACCGGGGCGATCCAGCCCGAGTTGGCCGACCCGAAGGTACGGGAGGCGATCTCCTGGTTGATCGACCGCGAGGGCTACCTCTCGGCGGTGCACAACGGCGAGGGCTCCGCCGTCGCCGGGCTCTTCCCGCCGGGCATCAAGTGGCACGACCCAGCGCTCGACACCATTCGGGAGGTCGACGTCGAGAAGGCCAAGTCGCTGCTGGAGGAGGCCGGCCACCCCGACGGCTTCACGGTCCGCGTCCCCAGCTACGCCGCGCTCGACCAGAAGCTCGGCGCCCTGGCGCAGATGCTCGCCCCGGGTGGCATCGAGGTGGAGCTCGTCCAGGTGCAGTCCGGCGTGATCGCCGCGGAGTACCGCCAAGGGAAGTGGGCGATCGGTTACGCCCTGCCGCGCCAGACCCACCCGTACACGCAGTTCTCCCAGTACATCTCCAACGCGGGCACCTACAACCCGTTCAAGGCGACGGACACGGCTGACCTCGCGGCCAAGGTCATGGAGGCCGCGGCCATGGAGGACGACGAGGCGAAGCCGCTGTGGGACCAGATCCAGCGGGAGACGATCGACAAGCACATCCTCATGCCCATGGGCCACACCGG
>WHTX01000139.1:4213-12590 GCA_009377505.1 Acidimicrobiia bacterium
TCATCGCCTTCCTCGGTGAGAACGTGCACGGCGACGCCTACCTCGGCGGGGAGCAGCCGTCCCCGCACCCGCACGGCCTCTGGGTCAGCGACAACTGATCGGCGACACGACGACCGAAGGGAGGCCGCCGTGCTGAAGCTCCTCGCGGTGCGGGCCGTGGCCATCATCCCGCTGCTCTTCCTCGTGTCGGTCGTGGCATTCGGGCTGAACCAGGTGAACCCGGTCGACCCCGCGGAGCTCCTGTTGGGGTCCCAGGAGGCCAGCCAGGCGCAGATCGACGCCATCCGCGAGCAGCTGGGGTTGAACGAGCCTGCGGTGCAGCGGTACTTCGACTGGTTGGGAGGAGCCGTCCGCGGTGACCTCGGCAACGACGTCTACACGCAGGAGCCGGTCACGTCCGCCATACGGAGCCGGGCGCCGATCACCTTGGCGATGATGGCGGGCGCGCTCACCGTCTCGCTGACCGTCGGGCTGTTCTGCGGGATCCTCAGCGCGCTGCGCGCGGGACGGCCGACCGACCGAGTGCTGACCGTGGGCGCCTCGGTGGGCCTCGCCCTGCCCAGCTTCTGGATCGGCCTCATCCTCGTCTCCGCCCTGGCGGTGAACCGCCAGTTGTTGCCCGCCATCTGGCCCCCCGGCCAGGACCTGAGTTTCTCGCTCTGGGTGAAGAGCCTCATCATCCCGTCATTGGCGCTCGGAGCGGCGGCGAGCGCCTCGTTCACCCGACAGATCCGCAGCGCGATGATCGGCGTCCTGCAACAGGACTACGTCCGCACGGCCTTGGCCAAGGGCCTCCCCATGCGGAAGGTCATCTTCAAGCACGCCCTCAAGAACGCCGCGGCCCCCATCGTGACCGTCGTCGGCTTCCAGGTCTCGACGCTGCTCGGCGGCACCGTTTTCCTGGAGATCATCTACAACATCCCCGGGCTCGGGAACTGGGGCGTCGGCGCCGTCCTCAAGAACAACTCGCCGGTGGTCATCGCCTTCATCATGATCGCGGCCACCTTGGTCGTCCTCGTCAACCTCTTCCTCGACGTGGTCTACGGCTGGCTCAACCCGAAGGTGCGGACGTAGGCGTGGCAACGCCGATCATCGCCACCGAGGGCTCGACCCTGACGGACCAGCAGCTGGGCGCGGTGGGCGGCATGAGCGGCCGCAAGCGCTTCGCCCGGCGCTTCCTGCGCAACAAGGTGGCCATGGCCGGAGCCAGCTTCGTGCTGTTGCTGGTCATCGTGGCCATCTTCGCCCCGCTCATCGCGCCCTACGACCCGAACCTGGCGGCCGGCGGCCTGAGCAGCGCGTTCCTGCCGCCGAGCGGGGACCACTGGCTCGGCACGGACGGCACCGGGCTCGACCAGTTCAGCCGGGTGGTCTACGGCACCCGGCTGGCACTCTTGGCCGGTATCGAAGCCGTGGCGGTGTCGCTCGTCATCGGACTCCCGATCGGCCTCTTCATCGGCTACTTCGGGGGTTGGACCGACCGTTTCACGATGCGCGTCGTCGAGGCGATCGTCGCCGTGCCCACGACCATGATGGCCATGGCCATCATCGCCGCCACGGGGCCGGGCATCCAGAAGGCGATGTTCGCCGTCGGCTTCGTCTACGCCATGGCGATCATCCGCCTCGCCCGGGCCGAGGTGCTCGGCGCCCGGGCCGAGCTGTACGTCGACGGCGCCCGCGCCGCTGGCGCCTCGGACAACCGCATCATGTGGCGCCACATCCTGCCCAACGTCGCCCCCGCCCTCATCGTGCAGTCCACCCTGCTGCTCGCCGCCTCGGTGCTGATCGAGGCCGGGCTCTCCCTCCTCGGCCTGGGGGCCGGGGCCGACCAGGTCAGTTGGGGCATCATGTTGCGCTCCGCCTCCCAGGTGATCGACCGCGACGCCTTCCAGGCGTGGCCGGCGGGCATCGCCCTGTTCCTGACGGTGCTGGCCCTCAACGCCGTGGGCGACGGCCTGCGCGACGCCTTCGCCCGCGAGGCCCGGGGCGGGCGCCTCGGGGTGGGCCAGGTCGCCCGCGTGGCGGTCGTCAAGGAGGCCGGCAGCGCGCCGCCCCCCGAGCCCGGTGCGCTGGTCGTGGTGCGCGACCTGACCGTCACCTTCCCCCGTCCCTCCGGCGGCGAGGTCGCCGTGGTGCAGAACGTCTCCCTCGACATCGAGGCGGGGGAGGTCCTGGCGCTGGTGGGCGAGTCGGGCTCTGGCAAGTCCATCACCGCGCTGGCCATGCTCGGCCTGGTGCCCGATCCCGGCCGGGTGACGGCCTCGTCCATCACGCTCGGCGGCCGGGACCTCGTGGGCCTGCCGTTCAAGGAGATGCGCAAGATCCGCGGCAAGGACATCGGCGTCATCTTCCAGGAGCCGTCGGCCTCCCTGAACCCGGCGTACACGATCGGCGACCAGGTGTCCGAGCCCCTGCGCACCCACCTCGGCATGTCCAAGAAGCAGGCCCGGGCCCGGGCCGCCGAGCTGTTGGACCTGGTCGGCATCCCCCAGGCCGGCAAGCGCCTCGGGGACTACCCCCACCAGTACTCCGGGGGCATGGCGCAGCGGGTGATGATCGCCATAGCGCTGGCCTGCGAGCCCAAGCTGCTCATCGCGGACGAGCCGACCACCGCCCTCGACGTGACCGTGCAGGGCCAGGTGCTCGACCTGCTCCTCGACCTTCGCCGCGAGTTCGGCATGTCGATCCTGCTCATCACCCACGACCTCGGGGTGGTCGCCGACGTGGCCGACCGCGGCGCGGTCATGTACGCCGGCCAGATCATCGAGACCGGCCCCCTGGCCGACGTGTTCCGCGCCCCGCGCCATCCCTACACCGAAGGCCTGCTCGTGGCGGTGCCCCGCAACGAGCGTCGGGTGGGCACGCTGCCGACCATCCCCGGCGTGGTGCCGCCGCCGTGGGAGTGGCCGGTCGGCTGCCACTTCGCCCCGCGTTGCCGCTACGCAGCTGACGAGTGCCGCGCCGGGCCCGTGCCGCTCGTCCTCGACGGCAGCGGGCGGGGCCACCGTTGTGCCCGGGCCGACGAGCTGACGCTGCGGGGGGTGGCGGACCGCGAGGCGGCCGTCGCCGAACTGGCGGTACCGGTCGAGGAGGTGGCGGGCTGATGGCGCACGCGACCGACGCCGGCGCCGGTGCCCCGGCGGGCGCGACGCCCTCGGGGGAGGCGCTGCTCGACATCCAGCACCTGTCCATCACCTTCCCCGGTTCGGGCGGCCTGCTGGCCGGGGGACGCGGGCCGGACGTGCGCGCTGTGGTGGACGCCAGCCTGCACGTCGACGACCGGGAGACGGTCGGGCTGGTCGGCGAGTCGGGCTCGGGCAAGACCACCATGGGCAAGGGCGTCCTCCGCTTCGTGCGAGCCTCGGCCGGCACGATCCGCCTCGGCGCGTACGACGTGACGAACTTCGGCCGGAAGGTGCCTCGCTCCTACCGGCGGGAGGTCCAGGTCGTCTTCCAGGACCCGGTGGCCTCGCTCAACCCTTCGATCATCGTCGGCGACCTCATCGGCGAGCCGTTGAAGCTGCACTTCGGCATGGGCGCGGCGGCCCGCCGTCGTCGGGCGGCGGAGCTGCTGGAGCAGGTGGGCCTCGCCGCCCACCACCTCGAGCGCTATCCCTACGAGTTCTCGGGCGGGCAGCGGCAGCGCATCGCCGTGGCCCGGGCACTGGCCTCGGAGCCGCAGTTGATCGTGCTCGACGAGCCGGTCTCCGCGCTCGACGTCTCCACCCAGAGCCAGGTCATCAACCTGCTGGAGAAGTTGCAGGGCGAGACGGGTGCGGCCTACCTGCTGATCGCCCATGACCTGGCCGTCGTCCGCCACGTCAGCCGGCGGATCTACGTGATGTACCGCAGCCGCATCGTCGAGGAGGGCCCGGCAGACCGGGTCTGCGAGCAGCCCGCGCATCCCTACACCGAGCTGCTGCTCGCCTCCATCCCCGATGCCGACCCCGTCAAGCAACGCGCCCAGCGCGCCCTGCGCCAGAAGCTGTCGGTCGACCAGGCGGCCGCCGTCACCGGGGAGACGCCCCAACAGGGATGCCCCTTCAGCAACCGCTGCCCGTACGTCATGGCGAGCTGTCGGGAGCAGTTCCCGGATTGGACGGCGGTGCAGGGCGGCGGCCAGGTGGCCTGCCACCTGCACACCGAGGGGCCGACGCTGGCCGGGGGGCCGGTGACCTCGCTGTCCGTCCCCGCCTAGCCGAAGGCGGGTACCGATCGGTCGGGAGTATGCGGCGCGGGTGCGCCAGCCGCGCTTGGGACTCGCGTGGAGTGGGCGACTGCTCATGTAGCGTGCCGGCCGGTGACAGCTGCGGACGTCGACGACCTGACCGGTGAGCCAGGTCTGTTGCGGCGGCGATGGGCGGCCCCTCTGCTCGTCTACAGCGCCGTGCTCGCCGTGCTGTTGGTGGTGAGCTGGCAGGTCACGGCCACCTACACCGAGGCTGTCCGACCGCCCGCCGCATTCGCTGGGTCATGGTTCTGGGACGGCTGGGTGCGCTACGACGCCGGTTGGTACACGATGATCGCCGACCACGGGTACAGCTACGTGCCCGGCCGACAGTCGACGGTGGCCTTCTTCCCCGCCTACGCGCTGGCGATGCGGGGTGTTGGCGGTCTGATCGACAACACCGTCCTCGCCGGCATCGTCGTCACCATCGCCTGCGGCGCGGGTGCGCTGGTCGCGTTCTACTGCTGGTGCCGCGACCGCCTCGGCTCGTCAGTCGCCATCACGGCGGTGACCTGCCTGGCCGTCTACCCGTATGCGTACTACCTGTACGGCGCGGTCTACGGCGATGCGCTCTTCCTCCTGTGCGCCCTGCTCGCCTTCCTGTTCTTCGAGCGCGACCGGATGGTGCTGGCCGGCGTCGCCGGGGCCGTCGCCACGGGCACGCGGCTCGTGGGGGTTGCAGTGGTGGTCGGCCTTGTCGTCGGGGTGCTCGAGCGGCGCCGGGTGGTGACCCGTGCCGACGGGTGGCACCTGCGCGTCGACCTGTCCCAACTCCGGCCCCGCGATGCCGGCGTGCTGCTCTCCGTCATGGGGCTGGCTGCGTTCTCGGCCTATCTCTGGTCGCGCTTCGACGACCCGCTGCTGTTCAAGACGGTGCAGGACGCCTGGGGGCAGCCGTCGGGCTGGCGCACGTGGTTGAAGCGCGACCTGTACCTGTGGGTGCGCCGCGAACCCGACCTGTTCTACACACACGGCCTGCTCATCCAGGGGGCCCTGGCCGGCCTCGCCGTGCTCACCATTCCCGCCGTGGCGCACCGCTTCGGCTGGCGCTACAGCGCGTACGTCGCAGTGTTGGTGATCGTCCCCGCCGTCGGTAGCAAGGACTTCCAAGGCATGGGCCGGTACCTGCTCGGCGCGTTCCCCGCCTTCGCCGTGCTGGGCTCGGTCCTCGCCGACCATCGGTTGATCCGCCGCAGTGTCCTCCCGCTCTCGGCTGTTGCCCTGGTGGTGTTCACCGGCATGTTCGCCAACGGCCGCTACCTCTCATGAACGTTTGGACGGCGGACATTTCCGGGACGGTCGCCTCGACTCCCGCCCCCGCCGAGCCCGTGCCCGCCGAGCGATGAGCTCGCGCCCGCTCGCTCGTCTCTGACACGAGACCAGCCCCGCCCCGTGCGGGGTCGAGAGCGAGGACGAGGCGATGGCGACACTGACCAAGATCACCCCATGCCTGTGGTTCGACACCGACGGCGAGGCGGCGGCGACGCTCTACACCAGCATCTTCGAGAACTCGCGGATCTTGCACGTCACCCACTACGGCTCCGCTGGCCCACGGCCCGAAGGCATGGCCATGACGGTGACCTTCGAGCTCGACGGGCAAGAGTTCCTCGCGCTGAACGGCGGCCCGCAGTTCACCTTCGACGAGGCGATCTCGTTCCAGGTGAACTGCGAGTCCCAAGATGAGGTCGATCGGTTCTGGGAAAGGTTCTCCGACGGCGGGCAAGAGGGCCCGTGCGGCTGGGTGAAGGACAAGTTCGGCGTGTCCTGGCAGATCGTTCCCGTGCTCCTGGACGAGCTGGTTCGCGACCCGGACGTCGAGAAGGCGCAACGTGTCATGAAGGCGATGCTCAGCATGGGGAAGATCGATTGCGCGGCGTTGCAGCGCGCCGCCGACCAGGCTTGAGGCCACAGCCGCAGGCCCGAGCACTGCCCGGCTGACAGCGATGCCCGTGGTGGCGAGGACCCTGCTGCTCGTGACCGGCGCGAAGGTTCGTGCACCGTGGTGGTGGAGGATCCTTCGAAGTTCCGCGGCCCGGGTGCAGGGCCCGGCCCCCGAGCGTTCAGCGCGGCGTCGGTGGCCGGACACGAGCTGGTCATGGTCCCGTTGCGGGGCGTTCTTAGGGTCCGCGCCATGACCTTGGCAGACCGTCCGCTGTTCTCTCGTCGTCGCTTCATCGCCGCTGGCGCCGCCGGTGTCGGCACCATCGCCGTCTTCAACCCCCTCGACGCCCTCGGCGCCGCCGCGACCGCCGGCCACCCGCCCGCCACCGCCGGCGCCGGGGAAGGCGGGTACGGGCCCCTCGCCTCCGTGGAGGACCCCAACGGCTCGGGCTGGGCGCTCAACCTGCCGGCAGGGTTCGCCTTCGCCGTCTTCGGCATCGAAGGCTCGACCATGGCCGACGGGCACCCCACGCCCAAGGCGCACGACGGTATGGCCTCTTTCCCACTGTCCAACGGCAACATTCGCCTGGTCCGCAACCACGAGGACCGCAACGACTCCCGGACCGCCACCGTCAAGGGCGACCCTGACAAGGCCTACGACCCCACGGCGGGAGCAGGCACCACCTCCCTCGAGGTCGCGCAGCACGAGGACGGCTCGATCGACCTGGTCAAGGACTTCGTCAGCCTCGGGGGCACGTTCGTCAACTGCGCCGGCGGGCCGACCCCGTGGGGCACCTGGGTCACCTGCGAGGAGACGACCGACGGCACCGGCGAGTTCGTGGCCGATCCCGAGGGGGGCGAGTTCACCGGCAGCGGCGGGTGGGCGAAGGCCCACGGCTACGTGTTCGAGGTGTCGGGCGACGCCGAGGAGCAGGTCGAGGCGGTGGCCCTGCCCGCGCTCGGCCGGTTCGCCCACGAGGCCATCGCCGTCGACCCCTGGAGCGGGTACGTGCACCTGACCGAGGACGGCGACGAGGCCTCCGGCTTCTACCGCTTCGTGCCCGCCAGCTACGGCGACCTCTCCGAGGGGACCCTGCAGATGCTGGCCGTCACCGGCCAGGACGGCTACGACACCGCCGCCGGCCAGACCGTCGACCAGGAGCTGCTTGTCGAGTGGCGCGACCTGCCCGACCCCGACCCCGCTGAGGCCGACACGAACGGCGCGGCCCTCGTCGAGTCGGGCCTGGCCCTCGGCTGCGCCTCGTTCTCCCGGCTCGAGGGCTGCTGGCACGCCAACGGCGCCATCACCTTCGCGTCGACCGATGGGGGCGAGGCCGGCTCCGGCCAGATCTGGCAGTACACGCCGGTGGGGCGCACCGGCGGCGTGCTGAAGCTCGTCTTCGAGTCCCCCTCCGTCGACGTGCTCGACTCGCCCGACAACGTCAACGTCACGCCCCGCGGCGGCGTGCTGCTCTGCGAGGACGGCGGCAGCGACAACCTCTTCCTGCGGGGCCTCACCCCAGACGGGCGCATCTTCGACCTGGCCGAGAACATCACCAACGGCCGGGAGTGGGCCGGCGCCTGCTGGAGCCCGAACGGGCGCACCTTGTTCGTCAACGTGCAGGGCGACACGGCCGGGCCTGACGTGGTCCCGCCGGCTTCGGGCGACCTGGGCGTCACCATCGCCATCTGGGGCCCCTGGGAGGACGGCGCCCTCTGACCGTGGGCCCGCCACGTGCACGTCGACACGAGCCGTCACGCCCTCAAGGCGCGGCCAACCGCGACCGACAAGTGCCAGGTGACGCGCACGAGGTTCCGAGCCTGGTTCGGGCTGCTGATCCCCCTGGTCGGCCCGCTGCTGGTGCTCGTGGCGTTGAAGCGCGCCCAGGCCGTCGACCTGGTGCTGCGCAGCGCCTCGTTCCACCTGGTGGTGGTGTCGGCCATCGCCGCTTGCGCCTTGGTCGTCGCCGTCGTCGCCGGGCGGGCAGGTGCCCGCCTGTCCCACGCCGGCCCCGTGTGGCTGGCGCTCGGCTGCCTTTGCGTCGGCCTGCTCATGGTGGCCCACGGCCTCTCGACCCCTGGCGTGCTCGGCCGCCCGGCCAACCAGTGGGTCGGCCGGGGCCCCTACTTGGCGATCACCCTGTTCGGCATCGCCCTGGTGCTCGCCAGCCGGCCCCGCAACGCCGCCACCTCGCGACTTGCCGCCCGCCGGCCTCGCCTGGTCCTCCTCGCGCCCAGCGCCGCCCTCGCCGCGGTCCTGGCCGGGAT
>WHTX01000140.1 GCA_009377505.1 Acidimicrobiia bacterium
CCCGGACCAGCCGGGCCCCAGGGGCGGCGCAACGTCGCCAACTCCGTCCCCCGCGCCCGGCCCCGCGCCGGCTGGCGACGCTGGCCGTAGCAGCGACGCCGGTGGGCACGGTGACGCCGAGCAGGGGGCGGCGCCGGGCCGGCCCGGCGGTGGCGACGCGCCGGCGGAGCGGGCGGGGGAGGAGTGCCGCCTCAGCCTCGAGGAGCTGGCCGTCGCCGCCGACCTCGACCTCGACCTGCTGCGCGACCTCCAACGGTTCGGGCTCCTGGCCGGGCGCCAGATCGGGGCCGAGGTCCTCTACGACGAGGATGCCCTGGCGGCCGCCCGCCTCGCCGCCCGCTTCCGCCACCACGGCATCGAGCCTCGCCACCTGCGGCTCTACCGCACCACGGTCGACCGCGAGCTGGGCCTCTTCGAGCAGGTCGTCGCCCCGCTGCTGCGCCAACGGGGCCGCGGCGAGGGCAGTCGCGCCCAGAACACCCTCGCCGAGCTGGGCGACCTCGGCGACGAGATGCGCCGGGTGCTCCTGCGCAAGGCCATGCGCGAGTTCCTGGGCGGCGACTGAAGGCGCCGATCGGACGGGCGGTCCTGTGAGGGCTTGCCCGGAGGGGTCGTGGACCTGTCGCCGGCAGGGTAGGTTCTGAAGTCGATGGTCGAAGTGGAGCTCGTCACGGTCCGAGTGGAGGCGACGTCCTCTGTGGTGCTGCTGCGTGAGCGGACCGGTGGCCGCCGCCTTCTGCCCATCCTCATCGGCAACTCCGAGGCGACGGCCATCGCCTACGCCCTCGAGCGGATCGAGACGCCGCGCCCCATGACCCACGACCTGATCAAGAACGTGCTCGAGGAGCTGGGCATCACCGTCGAGCAGGTCGTCGTGACCGAGCTCAGGAATCGCACCTTCTACGCCGAGCTGCACCTGCGGGCCTCCGCCGGCCCCCACACGGTGTCGAGCCGGCCGTCTGACGCCATCGCCCTCGCCGCCCGCACCGGCACGCCGATCTTCGTGGAGGAGGCCGTGCTCGACGAGGCCGCCTACCCCGAGGAGCGCCCCGCTGCGGACCAGGACGAGATGGTCGAGCAGTTCAAGCAGTTCATCGACTCGGTGAACCCCGAGGACTTCGCGTCCTGAAGCTCCTCGCCCCGGCCCGCTGGTCGCCGACGGCCCGGGGCCGTTGACGGGCACCGCGGGCCACCTCTAGCCTGTGCGGGCCGACATGCCCGTAATTCCGCCCGTGTGACCCCGAGGAGCGAAGCGAACGGCCCGAGCGGCCGGGAGCGGACAGGCTCTGGGGCACCAGCGGACGGAGGGCCACCAGCGGGCGGAGGGCCTGCAGGTGGAGCGAGGGCGCAACGTGGCGAGGAGCCGGACGTGGCGAGGCAGGGCGTGGTCGACGAGGGGTTCAGCGGTCGCCGGGCGGCCGAGATCGTGGGTATCACCTACCGCCAGCTCGACTACTGGGCCCGGACCGACCTGATCCGGCCCAGCCTGGCCGACGCCACCGGGTCGGGGTCCCGGCGCCGTTACTCCTACCGCGACCTGCTCGAGCTGAAGGTCGTCAAGAACCTGCTCGACGCCGGCATCCGCCTCGAGTCGGTACGTGACGCCTTCCGCTACCTGCGCGACCACCTCGGCGAGGACGTGACCAGCGTCAACCTGGTCATCAACGGCAGGTCCTCGGTGCTCGTGCGCACCGGCGAGGAGATCATCGACCTGCTGCGCGACGGCCAGGGCGTGCTGAACATCCTGCCCCTCGCCGGCGTCAAGGACGAGGTGGACGCCGCCATCGTGGAGCTCCCCGGCGACCGCGGCGCCCGCTCGTCAGAAGGCACGCACCCGTCAGAGGACCTGCGCTCGTCAGTGCCGGCGCCCTCCGGCGAGGGCCCACCCGGCCCCTCGCCAGCGGCGGGGGGCCGCCGGGGCTGAGCCTCCCGCCGGCGGGGCGGGCGCGGGATCAGCCGTCGGCCAGGGCGACCCGGTCGCGCCCCTGGGACTTGGCCTCGTAGAGGGCGGCGTCGGCCCGGTCGAAGGTGTCCTCGGCGGCGCCGTCGGGCCGGTGCAGGGCGACCCCGATGCTGACCGTCGTCCGGTGCCCGCCCTGGCGCCACCCCCGAAGCAGGCGTTCAGCCGTCCCCGTGACGTCCCGCCCCGCCGCCCGCGCCACCACGACGAACTCGTCCCCGCCGAGGCGGGCCACGTCGTCGGAGCTGCGCACGCAGGCCTGGAGGTAGGTGCCGAGGTGGTGCAGCACCTCGTCGCCGGCCCGGTGCCCCCAGGTGTCGTTGACGGACTTGAACCGGTCGAGGTCGACGACGAGGAGGGCGTCGCCCGGGCGCAGCGTGCCGAGCAGCTCGGTGGCGTGGCGGCGGTTGCCCGTGCCCGTGAGGGCGTCGCGGCGGGCGGCGCGCCCGAGCTCGTTGATGGTGTGGAGCTGGGCGACGGTCGTACCCACCTGGATGGCGAAGAGCCGGGCCAGGCCCTCGAGGTAGCCGTCCGCCGCCGTGTCGTCATGCTGCCGCCCGAGGAAGAGCTCCACCCGGCCGACCTCCCGCCGCCCCCCGACCAGGGGGACCGACGTGGCCGGGCCCTCCAGGCGGCCGTGCTCGGCGGCGGCGCGCTTGCCCTCGGCCGAGCTGAGCTCGACGGACGCGCCGGGGCAGCCGAAGAGGGCCGTGGCCTCCCGGGCGACGAGGACGGCGGCGGCGTCGAGGTCGTCCTCGGCGGCGAGGCCGGCCAGGAACTCGGTGAGCCGCTGGAGGTCGCCGGCGCGGCGCAGCTCGCGCCGGTCCAGGGCCTGGCCCCGGGCGGCGAGCCAAGCCGCCGTCTCGCCGAGGATCACGCCGGTGGGCAGGATGACGGCGAGCGACCACACCTCGAGGGCGGGCCCGGCGTGGCGGGTGAGCACGTAGGCGGCCACTGAGCCCACGCAGAGCGAGAAGGCGAGGGCTGTGCGGCGGGGCTGGCTCAGGCCGACCCAGGTCAGCACGAGCAGCAGGTAGACGGGGTAGGCGGCGGCGGCGCCGGGGTTCGTGGTGAGGTCGCCGAGCCGGTCGACGAGCAGGAGGAGGCCGAGGGCGGCGACCGGGGTGGCGAGCGAGCTGCCCGCGGGCAGCGCGTCCCAGGGCACAACCCAGGCAAGGACGCACAACAAGGCTCCGAGCAGGCCCAGGAGCCACAGCCCGCTCGTGTCGACGCCCGTGCCCGGGCCGGCGCTCAGCTGGGCGAGGAGCAGGCTGGCCGCTCCGGCGGCGAGCACGAAGCCGCCAGCGGCTCGCGGCACCCACGCCGCCCCCGACGTGGTCACCTCGGCCGACCGCCGGTCACGCCCACCCGAGCCCACCTTTCGCCACACCGGGGGCCTAAGCCTAGATCTGCTCGGTCCCCAAGGCCGTGCCGTTGGGTGGGCGGCCATCGGAATCTGCCCGCTGGCGGCCAGCAGACGCTGCCCACTCACGGCCATCTCCTCACGCAGGGTGCTGGCGGTGGGGGACACGACAGCCCTGCCGGTGCTGCCCTCGACCGGCACTTCGGGGACAGGGCGCCGTCCTTCGGTGCTACGGGGGGAGGGTGCGATCCTCGCGCCCTCCCAGCAGGTCCGACCCGGGGGACCGATGAGAAATGGCGGCGGCGCCGGTCTGATTGAGGTCCGCCAGGTGCCTGCGACCGCAGCAAGGGAGAGCAACCTATGAGACCGCTCCGATGCTCGATCAACGTCACCCTCGACGGCTGCTGCGATCACCAGGTGATGATCCCGGACGAGGAGTCGCATCGCTATTGGGCCGCCGAGCTGGAACGTGCCGATGCCCTGCTCTTTGGCCGGGTGACCTACGAGATGATGGAGGCGGCGTGGCGGCGGCCGGCGACGGGAACGTGGCCTGACGATGACCTTCCCGATCATGACCAGGCGACGATGAGCCGGCTGTTCGCGCAGCCGATGCCGGACTGGACCGACCGCGAGGCGGTGGCGGAGTTCGCCGCCGCCGGCGCGGAGATCCTCGGCGACGACCCCGTCGCCGCGCGCTCGATCGCCGCGCGCATCTGGGACCGCACGCCCGGCACCGCACCCCCGGTCCAGATGGCCAACCAGATGGGCATGGTGTTCACCAAGCTCAATTGCAAACCCCGCTGGCGCGAGCGTCTGCCCGAGATCGAGGTCTCCACGCTCGTCGTGCACGGCCGCCGCGACCCGTTCTTCCCCGTCGGCAACGGCGAGACGATCGCGCGCGAGATCCCCGGGTCGCGGTTGCTCGTCCTCGAGGAGGCCGCCACTGCGATCCCCGATGCGGCGGCCGGCGAGGTCGCCGAGGCGATGCTCGCGCTCGGGTAGTGGACGGCGCGTGCCGCTGGGGTATGGCATTCGCGCAGCAGTTGGGCGGGCGGCGGCGTCGCCCCGGCCAGGCGACCCGCGAAGGATCTTGCACCGCAACGGTGCAGAAGCTTCGCGCCTCTCACGACCTTGCGCCTCGGCTAGAGCCGCGCTCACCGTCGCTGGACAGGGCACCAACCACCGCTGGCCGTTCTCGGTGCAGGCCCGCGACGTGGCCCTGTCGCGCGATGTGGCCGCGCATCAGCCGAGCAGTCGGGAGACGGTCGAGGAGGTGGGCACGCGGCCCCGCAACACGTAGTCGACGTGGTTCGCCTCGATCCGGTCCGGGTCGTAGCGGTAGTTCACCATCAGCCCGAGGGACTCGGCCATGCCCGTGGGGCCAGGGTTGCCCAGCCAGTTCAGCCGCTCGACCCGCGCCCCGTTGGTGAGGTGGAAGTTGGCGACCCGGTCCCGCGCCCGGCCCTCCCGGGTCTCCCTGACGAGGTAGTGCGCCCCGAGGCGCAGGAGCGCCGGCCGCACCGCCGCGGCCACACCGTCTTCCTCCACCCAGTCCGGGCCCTGCACCAGGCGGGCCAGCGCGGCCTCGGGGTCGCCCCCGCCCTGTTCGGCGAGCCGGCTGCGTTGGTCGTCGCCGAGGAGGCCGACGAGCCCGGTCGGGTCCTCGGCCAGCTGGCGCTCGAGCCAGGCCCGCAGGCCGGGGATGGGCGAGAGCGTGGCGAAGCGGCGTAGTCCGGGCAGGTCGTGCTGGAGGTCGGCGACGACCCACTTGAGGAGGTAATCGCCCAGGCTCACGCCGGCCAGGCCGGCCTGGCAGGCCGAGATCGAGTAGAAGACCGCCGTGTCGGCGGCCTCGGCGTCAGCCACGGGGGCGCTCAGGTCGAGGAGCGGGCCGATCTCGGCGGCCATGCCGTGGGCCAGGGCCACCTCTACGAAGATCAGCGGCTCGTCGGGCATGCCGGGGTGGAAGAAGGCGTAGCACCGCCGGTCGGCCCCGAGGCGGTTCTTCAGGTCGGCCCAGGACGTGATCTCGTGTACGGCCTCGTACTCGATGAGCTTCTCCAGCACCGAGGCCGGCGTGGCCCAGGTGACGCGGCGCAGCTCGAGCAGGCCCACGTCGAAGGCCGCTTCGAGTACGCCCCGCAGGTCGCGGTCGAGGCGCTCGAGGGCGGCGTCCGGATCGACCGTCTCGGGCTCGCGGCGGGCGCGCAAGAGGTCGGCACGGAGGTCCACGGCGAACTTCACGCCCTCGTCGAGGCCGCAGAAGGACCGGAAGAGCCGCTCCCAACCGGGTACGAGCGCCAGCCTCAGGTCTGCTTCAGCGGCGGCGAGATCGGCGCTGCGCCCCGGGCGCGCCGCCGTTGCGGCGTAATGGCCCACGGCGACGTCGACCGTGGCGCGGTCCGGCCTGCAGTGCTCGGCCAGAAGGGCGAAGAAGCGTCGCCGCCCGACGTCGTCGAGGGTCAGGTAGACCTCGGCCACCTCGGCGGCGCGGCTTCGGGCGATGGCCGCGCCGAGCAGGGGCTCGAGGCAGGCGCGCAGCTGCTCGATGAGCTTGCGCTGGTCGCGTTCAGGGAGGGAGGGCGAGGGCGCGGCGCCCCGGAACAAGCGGGACGCCGGAGCGATGGCTCGGGACCCGACCCGTCGAAGGGTGGCGTCGAGGCGGGCCCGGGCCATCTCAGCGTGGGGTGTCGTCGGGGGCGGCCGGGCTAGCTGAGCGCGGCCGGCACCTGGATGGGGTCCCCGCAGTGCGGGCAGTAGCCCGTGCGCGCCACCTGCTTCACGTTGACGAGGAGGAAGCAGGAGGGGCAGGGGAACTCGCCCTCGCGCTTCTGGGCGAGGCCGCCCTCCTCGGTGACGAGGACGGCGTTCTCCTCCTCCTCGTCCTCTTCGCTCTCGTCGTAGGCCTCGAGGCGGTCCTTGAGGATGGTGTCGAGGTCGGCTTCGACGTCGTCGGGGTCGAGCTCCTCCTCGTCCTCGTCCTCCTTCTCGTCGCCCGTCCTGGAGCGCGCCGCCGGCTTGGCCTTGTCCTTGCTGGGGGCCTCTTCCTCTGTCTCTTCCTCTTCCTCGTCGGCGAGCTCGGTGACGAAGTCGCCCTCGTCGTCGTCCTCCTCGATGGCGTCGGCGTCGAGCTCGTCGTCGTCCTCGTCGATGTCTGGTTCGACGAGGTCCTCGTTCCCGAGCTCCTCGTCGCTGTCTTGGATGTCGTCGTCGTCAGTCATGCTGGCCTGTGGCCTCTCAACCGGTCCCCCCGGAAGGTCGCCGGGCATCCTAGAGGTAAGTCGCCGGCATCCAACGCCGACGGGTGCGCAAATGTGCCCGCCACTCGTGTGGAACGAGTCACAAGCAGGTGCAGGGGTCGATCAGGTCTCGCCTTCGAGGCGGGGGAGCAGGTCGATGGCGTGCTGGCGGAGCAGGTGGTCGGCGAGCACGAGCGTCGTCATGGCCTCCACGAGGGGCACGGCACGGGGCAGCACGCACGGGTCGTGACGGCCCTTCGCCTCGAGCGTGACCGCCTCGCCAGTCACGTCGACGGTCTGCTGGGCGGAGGCGATCGTGGCTGTCGGCTTGAAGGCGACGCGCAGCACGATGTCCTCGCCGTTGCTGATACCGCCCTGGATCCCACCGGAGTGGTTGGTGGCGGTGCGCGGCCGCCCGAAGGCGCCGGGCAGGAAGCTGTCGTTGTGCTGGAGGCCGGTGAGGCGGGTGCCGGCGAAGCCCGTGCCGACCTCGAAGCCCTTGGCCGCGGGCAGGGAGAGCAGGGCGGCGGCGAGGTCGGCGTCCAGCTTGCCGAAAGCGGGCTCGCCGAGGCCGGGCGGGACCCGTCGCGCCACGCAGGTGACGATGCCGCCCAGGGAGTCGCCCTGGCGGCGAGCGCAGTCGATGGCGGCCTCGATCCGCTCGGCGGCGACGGGGTCGGGGCAGCGCGTCGGGCTGGCCTCGACATCGGGGAGGCGGACGCCGGCTGCGTCGACCTCGGCCTCGATGTCCTGGACGGCGCTGACCCAGGCCAGCACCTCGACCTGGGCGGCGCTGGCCAGGAGCTTGCGGGCGACGGCCCCCGCCGCGACTCGCCCGATGGTCTCGCGCGCCGACGCCCGGCCACCGCCGCGGTGGTCGCGCAGGCCGTACTTTGCGGCGTAGGTCCAGTCGGCGTGGGAGGGGCGGTACACGTCGCGCAGGTGGTCGTAAGCGCCGGGGCGGGCGTCGGTGTTGCGCACGAGGATGGCGATGGGCGTGCCGGTCGTGCGGCCTTCGAAGACGCCCGAGAGGATCTCGGCCCGGTCGGCCTCCTGGCGCTGGGTGACGAGGCGGCTCTGGCCCGGCCGACGACGGTCGAGGTCGTGCTGGACCTCGCGCACGTCGAGGGCCAACCGCGGCGGGCAGCCGTCGACGACCACGCCCGTGGCCGGCCCGTGGGACTCCCCGAAGGTCGAGAGCCGGAAGAGGGTGCCGAGGTTGCTGCTCACGGACTGCTGCTCACGGACTGCTGCTCACGGACTGCTGCTCACGGACTGCTGCTCACGGACTAGACCACCACCACTGGATCGCCGATCTGGGCCCAGTTCCACAGGTAGATGGCGTCGCCCATGGCCTGGCGCACGCAACCTGCCGACCGGAACGAGCCCAGCTCGGACTCGCTCTGGAGCGGGGTGCCGTCGGCGTACACCGGGATCGCGTGGAACCCGTACCCAACACCGGCAGGGTGGAACGCCACGAAGTAGTCCATGGTGATGCCCTCGGTGACCGAGCTGGCGTAGCGGATGAAGCCGTAGACCTGGTACACGCCGGGCCCGGGGTCCTGGTAACGGCCCGACACCAGGTAGGAGCGGTCGGCGAACCCGTCGGCGCCCACCAGCCAGACGTACTGGTCGAGGTTGGCGTAGACGATGCGGCGCCCCGTCCCCGAACCTGCGGGCACCAGCGTGCCGGCTCGTTGGCAGCCGAGCTCGCGGTTGCCCCCCGGCCCGACGTTGACGGCGTACGCGCAGACCATGCGGCCGGCGTGGTGGGCGGGGAGGTCGATGTAGAAGCCGTGGGCGCCGCCGAACCCGGGATGGGCGGCGGCGACGTCGGGCCGAGCCAACAGCGTCAGGGCGCCGTAGGTGGCACCGCCCTCGGTGTGGATCTCCACCGCGATCGGCCCGTTGCCCGCGTCGGGGTCGAGCGCCCAACCGGTGACGCGGATGGAGTCGGTGCCGCTGCGCACAGTGTCGAGGGAGCCGTAGGGCGTGGTGCTCGCGTCGACTTCGGTGCAGGCGATGGTCGAGAGGGAGTGCCCGGCGCGGGTGCCGTAGACGCAGACGGGTACCGGCCCCTCGCGAGCGGGCAGGGGCAGGACCACGTCGAAGCCGTGGCCGGGCCCCGCACCTGGGTACGCCGCGTCGAGTCCCTTGGGAGAGTTGGCCGCCACGATGCCCGACCAGCCCCAGCCGATCGCGACGTAGACCGGGGACTCCGACCCGAGGGCAACGGGGTCGAGCGACCAGCCCTGCAGGTGGACCCCCTCGGCGACCCGGGTGGCGGCGTCGAGCCAACCGAAGGGCGTGTCGTTGGCCACGACCATGCAACCGAGCTGGGTGTTCGTGTCGCCCGGGCCGGTGTTGATGGCGAAGGCGCACACCACGTGCCGCCCGGGGCCGAGCCCCAGGGTCACGTCGAAGCCGTGGGCGGGCCCGGCCGAGGGGTAGCTGGCGGCCACGTCGGGCCGGTGCTCGTCGGCCTTGCCGTAGCCGATGAAGTTGCCGTCGGCGTAGACGTGCAGGTCCAGGGGCGCCGAGGAGTTGGCGTCCACCGCCCAACCGGTGAGGCGCACCTCTCCCGGCATCGGTCCTGCCGACTCGAGCGCGCCGACGGGGTTGTCGCCGGGGGCGGCAGAGGCCGGCGCCACCGTCCCCGTCGTGACCAACACCGTCGCCGCCAGCGCGAGGAAGGCGAGCATCGTCGCCTGACGAATGAGCCGCTGCATGTCCGCCCTCCGCGCCGAACCGTGCCCCGAGCTTGCGGGCGGTAGGTTAGTGCCCTGTCGGGCTGATCACGTGGCAATTCGCCCGGGCTGGCGCCAGTGCGAGCGCCGCGGGCGTTGGTGGTCAGGGCGCTGGACGAGTAGCCCCACGGGGTTCGGGGGCGTCACACCTGCCCAGATCGGGGGGGCGGTCTGGGCGATCAGCGGGGGGCGGGCCGCGGCGTCCCCCGGCCAGGGAAGCGCGATGGACCTTGCACCGCCACGGTGCACAGACCTTCGCGGGTGGTACGGCGAGAGCGCCCCGGCCCCGCCCGACGATGGGCGCGGTCACGCCCACAGGCGGTCGAGCGTCCGGAGGTAGAACTCGGTGGTGAGCCGGAGCGACTCGACGTCGACGCGCTCGTTGTTGCCGTGGAAGCGGGCGGAGAAGTCCGCGCCGGAGAGCGACGGTGAGAACAGGCCGGCGCCGTAGGCCACCACGTCCCGCTCCCGGAAGAAGCGGGCGTCGGTGAAGCCGACCACCATCCCCGGCGCCAGCTGGGCGCCGGGGAAGCTGGCACGGGAGGCAGCGGCCATGGCCTCCCACAGGGGCGTCCCCGTCGGCGAGCTGGTGGCCGTGCTGTCGGCGAGGGCCGAGACCTCCACGTGCTCGGCGAGCTCGCCGAGGGCGAGGCGCAGGTGCTCGGACACGCTCTCGGCCGTCTCGCCGGGCAGGGTGCGGATGTCGACGTCGAGGTCGACGAGGTCGGGGATGACGTTGGTCTTCACCCCACCGTGGGCCATCGTCGGCGCGAACGTCGTGTGCGTGCAGGCATGGAAGTGCCCGGCCGCCGCCGAGCCTCCCAGGGTGGCGATGGCGTCGTAGGCCCGGGTCGGGTCGAGCAGGTCGGCCCTCGTGGCCGGGGAGAGGTCCAGGGTCGCCACCCGCTGGCGCCACAGCTCGTCGATCACCGTGGGCGGCCGGTAGGCGTGCAGGCGACGGACGACCTCGGCCGCCTTGAGCAGGGCGTTGTCCGCGCCGTAGGGCATCGATCCGTGGCCCGGCGTGCCCCGGACCACGAGCCGCCGCCAGGCGAACCCCTTCTCGGCGACGTTCATGGAGACCGTGGGCGCGTTGGCCGGGCCAGAGACGAGCCCGCCGTTCTCGGTGAGCACGTAGTCACAGGCGATGGCGTCCCAGTGGTGCTCGACCATGAAGCCGGCGCCGAAGCGGCCGGCGGCCTCCTCGTCGGCCACGGCGAGGAACACGATGTCCCCCGGTGGCCGCCACCCCGATCGCCCGAGGGCGCGGGCGACGACGGCCATCGAGGCGGTCAGGTTCAACATGTCGACGGCGCCGCGCCCCCAGACCTCGCCAGCCACGAGGTCACCGCCGAAGGGGTCCTCGTCCCAGCCGGACGGGTTGACGGGCACGACGTCGGTGTGGCCCATGAGGCAGATCTTGGGGGCGGCCGGGTCCCGGCCCTCGATGCGGGCCACGAGGTTGTCGCGGCCCGGCCCGGAGGGGAAGCGCTCCATGTCGATGCCCGAGCCCTCGAGGTGGGCGACAAGGGCGTCGGTGTTGCGGGCTTCCTCGCCGGACTCGGGCCGGCCGTCGTTCACGCAGGCGTTGCGGATGAGCTGCTGGAGCAGCTCGACCACCTCACCGGTGGCAGGGACGAGGTCGGCGGGACGCACGGCCGGAGGCTACCGGGTCGCCCTCGCCACCGTGGCCGTTGCCGTCGCGGTCGAGGCCGGCGCGGTCGACCCGGTGGGGGCTGGGCGCCGGGGGTAGCGTCTGGCGGGGGCGTGGGTGCGCCGCCGAACGAGGGGGCAGGGCGATGGCGACGTTCGTCGACCCGCTGCGACGGGCCGAACGGGTGGCCCGTCGGCGGGAAGCACTGGTCTGTGGCGAGGTGCGGCTGGGCTACGCCGAGTTCCTGTCGCGATGTCGGCGGCTCGTGTCCGGGCTGGCCGAGTTGGGCACCGGGCGGGGCGACCGCGTGGCCACCCTGGCCGCCAACTCGATCCCCTCTGTCGAGCTGTACTGCGCCACGTCTGCGTCGGGGCGTGTCCAGGTGCCCCTCAACACCCGCTGGGCGGACGCCGAGCTCGGGTACGCGCTCGAGGACTCCGGGGCGAAGGTGCTGTTCGTGGACCGCGACCCCGGGCCCCTCGCCGACGTCGTGGAGCGGGTGGTCCGCCTCGACCTCGCCGAGTACGAGGACCTCCTCCGCGCCGTGGCCGAAGGGGACTTCGACGAGAGCCTCACCAGCGACGACGTCGCCGGGCTCTTCTATACCGGGGGCACGACCGGCGCGTCGAAGGGCGTCGTCCTCACCCACGGCAACCTCCTCGCCAACACCTACCACACGCAGATGCTCATGCCCCTCGAGGCGGAGGACTGCTACCTGGTCCAGGCCCCGCTCTTCCACGCCGCGGGCTCGAACTCGCTGCTGCAGTGCATCGGCCTCGGGGCCCGTCAGGTGATCCTCGAGGCCTTCGACCCCGGGGCCTTCCTCGACCTTGTGGAGCGGGAGGGGGCCACGGCCACCCTCGGGGTGCCGACCATGTTGGCGGCCACGGTGGACGAGGAGCTGGCCCGGCCCCGTGACGTGTCCTCTCTGGCCCTCTACGGCCACGGCGCGTCGCCCGTCGCCATCGAGGTGCTGCGCCGGGCGACGGAGGCCTTCCCCGCCACCCACTTCGTCCACCTCTACGGCGCCACCGAGACCGCGCCCCTGCTCACCGGCCTGCGCCACGAGGAGCGGCTGCTCGGTGGGGAGCGACAGAAGTCCTGCGGGCAGCCGGTCATCGGCGTCGAGGTGGTGGTGCGCGCCCCCGACGGGACCGCTTGCAAGGACGGCGAGCCCGGCGAGGTCACGGCGCGCGGGGCGAACATCATGGCCGGCTACTGGAACAAGCCGGCCCAGACCGAGGCCGCCCTGCGGGACGGCTGGTACTGGACGGGCGACATCGGCCGGCTGGACGAGGACGGCTACCTGTTCCTCCTCGACCGGTCCAAGGACATGATCGTCTCGGGCGGCGAGAACGTGTACTGCACCGAGGTCGAGGACGCCCTGTACGCCCACCCGATGGTCCTCGAGGCCAGCGTCTTCGGGGTCCCCGACGAGCGGTGGGGGGAAGCCGTGCACGCCGTCGTCGTCCCCCGGGGCCCCGTGACGGCCGACGAGCTGATCAGCCACTGCCGGGGCCGCATCGCCGGCTACAAGGTCCCCCGGACC
>WHTX01000141.1:0-11149 GCA_009377505.1 Acidimicrobiia bacterium
ATCGAGGCAGTGGATCGTGCCGTCCGCGTCCACCGTCACCTCGCGGTCGCGCTCCGCAAGGAGTTGGAGCGCGACCGCGAGGCCTCGGCGTAGCGGACCCGCCCCGCCTCGCCCGGGTAGTCGAGGAAGGAGGGGCTGTCCTCGAGCCGGCGGGGGAACGTCGTGGGCAGCCGGCCGGCGGCGTCGACCTTGCCGGTGAGCACGTCGACGAGGGCGTTGCCCGCCTCCATGCCCGGGTACCAGGCGCAGAGCAGCGCCCCGGCCCGGTCGGCCCAATCGAGGCGCACCGGGCTCCCGGCGTTGACCACCACCACGGTGCGGGGGCAGATGCGGGCCACCACCTCGGCGACCTCGGCCTGGCGGCCGGGTAGCTCGAAGCTCGACCGGTCGGCGCCCTCGCCCTCCCAGTCGGCCGTGAGGCCCACGACGACCACGGCCGCGTCCGCGGCGCGTGCCGCCCCCGCCGCCCGCCCGGCCAGGTCGTCCTGCTCGGGCGGGTCGACCCCCACCCGCAACGCCCGCACCACCTGGCCCGGGGGCGCGGCGAAGGCCACCTCGAGGTCGTAGGCCCGACCGGCGACCAGCTCACGGACGACGCGCACCTCCTCCGAGCCGAAGCCGAAGAAGGTGGGGCCCTGCCGCACAGGCGGGACCTCGACGACGACCTCGCCGTCGACGGCCAGCCAGGCCCGCCCGGCCACCGCGACCCCGAAGCGGTGCGCGCCCGTGACGGCGGCCAGGAGGCGGCCCCGCCAGCGCAGCACGCTGCCCGGCGGGACGACAGGCCCCTCGTGGTCGAGGACGTCGACGGCGACACGGCGCACCCGGCCCAGGGCCACCGGCTCCTCGTCGGGCGGCTCGGCCACCAGCTCGAACCCGCCCTCCACCTCGAGGGGGGCGGTGAAGCGGTCGGCACGCCACCCGGCCTCGTAGCGCACGTCGACCCCGAGGGGCTCGAAGTGGGCACGCAGCGCGTCGAGGGGCTGGGAGGGCGGGTGGGGCCGCACCTGGGACGAGCCCCCGCCCATGATGGTGACCGCGGCGGCGCCAGGGCCCACCACCAGCAGGCGTTGGCCCGCCTCGAGGGCGAGGGGCAGCGCCTCGTCCCGGTTGCGCAGCAGCACCATCGACTCCGCCGCCGCCCGCCGGGCCAGTCGCCGCAGGGGGGCAGAGTCCTCGCCCCGCTCCTCGGCTTCAGCAGGGCGCTCGGCGGCCCTGGTGCGCTCGGCGAGGCGCACGAGCCGGCGCGCCTTGTCGGCGACCGTGGCGGCCGGCACCTCGCCCTCCGCCACCGCCTCGCCCAACCGGGCGCCGAAGAAGCGGGCCGGGCCGGGCATCTCGAGGTCGAGCCCGGCGAGGGCCGGGCCCACGGTGTCGTAGGTGCCCCCCCAGTCCGACACCACGAGCCCGTCGAAGCCCCACGCCCCCTTCAGCAGCTCGCCGACCAGCCATGGGTGCGCCGAGCACGCCACGCCACGGAGCCGGTTGTAGGCCGTCATCACCGCCCACGCCCCCGCCTCGCGCACGGCGGCCTCGAAGGGGACGAGGTACAGCTCGTGCAGGGGCCGAGGGGGCACCTCGGAGCTGAGGGTGTAGCGCTCGAACTCGGAGTCGTTGGCCACGAGGTGCTTGACGCAGGCGGCCACGTCCTGTGACTGCACGCCCTCCACCATGGCCACGGCCATGCGGGCCGAGAGGTGGGGGTCCTCGGAGAAGCACTCGAAGTTGCGCCCGGCGAGGGGCGAGCGGTGCAGGTTCACCGTCGGCGCCAAGAGCACGTGCGCCGCCCGCTGGCGCGCCTCGAGGCCGAGCGCCCGGCCCACCTCGGCGACGAGCCCCACGTCCCAGGTGGCCGCGAGGGCGGTGCCCACCGGGAAGCACGCCGAGGGCGGGCCGTCGGGGCCGCCGCGCCCCCGCACGCCGTTGGGGCCGTCGCTCAGCTTCAGTGCCGGGACCCCCGCGGACGGCAGGGCGTGCGTCGTCCAGGCGTCGGCACCGGCCGTCAGCAGCACCTGTTCCTCGAGGCTCAGCCCATCGGCGCCCACGGCCGGGGACGCTACCGCTGCGCTCCGGAGCCAGCCTTCGGGGCCCGGGCGCAGGGGCGGCGCGGGGGTAGCGTCTCGCGGCGATGAGCACCGATACCGGCACTACGGGCGGGCGGCCTCGCGACGGGCGGGCGGCATGAGCATCCTCGGCCACCCCGTCCTCCGCCTCGAGGACCCCCGCTTCCTCACCGACGGCGGCACCTACGTGGAGGACCTCGCCCTCGAGTCCTGCGCCGTCGTCCACTTCGTCCGCTCGCCCCTGGCCCACGCCCGCATCGTCGCCATCGACACGAGCGCGGCCGCCGCCAGCCCCGGCGTGCTGCTCGTCGTGACCGGCGACGAGCTGGGCCTGCCCCCGTTCCCCCACATCCTGCCCGCCTACCCCGAGGCGATGCTGCGGCCCCTCCTCGCCCGGGGCACGGTCCGCTTCGTCGGCGAGCCGGTGGTGGTGATCGTGGCCGAGGACCGCTACCTGGCCGCCGACGCCGCCGACCTCGTCGAGGTCGACTACGAGCCGCTGCCCGCCCTCGTCGACCCGGAGGAGGCTCGCCGGGACGAGCTTCTGCTCTTCCCGCAGGCGGGCACGAACGTGGTGTTCCGGGCGGCGTCCGAGGGCCAGGCTGACTTCACGGGCTGCGAGGTGGTCGTCACCCGCCGCATCGTCAACCAGCGCATCGCCGGCGCTCCCATCGAGGGGCGCAGCGGCGCCGCCTACTGGGACGAGCGCGGCCGGCTCGTCCACTACTCCTCCTGCCAGGGCGCCCACCCGGCGCGCGGGGTCCTGCAGAAGGTCTACGGCCTCGAGGCGGACCAGGTTCGCGTCGTCGTGCCCGATGTCGGTGGCGGCTTCGGCTCCAAGGCCCGGCCCTACCCCGAGGAGCTGCTGCTCGGCGAGCTGGCCCGCCGCGCCGGGCGGCCCGTGCGCTGGACCGAGAGCCGCACCGAGAACATGCTCGCCCTGGGCCACGGCCGGGGCCAGCGCCAGACGGTGACGATCGGCGGCAGCCGTGACGGGCGCATCACCGCCTACCAGCTCGACGTCCTGCAGGACTCGGGGGCCTACCCCCTCATCGCCGCCTTCCTGCCGATGATGACCCAGCGCATGCTGACCGGGGTCTACGACCTCGACAACGTGGGCTTCTCGGCCGTGTCGGTGGCCACGACCACCACGCCGATGACCGCGTTCCGGGGAGCGGGCCGTCCCGAGGCGGCCGCGGCCATCGAGCGGTCCGTCGACCTCTTCGCCGCCGAGATCGGGCTCGACCCCACCTACGTCCGTCGGCGCAACCTGATGCCGCCCTTCGACGAGCCCACCACCACCGGGATCGGCACGGTGTACGACTGCGGCGACTTCGGCCGCGCCCTCGACCGCGCCCTCGAGGCCGCCGGCTACGAGGACCTGCGGGCCGAGCAGGCTCAGCGCCGCGCCGCCGGCGACCGGCTCCTGCTGGGCATCGGCCTCGCCGTCTACGTGGAGATCACCGCCGGGGCCGGCGGCCACGAGCACGGCACGGTCGAGCTGTTGGCCAGCGGTCGCGCCCGGCTGGTCACCGGGTCGACGCCCTACGGGCAGGGCCACGTCACCGCGTGGGCCATGGTTGTGGCCGACCGCACCGGCATCCCCATGGAACAGGTCGAGGTGGTCCACGGCGACACCGACCTCGTGCCCGCCGGGGGCATCACCGGCGGGTCCCGCTCGGCGCAGGTCGCGGGAGCGGGGGTGGCCAACGCCTCGACGAAGCTCGTCGACCTGGCACGCGCCCGCGCCGCCGACCTGCTCGAGGCAGCGGTCGACGACGTGGTGCTCGACCGTGACGGCGGCCGCTTCCACGTGACCGGGGTGCCGGCCAAGTCGGTGTCCTGGGCGGACGTCGCGGACGTCGCGGGCGCCGTGGACGGCGAGGGGGGCGCGTCCCTCGTCGGCGTGAACGACTTCACCGCCGCCCAGCCCACGTTCCCCTTCGGCGCCCACGTCGCCGTCGTCGAGGTCGACCGCGACACCGGCCACGTGCGGCTCCTGCGCCTCGTCGCCTGCGACGACGCCGGCACGATCCTCAACCCGGTGCTCGTCGACGGCCAGGTCCACGGCGGCCTGGGCGCGGGCGCCGCCCAGGCGTTGCTCGAGGAGGTCCGCTTCGACGAGGACGGCAACCCCCTCACCACGAACTTCGCCGACTACGGGGTGATCTCCGCCGCCGAGCTGCCCTCCTTCGAGCGCGTACCGCTCGAGACGCCGACGTGGGTGAACGAGCTCGGCGCCAAGGGGATCGGCGAATCGGGCACGATCGGGTCCACGCCCGCCGTGCAGAACGCGGTCGTGGACGCCCTCGCCCACCTCGGCGTCCGCCACCTCGACCTGCCCTGCACCCCCGAGCGCGTCTGGGCCGCCCTTCGGGAGGTCGAGGCGGGCTGAGCAGGACGCGGGCCGCGCTGGTCGCCGGGGCCCGCCGGTAAGCTGGCCTGCCGTGCCGAGCACACCGCGCCCGAACGGCGCCGAGCCGAGCGGGCCGGCGGTGCCACTGCCGCGCCACCGGTGCCCGGCGCGCCCCTGGGCCCGGCCAACCATCGCCGCCGTCGCCCTGGTGCTGCTCACCAGCTGCACCGGGGGCGGCGCCGAGGAGAGTCGGGCGCCCGCCGAGCCGGTGCCCACGAGCCAGGCGCCGACGAGCCGGACATCGACGAGCCGGGCGCCGTCGACGACCGTCGGGAGCTGGGCACGGCCCAGCGACGACCCCCTCGTCGAGGAGATGACCAGCGAGCTGTTGGCCAGCCAGGAGCGCGTGCCGACACCCTTCGCCCTGGCCGAGCCCCAGGCCCGGTGCCTGAGCAGCAGCCTGGTGCGGCGGGTCGGGCTCGAGACGCTGGCCAGGGTCGGCGGGCAGCTGGCGCCCGCCGGCCTGGTCGACCTCACCGCGCTGAGCGTCCCCGAGCGCCAGCGCTTCGCCAACGCCCTCATGAGCTGTCTCGACCTCCCCCAGCTGCTGGGCAGCCAGCTCCAGGGGATCGAGGGCCTCACACCTGACGGGCTGCGTTGCGTGGTGGGGGAGCTGACCAGCGACGGCACGATCAGTCGGCTGGTGCGCCGGTCCATCGTCGAGGGGACCGACCTCACAGGCCAGCAGGCCGCACTCGCCGCCCCGATGGACGACGCCTTCGACGCCTGCCTGCCCGAAGAGGAGGTCGCCCGCCTCCGCGAGGCCGGCAGCGGACGAGCAGGCGGGAGCACCAGCACCACCATGAGCTGATGCCTCGTCGAGGGCTGCCTCGGCGGGGGCTGGTGGGCCTGCTCGTTGGTTCGGGCTCGATGGGGTCGGGAGAGCGCCCGTTGAAACGGGGTGGGTGCTCGGGCCCTCGGTCTTGGGGATTGCTCCGGTGACGAAATGCCCCCGTGGGGGACGGCGTGCCTCGGCGGGATGCGGGGCGCGGGAATCGGGGCGGGTGCGACCGCCCGTGCCGTTCGGGATCACCGGCGAGTGGCCCGGACCGAGGCGCCAGGTCGTGGCCAGCGCGAAGGTTCGTGCACCGTGGCGGTGCAGGATCCTTCGCGGTTCGGTGGCCGGGGGACGCAGCGACCGGCCGGGCAGGACCACTAGTGCCTTGGAAGGTTGGGCCGGTCATCCTCCCTTGAGTGTCACACCCCGCGCCGATGATGGGCCCCATGCCGACCGAGCTCTCCTCCCGACCTTCGCCCACCGCCGCGGCCGCCGGGCCCGACGGCCGTCGCAAGCGCCCGACGAGTCCCCTCGGCACCCTGCGCCAGCACGACACCGAGTTGCGCCAGATCGTGCTCCGGGTGCGCTCCTGGGGCCTCCAGCAGGGACGGGGGTGCGCGACCGACGGGCTGACCGTGGTCGTCGGCCTGGCCCTCGCCGGCGCTCGGGCGGGGCGCATCTCGCCCAAGCGGTGGACGGTCGACCGGGTCGACTCGCTGCTGTCGGGCGCCGCAGCCACGTGGTGCGCGGCCCAGGGCGCCGAGCTGCCCGCCACGCTGGGCGAGGCGCTGCTGCTGTGGCTGGACTTCCTCGACGCCCACGGTGCCCTCAGCCCGGGCAGCGACCGCGTCGACGAGCTCCGGGCCGCCGCCGCGCGGCGCCGCGGCCGGGCCCGGGCCGCCAGCCGGCGACGCCATCCTGCCGGTCGCGGCTCGGCCTGACACCCACCTCGGCTCTGCCCTGGTGATTGCAGTGCTCAGCCGGCGACCGTGCAGCTACGGGACTCGCCCACCGGTTCGCCCTCGAGGTGCAGGTGGTAGAAGTGGGTCCGGTTGCCGGCCCAGCGGATGGGGTCGGCGGCGAAGGGGACGCCCCGTTGGACGGCATAGGCCTCGGCCAGGTCGGCCACCTTGTCCACCTCGAACACAACCCGGCCGAACTGGCCGCTGTCGACGACGGCCATGGCCAGCCAGAGCGCGATCGACTCCTCGTAGGTGAGGGCCCCACCGACCGCCAGGAAGTTGCGCACGAGAGGCAGCTGGGCGACGTGGGCGCTGGGCGCTGCGTCGCGGGTGACGAACCGCTCGGCGCGGGCATCGGCGAGGTTCGTGTAGAGGTCGACGTAGGCCCCGCCGTAGTGGGTGGCGTGGTCACCGTCCGAGTTGCCCTCGCCGATCACGAGTTGGAGGCCGTCCGCGGCGAAGAGGGCGTGGAAGCGCAGGGCGATGTTCTGGACGGCCGACGCCAGCTCGGGACGAAGGCAGCGGTTCGCGGGCGCGACGGGGGCGAAGACGCCCTGGCCCTTCGGGCTCATACCGAAGGCATAGCGACCGTAGGGGTCCTCGGGCACGGGCGAGAACTGGCCGGGGGCGACGGCGACGCTC
This sequence comes from Acidimicrobiia bacterium, assembly GCA_009377505.1. Taxonomy (GTDB): domain Bacteria; phylum Actinomycetota; class Acidimicrobiia; order Acidimicrobiales; family CAIXPF01; genus WHTX01. The sequence goes on from WHTX01000141.1 coordinate 6,862, forward strand.
GCCGTCGGGTCGACCACGAACAGGCCCCGGCTGGCCAGGCCCAAGCTGTTGGGCATGGGAGACGACGGAAGCGGCGTGGATGGCGGCGTCGTGGTTGGGGCCAGCCGTGCCGCCGCGGTGCTGGTCCCGGTCACGCCCCCAGGGGGCGGCAAGGTCGGGGGGACCGAGCTGCCGATGGACGGCGCCGAGCGCACCAAGCCGACGAGGGCGGCCACCACGACGGCCGCCGCGAGCCCAGCCCCGAACAGCCGCCTCCCTCCCACCGCGTCGACGGTAGCGGCGAGCTGGCACCTCGTCCTCGCGGGGGCTCAGTCGGGAGTGGCCCGCTGCACGCCGGGGGCCGAGGACATCTCCACCTCGCCGAGGCGGACGTAGGAACCGTCCTCGGAGACGTAGTCCGCGGTCGCGAGCAGCTCGTCGAGGTCCGGGGGCGGCGGGCGGCGCGGCGCGACCACGTCGAGGGGCCCAGCCCCGCTGGGCGTGGCACCGGCCGGCGACTCGCCCTCGACGACCGTCAGAGCGAGCGCGCCGAGAGCCGCGGAGGCCGCGACCAGCGCCGCCGCCCACCTCGTGATCGTCCCCTTGCTGGTCCGGATCATCCCGCGTTCCCGCCTTGCCCGGTGGCCATGACCCTTCCCAGGGTTCTCGACCAGTCCAACGAACGGGGACGACGCCGATTTCGTCATTCTTCGGGAGGATCTACCCACCATTGGTGACGGTCGGCCGACGGCTGGGTGGCGTGGCCGCCATCCACCTCCGGGGGCGACCGCCACGAGCGCGAGGGCGGGCCGCGGCCCGCCAATCGTGATCCGCCAGGCACATCGTCCTCAGCAGGGGCATTATGGGGGGGCGCGCGCAGATCAGCGCACCGACCGCTGCGGACCACCGCGTCGGGCCGCCCGCCTGGAAGCGGGTGTCGGCAGCGGAGCCAACCCGACGACGTCACGCGAGGCAGGCCCCCGTGGACACCAACGCCACCCCCCCTGCCGGGACGCCCCCGGCCGACCACGACGAGCACGCGACGGAGCCCAGCTCCGGACCCCCACCGGGCGAGGTGCCCGAGGCAGGTGCGTTCGACCTGCCCGACCAGGGAGTGGTCGACCTTCCCGATCAGGGGCCCCGCGACGTCGACGAGGGCGGCGTGGTGGACGTGCCCGAGCCCGACCCGGTCGTGGACGACCCGGACACCGAGGTCATCGACGTCACCGAGAGCGACCTTGGTGACGTGCCCGAGCCCGGCATCGAGGTCCCCGAGAGCGAACCAGTCGACGTCCCCGAGCCCGCCGCGCCCGAGGAGCGCGCCACGGCGCCGACCACCGAGGCCGAGCCCACAGCGGCCGAGCCCGCAGCCCTGCCTGCCGAGGGCGCACCAGCTGAACAGGCCCCGAGCACCGCCGAGCACGCCCCGGACGAGACCCCGGCCGAACAGGCCCCGAGCACCGCCGAGCACGCCCCTGCGGAGACCCCGGCCGAACAGGCCCCGAGCCCCGCCGAGCACACGCCCGTCGCCCCGGCGGGCACGACGACGCCCCCTCCGCCGCCACCGGGGCCGCGCGCAGGTGTGCGACCGCCACCTCCACCCGCCCGCCCCGGGAACGCCCCCGGCCGTTACTCGGCCGCCCCCTGGGCTCCGGGAACGGCACCCCAGGCAGCATCGCCCCCAGCCCGCAGCCCGGGCGCCGCCGAGGAGGCGGGCTACCAGTCGGGCCAGCTGGTGTCGGGGCGCATCGTCTCCGTCGACGAGCAGGAGGTCGTGGTCGACCTCGGCGACGGGCGGACGGGCGTCATCAGCAAGCGGCACTTCTCCCCCGACGGCAAGGCCGACCCCAGCGCGACGGTCGCCGCCGACGAGGAGATCGAGGCCGCCGTGCTCGTCCGGGAGGACCGGCTGAACCGTGTCGTGCTTTCGCGCACCTGGGCGGCCAAGCAGCGCGCCTGGCAGCGCATCGACGAAGCCCTCACCGCACGCGAGCCCGTCAGCGGGCCGGTCACCGAGGTGGTCAAGGGTGGCGTGGTCGTCGACATCGGCATCCGGGCGTTCCTGCCCGCCTCCCAGCTCGAGCTCCGCCACGTCGACGACCTCCACGCATACGTGGGCCAGACCGTCGAGGCCCTCGTCACCGAGGCCGACAAGTCCGCCGACAAGGTTGTGCTGTCCCGCCGCTCCCTCCTCCGTCGCCACGAGAAGCAGCGCGTCTCCGAGCTGCTCGGCGACCTGCAGCCCGGCCAGCTCCGCCGCGGCCGGGTGGCGACCATCACCGATTTCGGGGCGTTCGTCGACCTCGGCGGCCTCCGAGGACTGCTCCACCTGTCCGAGCTCTCCTGGGACCGCGTCGAGCGCACCACCGACGTGGTCAACGTGGGTGACGAGATCGAGGTCAAGATCCTCTCGATCAAGGACGGCACCAAGAAGATCAGCCTGTCCCTGCGGGCCGTCTCGCCCGACCCGTTGCGCGAGGTCGTCGAGGGCGAGGTCGTCCAGGGGATCGTCAGCCGCCTGGTCGACTTCGGCGCCTTCGTGCGCATCAAGAACGGTGTCGAGGGCCTCGTCCATGTCTCCGAGCTGGCGGAGCACCGCATCCACCTCCCCGAAGAGGTGGTCACCCCCGGCGACGAGGTCTACGTCAAGGTGCTCCGGGTCGACCGCCGGCGCCGCCGGCTCGACCTCTCGATCAACCAGGCCGTGCAATTCTGAGGCGCGGCCTGCCCGGGGGCGCGTCCTGCCCGCTCGCCCAAGGGCGGGTCAGCGTCACAGCCCCGGCTTGAACACCATCAGGTAGAGGGCGACGACGAGCAGCAGGTGGCTGATGCCTGTGGCCATGCCCACCCGGGACGAGCCCGCCTCGCCCTGGGCCAGCGCCGGGCGCATCACGAAGACGCCGAGGGCGAGCAGCACGAGCCATACGACGAGGGACGCCACGATCCAGGTCTGGGTCATCTCGAAGACCTTGTCGCTCATGCCGACGAGGCCCATGCCCGCTACCCAGATGACGACCGTCGCCGGCAGGGCCCATCGCAGGTAGAGCCGCGTGGCCACCTCGGGCGAGCTCCTGCGCAGGGCCGGCATCCCGAAGAGGGTGCCGAAGGCGACGATCACCGCCAGCAGGTGCACGATGAGCACCACGTCGTAGGCGTCGTCTCCGATGGCGGCGAGCAGCATGAGCGGCGAGGGTAGTGCCCGGGGCCTCCGGCGCCGGGCATCGCCCGACGGCCGCGGGGCGGGCTGCGTAGGCTCCGCCGATGGCCGTGCGCAGCGAACGACGTGGACCTGTCCAGGTGGTCACCCTCGACCGTCCCGAGGTCCGCAACGCCGTCGACGGCCCCACCGCCGAGGCGCTGGCCGAGGCCTTCCGCGCCTTCGACGCCGATGGCGACGCCGCGGCGGCCGTGCTCTGGGGGGCGGGCGGCACGTTCTGCGCCGGGGCCGACCTCAAGGCCATCTCGAGCGGGCGGGGGAACCGGGTCGGCGCGCCGCCCGAGGACGGGCCGCTCGGCGTCACCCGGATGACGCTCCGCAAGCCCGTGATCGCCGCCGTCGAGGGCCACGCCGTGGCCGGTGGGCTCGAGCTGGCGTTGTGGTGCGACCTGCGCGTGGCCGCGACGGACGCCACCTTCGGGGTGTACTGCCGGCGCTGGGGCGTGCCGCTCGTCGACGGGGGCACCATCCGCCTGCCGCGGCTGATCGGCCAGAGCCACGCCAACGACCTCATACTCACCGGCCGGGGGGTGGCCGGGGAGGAAGCGCTGCGCATGGGGCTGGCCAACCGCGTGGTCGATCCGGGCGGGGCGCTCGAGGCCGCGGTCGAGCTGGCGGCGCAGCTGGCGGCCTTTCCCCAGCGCTGCCTGCGCTCGGACCGGCGCTCCAGCTACGAGCAATGGGACCTGTCCCTCGACCAGGCCCTCACCAACGAGTACCGGCTCGGGCTCGAGACGATCAGCTCGGGCGAGACGAGGGAGGGCGCGACGCGCTTCGCCCGGGGCGAGGGCCGCCACGGGGCGTTCTGAGCCACCCGATCGACGCGACTCGTCCGTTACGTTTGGGTAGAGTTCCCCTGGGCGGCGTCCTGCTGCCGGTTCCGGACGTGAGCTGGCAGCCTTGCGGCAGGGAGCATGGATGGCAACTGCGAGGGACAGCGGGCCGCGGCCGCTGCCGACCACGGCGGTGGCCCCGGCCAACCCATCGAGCTCGACATCAAGGACGCTGCCGACCGGGAACTGCTGAACCAGCTCCTGGACCAGGCGGACGTCTTCGTGCAGAACCTGGTCCCCGGCGCGGTGCAGCGCCTGG
>WHTX01000141.1:11159-12446 GCA_009377505.1 Acidimicrobiia bacterium
GCCGTGCGGGCCCACATGGCCACCGTCCGGAGCCGGTCTCGGTTCCGTCGTGACGACGGCACGGGCATCGTGCCCGAGGGCTTCTTCGCCCAGCTCTACGACCGCAGCCTCGACCCGTGGGACTACGAGTCGAGCGCCTACGAGGTGCGCAAGTACGCCTTGACCCTCGCCGTCCTGCCCCGAGCACGCTACGAGCGGGCGTACGAGCCGGGCTGCTCGATCGGGACGCTCAGCAGCGACCTCGCCCCCCGCTGCGGGCGCCTGCTCTGCGCCGACTTCTCACCGACGGCTGTCGCACGCGCCCGGGCGCGCCTGGCGCACTTCCCCCATGTCTCGGTCGAGGAGCACGAGCTTCCCGCCGACTACCCCGGCGAGCGGTTCGACCTCGTCCTGCTCGGCGACCTCTGCATGTACCTGACCAGGAGCCGTCTCGACGAGCTCACCGAGAAGGTCGTCGCCTCCCTGGAGGTCGGCGGCCACCTCGTCGCCGCCCACGGCCACCACCTCAGCCCCGACATCTTCCAGTCCGGCGACCAGGTCCACGCTCGCATCCGCCGCCACCCGTGCCTCGACAAGCTGGCCGGCTACCGCGACAGGGCCTTCCGCCTCGACGTGTGGGAGCGCCGCTCCTGAGCGCCTGTCACGATCTGTGGCCACGGGCGCGGCGCCGGGCCGCCCGCAGGCCGGAGAGGGCCACGAGGGCGGCCGCGGTGACCTCGGTGACGTCGACCAGCAGGTCACAGGCCCGGCCGATGTCGGCGGCCGCGGGGGCGCGGCCGCTGCCCAGGTCGGGACGCACCTCGAGCCGAGGGCCGTAGCGGTTGGCGCCGCCCAGGCGCACGCCCAGGGCCGCGGCGAAGGCCGCCTCGGCCACCCCGGCATTGGGCGAGGGGTGCGCCGGGGCCTGGGAGCGCACGGCCCGCAACACGTCCGTGGCTCGGCGCGGGCGGGCGACGGCCACGGCCAGCGCGCAGGCTCGGGCCGGCACCCAGGCAGCGGCGTCGTCGAGACGGGCCGATGCCCAGCCGAAGCGCTCGTAGCGAGGCGAGTGGTGCCCGACCATGGCGTCGAGCGTGTTCAGCGCGCGGTGGGCGAGCACCCCCGGGGCACCGAGCGCCGCCCCCCACAGGGCGGGGGCCACCACCGCGTCCACGCAGTTCTCCGCCACCGACTCGACCACGGCGCGGGCGATCTCGCCCTCGTCGAGCCCCGAGGGGTCCCGCCCGACCAGCGACGGCAGCAGCTCACGGGCGCCGTCGAGGTCGCCGGACACGAGCACGTCGCCCA
>WHTX01000142.1 GCA_009377505.1 Acidimicrobiia bacterium
ATCGACGCCACCCACCCGGCCCTGGTCGGCAAGGTGCTCTACGAGGCCTGCTTCACCAACCAGTCCTGTGACGGGGGGGCCTCGGTGGCCCGAGGGCAGGGCACAGCCCGGCCCTGCACCTTCGGCTCGCAGTGCGACCACGGCACCCACGTCGCCGGCATCGCCGCGGGGCGCCACGCCACCTACAGCGGCATGGCGCCCGGCGCCGGGCTCATCGCCTTCCAGGTGTTCTCCCGGTCGACGAACCCGGCCGAGTGCGGCGTCGCCCCCGTCCCCTGCCCCCGGGCCCGCGCCTCGGACGTGCTGGCCGCCCTGGAGGAGGCCTACACCCTGCGCAGCAGCTTCCCCGGCATCGTGGCCGTGAACATGAGCCTCTCGAGCGACTCCGCCCAGGCCGACTGCTCGGCCTCGGTGCTGCGCACGGCTGTCGACAAGCTGAGGGCGGAGGGCATCGCCACGATCGTCGCCTCGGGCAACGGCGGCAGCCAGAACGGCCTGGGGGTGCCGGCGTGCATCCCGTCGACCATCAGCGTGGGGGCCACCCAGCCCGACGGCGGCAGCATCTGGCAGCTCACGAACATCAGCGACCAGCTCGACCTCGTGGCCCCCGGGGTCGGCGTCGTCTCCCCCGCTCCCGGAGGCGGCTTCAGCGGCACCACCGGCACCTCGGCCGCCGCGCCCGTGGTCGCCGGCGCCTGGGCCCTCGCCTCGGAGGCGCTCGGCACGAACGACGTCGGCACCATCGAGGCCGCCCTCGAGCAGTCGGCCACACCGGTCCCCTACGGCACCGAGGGCCGCACCGTGGACCGCCTCGACCTCGGCGCCATCGGCGGCAGCGGCGCGGCGTTCGGCCCCCAGGAGCTCTTCGTCACCATGGCCGGCGCGTCCGACCAGGCCGGCCCGGGGTACCAGCCCCTCCGCGCCGACTTCAACGGCGACGGCCTCGGCGACGTCCTCTGGTACCACCAGAACGGCTCGGACTGGATGTGGACGGCCACGGGGGGCGGACGCTTCGCCGGCAGCGTGACGCCGGAGATCCCCGCGGGCTACCGGCCGGTCGCCGGGGACTTCAACGGCGACACGCTCGAGGACGTCTTCCTCTTCGGCCCCGGCAACCTGCCCGACTGGGTGTGGTTCTCCACCGGGTCCTCGGCCCACTACATGCAGTTCTGGGGGGTCCAGAGCTACCAGATCTCGGGCGACTGGCAGGTCTTCCCCGGAGACTTCAACGACGACGGCCGTGGTGACGTGTTCCTGTTCAGCGCCAGCAACGGCGACAACCACATCTGGTACGGCACCGGGGGCACGGCGCCAGCCACCCAGTTCTGGGGCGCCGCGGCCTACCCGGCGTCCGGGCCGTACAAGCCGGTCACCGGGGACTTCAACGCCGACGGCGTGTCGGACATCTTCTGGTACGGCCCCGGTGACCACAGCGACTGGTTGTGGTTCGGGACGGGCTCCATGGCACCCGGCGGCCAGTTCCGGGACATGGAGGTGTTCGGCGTGACCGGCGACTACCAGCTCCACAGCGGCGACTTCAACGGCGACGGGCGCACCGACCTGCTCTTCTACCTGCCCGGCCCGGCCGACGACCAGATCTGGTTCAACCAGGCCGACGGCTCGTTCCGTGGGGTGGTGATGAAGGTGGACGCTCGCTACACCCCCGTGGTCGGCAACTTCGACGGCGACGGCGGAGGCAAGGCGGACATCTTCTGGGCCAGCGACCCGATCGTGCCCGCCGACGTGATGTGGCTCTCGAAGTGAGCTGCTGAACGACCGCTCAGGTCGCCTGGAGGCGGTGGACGAGGCGCTCGAGCGGGGCGCGGAAGTCGTCGAGGAGGGCCACGTCGGAGAGCCGCAGCGCCGCGTTGTCGAGCACCGAGTTGGCCGGTCGGGGCGCGGGGCGCGGGGGCACCAGGTCGGCGCTGGAGATCGGCTCCACCCGGGCAGGGTCGCCCCCGGCGAGGGCGAGGATCTCCCGCACCAGCTCGAACCAGGAGACCGCTCCCTGGTTGGTGACGTGGAAGAGCCCAGGCCGGCGCTCGACCCCCAGGCGCACGAGCATGCCGGCCAGGTCGTCGGCGAAGGTGGGGTGGCCGCGCTGGTCGTCGACGAAGCGCAGCGGGCCCTCACCTCCGGCCAGGCGCAGCACCGTCTTCACCATGTTGGCCCCGTGAAAGCCACAGACCCACGAGGTGCGGGCCACCGTCCACGAGCAGCCCGACGTGGCCAGCTCGACCTCCCCGCCGAGCTTGGAGCGGCCGTACATCGAGCGCGGCGACGGCGGGTCCCACTCGACGTAGGGGGCCTGCTTGGCGCCGTCGAAGACGTAGTCCGTCGAGACGTGCACGACGTGGGCACCGACCCGGCGGGCCCCATCGGCGACGTGGCGGGCGCCGAGGGAGTTGACCCGGAAGGCCAGGTCGACCTCGGTCTCGCAGAGGTCCACCGCCGTCATGGCCGCCAGGTTCAGCACCAGGTCGGGCCGCCACCCGGTGACGGCCCCGAGGACCTGGTCGCGGTCGGCGAGGTCGAGCTCGGCCCGGCTGGCCCCGAGGACCTCGTGGTGGGGGGCGCGAGCGAGCAGCTCGGTGACCTCGCGGCCCACCTGCCCGGCGGCGCCGGTGACCAGGATGCGCACGGGCGCTCAGCCGGTGGCGGCGCGGGCGCGGAGGGGCTCCCACCACCAGCGGTTGTCGCGGTACCACCCGACGGTGGCGGCGAGGCCCTCGTCGAAGTCGCGCTGGGGCGCCCAGCCCAGGGCGCGCAGCTTGGCGCAGTCCACCGAGTAGCGCCGGTCGTGGCCCAGGCGGTCGTCGACGTACTCGATGGCGCTCTCGTCCCGGCCGCAGAGCTCGATGAGGCGTCGGGTGAGGTGGAGGTTGGGCACCTCGTTGCCGCCGCCGATGTTGTAGACCTCGCCCACCTCGCCGCGGCGCAGCGCCACGTCGACCCCGGTGCAGTGGTCGGCGACGTACAGCCAGTCCCGCACGTTCATGCCGTCCCCGTAGAGGGGCACGCGCAACCCGTCGAACAGGTTGGTCACGAACAGCGGGATGACCTTCTCGGGGAACTGGTAGGGGCCGTAGTTGTTCGACGCCCGGGTGACCACGACGGGCAGCCCGTAGGTGGTCTGGTAGGAGAGGGCGATGAGGTCGGACCCGGCCTTGGAGGCCGAGTACGGCGAGCGGGGCTCGAGCAGGTCGCCCTCTGTGGAGGAGCCGTCCTCGACGGAGCCGTAGACCTCGTCGGTGGACACGTGCACGACCCGGGACACCCCGTGCTGGCGGGCGACGTCGCACACCACGTTCGTGCCGAGGCAGTTCGTGAGCACGAACTCGTCGGGGTCCACGATCGAGCGGTCGACGTGGCTCTCGGCGGCGAAGTGCACGACGGCGTCGCAGCCCTCCATGGCGGCACGGACCGCCTCGCGGTCGCGGATGTTGCCCTTGACGAACGCGAAGCGAGGGTCGGAGTCGACGCCGCGGAGGTTGTCGAGGTTGCCGGCGTAGGTGAGGGCGTCGAAGGCGACGACGGCGTCGTCGGAGGCGGCCAACAGGTGGCGCACGTAGTTCGAGCCGATGAACCCGGCGGCGCCGGTCACGAACAGCTTCATCGCAAGCCTTTCGGGGGGGGGTGGGCGCGTCAGGCGCGCAGCGGGGCGCGGGGCACGAGGTGCGGCGGGATGGCCGACCGCTTGGGGTTCTGCTGGTCGCGCGCCGACAGCGTGGGAGCGCTGACCCCCCAGTCCGCCCCGATCTCGGGGTCGTCCCAGGCCACGCCCAGCTCGTCCGCCGGGTTGTAGTACCCGTCGACGAGGTAGGTGATGGTCATGGCGGTCAGGCTGGCGAAGCCGTGGGCCACCCCAGGGGGGATGTAGATGCCCGTGTGGTCGAAGCTGCCGTCGGGCTGCTGGCCGAGGTCGACCGTCATCGTGGCGCCATCGGTGGGCGAGCCGATGCGCAGGTCGTGCAGGACGACCCGGGCCAGGCCGTGGGGCACGTACCAGTAGTCGGCCTGGTGGAGGTGGTAATGGAGGCCCACGACGCAGCCGGCGACGCGGTCGCCACGGTTGGCCTGGATCATCTCCCGCCCGGACGGGAACCAATGGCGCCGATAGGTCTCGACGAAGAAGCCGCGCTCGTCCCCGAACAGCTGCGGCTCGACCAGCAGCACGCCGGAGATGACGTCGGACTCGGTGATGGTGGGCACGTTCGCTCCTACTGCAGTTCCTCGGCTGTTCCAGCTCCACGGTCGTCCCGCACCGCGGCTGTTCCAGCGCAACGGCTATTCCAGCTCCACCACCGAGTGGTCGCCCAGCATCAGACGGGTGGCAGCAGGCTTGTGGCCGCTGCGCTCGACGGCGGCGTGCCGGCCGAGCAGCGAGTCGCTCAGGCGGGGGATGCCCGAGATCCGCGACCCGTCGAGCACGACGGAGTGGTCGAGCTCGGAGTCGAGGATCTCGCAGCCCGGCGAGACCGAGCTGTAGGGCCCCACGTAGCTGTTCACGATGCGGGTGCCCGCGCCGATGATGGCCGGTCCTCGCACCCGCGAGCGCACGATCTGGGCGCCGGCCTCGACCACCACCCGTCCCTCGACCACCGAAGCCTCGTCGACCTCGCCGTCGACCCGCCGCTCGAGCGTGTCGAGCACGAGCCGGTTGCACTCGAGCAGGGGGTCCTTCTTGCCCGTGTCGATCCACCAGCCCCGCAGCACCTCGTGGCGCACGCGGTGGCCCTCGTCGATGAGCCACTGGATGGCGTCGGTGATCTCCAGCTCGCCCCGGCCCGACGGCTCGATCGCCCGCACCGCGTCGAGGATCAGGTGGTCGAAGAGGTAGACGCCGACGAGCGCAAGGTCGGACGGCGGCTCCTTGGGCTTCTCGACGAGCCGGGTCACCTCGCCCGTGGCGGTGTCGATCTCGGCGACGCCGAAGCTGCGAGGGTCGTCGACCCGGGCGAGCAGGATCTGCGCGGCGGCGTCGCGCCGGGCACCGTCGAGGGGTAATCCGGCTGCGGCGCGCCGGTCGGCCTCGAAGCTCTCAACGAACTCGGCCAGGCCCTGCTGCAACATGTTGTCGCCCAGGTACATGACGAAGTCGTCGTCGCCGAGGAAGTCCGATGCGATGAGCACGCAATGGGCGAGGCCCAGCGGCGCGTCCTGGGCGATGTAGGTGACGTCCACGTCCCACTGGGAGCCGTCGCCCACCGCGGCCATGATCTCGGAACGGGTGTCGCCGACCACGATGCCGATGTCCTTGATCCCGGCGTCGCGCATCGCCTCGATGCCGTAGAAGAGGATCGGCTTGTTGGCGATGGGGACGAGTTGCTTGGCACTCGTGTGGGTGATCGGCCGGAGCCGGGTTCCCGCACCGCCACTCAGGATGAGGCCCTTCATACCGGGGCCCAGGCTAGCCAGCGCGTGCGGTCGCGCCTCCACCGGCCAGGGCGCCCGGTGTCACCTCCGCGGCCCCGCCGGCTCCCGTCCGCGGCCGACGACGCCTACTCGCCCGGGGGGCGGACCTCGTCTTCGATGCTCGGGTTGGGACGGGTCGAGCCCATGTCGCGCAGGGTGTTGTCCGGGTCCTCGTTCGGGTCGATGTCCTCGCGGCGGTCCATGACCTGCTGCTGGGGCAGCGGCTTGAGGAACCCCTTGATCTTGTCGAGCAACCCCATGTCGGCCCCCTGGTGCGTCGATCGGCGCGAACGGCAGGAACGCGCCGGGGGGACCTTACTGGCCGATCAGGCTCGGAGGTGGCTCCTTGACCTGGGGCAGGCACAGGCCCTCGAGCTCGACGACCTCGACGTTGTCACGGTTCTCCCAGGTCACGACGTTCTCCGGGTCGGGGCGCAGCTTGTACTCCCGGAAGCTCTGCTCGAGGGAGTCGTAGGCGAGGATGCGCCCGATGAGGGGCTCGCCGATGCCGGTGATGAGCTTGATCGCCTCGATGGCCTGGATGCAGCCGATGATGCCGGGGAGCACCCCGAGCACGCCGCCCTCGGCGCAGGAGGGGGCGAGCTCCGGCGGGGGCGGCTGGGGCAGCAGGTCGCGGTAGGTGGGGCCGGCCTTGGGGTCGAAGACGGTGACCTGGCCCTCGAAGCGGAAGATCGAGCCGTGGACGACGGGGATGCCGAGCTTCACCGAGGCGTCGTTCAGCAGGTAGCGGCTCGGGAAGTTGTCGGCCCCGTCCACGACGAGGTCGTAGCCCTCGAGGATGTCGAGCACGTTGTCGGCGCCCAGGCGCACGTCGTAGGTGCGCACGTCGACGTCGGGGTTGAGGGCGTTGATGGTCTTGCGGGCGGAATCGACCTTGCGCTCTCCCACCCGCTCCATGTTGTGGAGGATCTGGCGCTGCAGGTTCGACTCGTCGACGACGTCCATGTCGATGATGCCGATCGTGCCGACGCCCGCCGCCGCCAGGTAGTAGGCCGCCGGCGACCCGAGGCCGCCGGCGCCGAGCAGCAGGACCCGGGCGCCGAGCAGCTCGAGCTGGCCTTCGACGCCGATCTCGGGCAGCAGCAGGTGGCGCTGGTAGCGATTGCGCTGCGAGGGCGCCAGGTTGGCGGGCACCTTCCAGTCCCGGCCCTCGTCCTTCCAGCGGCCGAATCCCCCGTCCATGGAGACGACGTCCTCGTAGCCGAGCTCGGCCAGCGTCTCGGCGGCGAAGGCGGAGCGAACCCCTCCGGCGCAGTGCACGACGATGGGCGTCGCCTTGTCGCTGATGCGGCTCTCGACCTGACTCTCGAGGTTGCCTCGGGCGATGTGCAGCGCGCCGGGGATGGCGCCCTGGTCGTACTCCTCCGGTTCGCGCACGTCGAGCATGACCACCCCGGGGCGGCGGCGCCACTCCTCGGCCGTAGCGGTGTCGACCTCGCGGATCCGGGCCTTGGTCTGGGCGAGCAACTCGCGGAAGCTGGGCATGGCGCTCCGTGTCGTCTCGGGCGGTCGTCTCGGCGGCTTCAGCCGTGGTGTGGGCCGAAATCCTAGCTACTCGGTCAACATTCGGCCCGTCGGCACGATTCCCGCGGCGACCGGCAGATGGGGAGGCCCGCTCCGGCCAGGGGGGAGGCCTGCTCCGGGCAAGGCTCGGTCAGGTGCCCATGCCGACGATGCGGGGCAGGACGGCGGCGATCCGGTCCTGGACGAGGGCGTCGGCGAGGCTGTCCATGGCCGTCTCGTCGGCGTTGACGATGACGACCTTGGCCCCCGCGTACTTGGCCACGGGCACGACGTCGGCGATCGGGTACACGGCGAGGGTCGAGCCCACGGCGAGCATGAGGTCGCACGCCCGCGCCGCCGCCTCGGCGCGCTGGAGGTCCTCGGCGACGAGGCCCTGGCCGAAGGAGATCGTGGCCGATTTCAGGACGCCGCCGCAGCTGCGGCACGCCGGGTCGTCCTCGCCGGCGCGGACCCGATCGAGGGCCCGCTGCATCGGGGCGCGCTCGCCGCAGTCGAGGCACAGGACCTCGCGCACGTTGCCGTGGATCTCGACGAGCTTGGACTCGGTGGTGCCGGCGCGCAGGTGGAGGCCGTCAACGTTCTGGGTGAGGAGCGTGTGCAGCTTGTTCCGCCGCTCGAGGTGGACGAGCGCATGGTGGCCGACGTTGGGCTCGGCGTCCCACATGCCCGACTCGAGGCGGTGCTGCCAGGCGACCTTGCGGACCTCGCCGTCGGCCACGTAGTTCTGCAGCGTTGCCGCCTTCTCCGCCGCGGGGTTCTTCGTCCAGATCCCGTTGGGGCCGCGGAAGTCGGGGATGCCACTGTCGGTGGAGATCCCCGCCCCGGTGAGGACCACCACCCGCTCGGCCCCGTCCACGAGGCGGCGAGCCCTTTCCACGGCGAGCTCATCGAGCTTCGGGCTGGACATGCGCGCCACGTTACCGAGCCACGCGCGTCGCCACCGCGATCACCGTTTGACGTGCGGTAAGAACATGAAATACACTGAAAGTGCTTCCTCCGCAGGCACTGGCCCGCTCCGACGAGAGCGGATGTCCTCCAAGGCACCTCCATGACCAGCAAACGCCCTGGCGCAGGCAGCGCCGCCCGTGACGGCGACAGCAGCAACGACCCCGAGGGCCCCACCTCCCTCGACCGGCAGCCCCGAGCGGTGGTCTCCGTGATCGCCTGGCCCGACCCGGTGATCGACCGGGTCGGCCACGACCCACGATCCGCCTACGTCGAGCGCTACTGGCTCGGCGTGCTCGGGCCCTCGTGCGTGCTCCTCGCCCGCACGCTCGCCGACCGCCTCGAGGCCGAGCCCGACGGCTTCACGCTCGACGTCGCCGAGTGCGCGCAGTCGCTCGGGCTCGGCACCGGGGTGGGCCGCCACGCGCCCCTGTCGCGCACCATCACCCGGCTCACCCAGTTCGGGATGGCCCAGCGCTACGGGCGCGACGGCCTGGCGCTGCGGCGGCACTTCCCACCCCTGTCCCCGCACCACCTGGCGCGGCTGCCCGCCGGGCTGCAACGGGCGCACGAGGCCGAGACCATGGCGACAGCGCGCCTCCGACCCGACGCCGCCTGAGCCTCGTCGCCCCCCGGGGCGTGCCACAGTACGGGCGTGAGCAGGCAGCCGTGACGTCGCCCAGGCGCCGCCGGGGGCGGGCCGCCCTAGCGGTGGCCGCGGCCCTGTGGCTCGTGCTCGTCGACGCCGCGCCCGCCGCGGCGATCGACGGCCCCGAGGCCCAGCAGCTGGCCGAGCTCCACGCCCCGGTCGTCCTCGTCCGCGCCCAGCCCCGGGCGTGCGGCGAAGGCGAGCCCTACCGGCCGACGGCCGTCGAGTCCGTCCTCGGCAAGGAGGGCGTCGTCCTGCGGGGGCCGAGCGGCGAGGCCATCGACGCCCCCACGGCGGCCGACCTGTTCGACCGGGGCGCGGGCTGGCACCTCGACCTGCCCGGCGGCGCCCTCAGGCCCGGCTGCCAGTACGAGGCCTGGTCGCGGGCGAACGGGGCCGACCAGGACGTCGTCGTCTACGCCCGCGTTGCCGACGACCCCGAGGAGCCCGGCTGGATCGTGCTGCAGTACTGGCTCTACTGGGTCTTCAACGACTGGAACGACCGCCACGAGAGCGACTGGGAGATGATCCAGCTCCTCTTCGAGGCGGACACGGTGGGCCAGGCGCTGCGCACCGAGCCGAGCGCCACGGCCTACGCCCAGCACGAGGGCGTCGAGGAGGCCGAGTGGGACTCGACCAAGGTGGCCAAGGTCGACGGCGTCCGCCCGGTCGTCCACTCGAGCATGGGCTCCCACGCCAGCTACTACTCGGCGCACCGCTGGCTGGGCAAGGGGGCCTCGACGGGGTTCGGGTGCGACGACAGCCGTCCCGCGCTGACCCGCCTCGACCCCGAGGTCGTGCTCCTGCCCGACGAGGTGGGCACGGCCGAGGACCCCTTCGCCTGGCTGACCTACCGGGGGCGCTGGGGCGAGCAGCACGCCGGCTTCAACAACGGGCCGACAGGGCCCAACGCCAAGGACCAGTGGTGGGGGCCGGTGCGCTGGGTCGACGAGTACGGGCGCGACACCAGCGTGGCCCTGCCCGAGCTGGGCTCGAACGTGACCGACTTCTTCTGCGACGCCAGCCAGCAGGGCTCCCAACTGCTCGTCGACTTCCTCGACGAGCCCCTGGCCATGACAGCGGTGCTCGTCGGCCTCGGAGCCGTGACCGCCCTCGTCCTGCGGCGGACGCAGTGGCGGCCGGGCGAGCCCCGGCCCATCGCCTCTCGGCGCCGCGCCGGCCAGATCCTGCACTCCTCGGTGCGCCTCGTCGCCCGCCACCCCCGCCTGGCCGGGGGGCTCGGCGTCGTGCTCCTCGTCGGCGGCGCCCTGGCCACCGTGCTGCAGGTGGTCGTGCTCGAGCTGACCCCGGCCGAGAACCTGGCAGACGTCATCGACCACGAGAGCGCCCTCGGTGTGCCCCTCGCGCATGTGGCCGGCGCCCTGGTGAGCGTGCCCGCCGCCTGCCTCGTCGCCGTCGCCCTCGTGTTCGCCGTGCGCGACCTCGAGCGCGGTGACGACCCGCGGGCGGGCCCGGCGCTGCGGCGCGCCCTGCGCCCCCCGAGCGGGTTGCTCACCGCCCTGCTGCTCGTGGCGCTCCTCATCGTGTCGACCAGCACGCTCGTGCTGTTGCCGGTCTGCCTCTGGCTGGTCGCCCGCTGGGCGCTCGCCGCGCCCGCGTGCGTGGTGGAGGGCCTCGGCTTCCGTGACGGCCTGCGCCGCAGCGCCGAGCTGACCCGGGGCCGCCGCTGGCGAGTGCTCGGCGTTGCCGTGGTCGCCATCGCCGTGGCCTCCGTCGTCGGCCCGGCCGTGGGCACGGTCGTGCTGCTCACCACCGCGGCCTCGATCCTGGTGGTGAACGTGGTCTCGGCCCTCGTCGGCCTGGTCACCGTGCCCCTCGCCGCCGCCGTCCTCAGCCTCTTGTACTACGACCGCCGCACGGCTTGGGAGGCGCGGGCAGGGGCCGGGGCGCCGAGCTCGTTGCCCTGACCACGGCGTTCGCCGCGTCCGTGGCACCCAGGGCCGCGGCCGCGCGCCGGAGATCGTCCATCACGTCGAATCGACGTCGAATCGAGGGCACGCCGCCGTCTCAGAGGGAACTAGCGAGTCCCATCAGCTCCACCCGCAAAAATCCTGGTCACAGTGCTGCCACGGCCGGTGCCCCAGCACGTGGATGGCGGGCGTGACCTCCACGTGACCGAACGGCGCAGCGGCGATCGGCTCGATCCCAGCACGACCGCCCACCGATCAGCGTCCTACCATGGGGCCTCTGGGCGCACTCGGTCCCACCGGTGAGAAGGAGCTCGTGGTGGCTGAGGACGGGAGCATCCCCGCCGACCAGCTCGCGAGCCCCGGTCTTCGGCCCGGCGCTCACCTGCGCGTCGTCGCCACGGACGAGCCGTCCGTCGCGACGTCCGGCCTCGCCGGTCCACTGCCCGATCTTCCCGACATCGACTGGGACAACTTCGAACGGGCGAGCGAGTTGGCCCGGCAGGATCTCGCCCAGTCTTCATGAGGGTCGTCGCCGACTCGCACGCCATCGTCTGGTACGTCCAGGGATCCCCCGCCTCTCCGAGCCCGCCACCTCCGCTCTGGCCGAGGCCGAGGCCTCCGACCGGCATCGTGGTGTCGGTCGCGACGCTCGGGTCGACGATGGTGGCGTCGCCGAAGGTCGACCTGCGTCCGATCGACGTGGCCGTCGCTGACGCCGCGGTCTCGATCCCGCGAGACGCGCTCGGCGACCCGTGGGACCGGTTCATCCTCGCGACCGCTCGGGCCCTCGAACTGCCGCTCGTCACCCGTGACGGGCGGATCCAGAAGACGGAGCTGGTCGAGACCGTCTGGTAGGCGCGTCAGCTGCCGGCGCCTCGGAAGCGGACCCCGTTGGTGTCCGGCTCGCCGTCGTGCTGTGACGCTTCGAGGATGCGGTCGATCAGCCGGCCTCAGCGCTCGTCGGCCCGGGGCCGGGGGGCTCGAAGCGCTCGAGGAGGTCGACGAGCAGGCGCACGCCGAAGCCGGTGCCGCCCCTCGTCAGGTCGCCGTCGTCGCCTTCGGCCCAGGACGGCCCGGCGATGTCGAGATGGGCCCAGGGGACCTCCGGCTCGACGAACTCGGCCAGCACCAGGGCGGCGACCAGCGCGCCGGCGCCCACGTCGCCTCCGGCGATGTTCTTGAGGTCGGCCACCGGGCTGTCGAGGCTCTTGCGGTACTCCGTGGGCAGGGGTAGCCGCCACACCTTCTCCCCCGTGGCCGCGCCGGCCGCCTCGACCTGGGACAGCCAGCCGTCGCTGTTGCCCATCAGGCCGGCGATGCGCGAGCCGAGGGCGGTCTTCGCCGCGCCCGTGAGGGTGGCCAGGTCGACCAGTGCGTCGGGCCGGGCCTCGGAGGCGAGGCACAGCCCGTCGGCGAGGATGAGGCGCCCCTCGGCGTCGGTATTGAGCACCTCGACCGTCTTGCCGTTGCGCATCCTCAACACGTCGCCCGGCCTCGTCGCGTCCGGCCCGGTCATGTTGTCGGTGGTGGGCACCCAGGCCCGCACCTCGACGTCGAGGCCGAGCCGCGCCGCGGCGACGGTGGCGGCGATGACAGCCGCGGCCCCACCCATGTCGGACTTCATCGTCATCATGCCCTGGGCGGTCTTGAGCGAGAGCCCACCCGAGTCGAAGGTGATGCCCTTGCCGACCAGGGCCACGGTGCCCCGGCTCGGGCCCTCGGGCCGGTAGCGCAGCTCGATGAGGCGGGGCGGCTGGGCCGACCCTCGGTTCACCCCGAGGAGCCCGCCGAGCTTCAGCTTGCCGATCGCCTTTCGCCCCCGCACCTCGACCTCGACGCCCGCCCCCTCGGCCAGCTCGGCCGCCGCCTTGCCGAGCGCCCGGGGGGTGAGCGAGCCGCCGGGCTCGTTGACCTTGTCCCTGGCCCAAAGCACGGCCTCGGCCACGGTCCGGCCA
>WHTX01000143.1 GCA_009377505.1 Acidimicrobiia bacterium
CGGCCTGACGCCGGGATGCTGCTCGTAGTGCGCCTGCAACGCCCCGTCGAGGACGATTGCCTCGAGCCGGGAGCGGAGCGCCTCAGCGGTCAGCGCGGTCGTCGACGTGGCAGCGCCGAGCTCCCTGACGGCAAGGGCTGCCGCTTCCCGAAGGACGGCAGGAAAGCGCATGGACGTCCCCATGGTCGACTCGTCCGTGCTGTCCAACAGCTCGCTGATCCGAGCGATGGCGTCCACCCCGAGGACCGTACCACAAGCACGTAGTACATTTCGCGCGAGGTGCGCCTCAGCCGCCCATGAAGATTTTCCACTGGTCGAGCGTCTTGAAGCGGAAGACGTAGTTGGACCGGCGGATCTCGCCCAGGGGAGCCGAGGGCTCGGGGGCGTAGAGGTGGCCGGGGAAGAGGACCGTCTCGTCGGGCACCTTGGCGAGGGTGGAGTTGATCGAGTGGTACAGCGCCTCGGGGTCCCCGCCCGGCAGGTCGACCCGGCCGCACCCCTCGAGGAAGAGCGTGTCCCCGGCCACGAGGTGCCCGTCGAGCAGGAAGCACTGGCTGCCCGGCGTGTGGCCCGGCGTGTGGATGAGCTCGATGGGGACCTGGCCCACGGTCACGATGTCTCCCGAGCGGTGCTCGACCAGGTCGGTCTGGTCGGCGCCCGTCATCTTGAGCACGCCGTCCGCCTCGACGGACTGCACGTGCACCGGCACCGAGGCCGACTCGAGGAGCTGGGCTACCCCGCTGACCGTGATCCCCATGAAGGTCCCGCCCACGTGGTCGGGGTGGTAGTGGGTGGCCATCGCTCCCACGAGGTGCATATCGTCGCCCTGGAGCACCTCGAGGATCCCGGGGATGTCGTAGGCAGGGTCGACGACGACGGCCTCGCCGGTCACTCGGTCGCCGATGAGGTAGACGAAGTTGACCATCTGCTGGGCGACGTTGTCGCCGCGGGCGATGTCCCGCCCGGCGAGCAACTGGCGGAAGTAGATGCGGTCGTTCACGGCCTCGATCATCGCACGGCAAGGCGATGGCGCCGTCCCGTACACTCCTGACACGACGCCAGGGGGGCGTCGTGTCGACAAGGGGGAAGCATGGAGCTGGGCATGTTCACGATGCCGTCGCACCCGCCGGAGCGGCAGCCGTTCGAGGCGATGGACTGGGACCTCCAGAACCTGCGCTGGGCCGACGAGTACGGCTACTCCGAGGTGTGGATCGGCGAGCACTTCACCTCGCCGTGGGAGCCGGTGCCCGCCCCGGACCTGCTCATCGCCCAGGCGATCGACCAGACCTCCCGCGTCAAGCTCGCGCCTGGGGCGCACCTGCTGCCCTTCCACCACCCCGCCGAGCTGGCCCACCGCGTCGCCCAGCTCGACCACATGCTGCAGGGCCGCTTCATGTTCGGCGTGGGCTCGGCCGGCCTGCCCAGCGACTGGAAGCTGTTCAACGTCGACGGGTTCGCCGGCGAGAACCGGCGCATGACCGCCGAGGCGCTCGACCTGATCCTGCGCATCTGGGCGGCCGAGGAGCCCTTCACGCACAAGGGCGAGTTCTACACCGTGAGCTACGACCCCGAGCCGCAGTTCAACACCCTGAAGGCGTGGCTGAAGCCCTACCAGAAGCCGCACCCGCCCATCGGCGTGGCCGGGCTCTCCGCGCCCTCGCCCACCCTCGAGCTGGCGGGTGAGCGGGGCTTCTACCCCATGAGCCTGAACTTCAACCCGGCCTACGTGGCCACCCACTGGGACTCCGTGGTCAACGGCGCCGCCCGCTCAGGCCTCACCGCCGACCGCAAGGACTGGCGCATCGTGCGCGAGGTCATGATCTGTGACACCGACGCCGAGGCTCGGCGGTGGTCGGTCGACAGCCACATGGGGCGCATGATGCGCGAGTACCTCCTGCCGCTGCTGACCGACTTCGGGTTCATCTCCCACCTCAAGGGCGACCAGTCCATGCAGGACAACGAGGTGACGCCCGAGTACCTGGCGGACAGCGCCTGGCTGGTCGGCTCGCCCGACACGGTGGCCGAGAAGCTGGCCGAGCAGTACGAGACCCTGGGGGGCTTCGGCACACTGCTGCTCTTCGGATTCGACTACCAGGACGACCCCGAGGTTTGGCGCCAGTCGATGGAGCGGATGGCCACCGAGGTCATGCCCAAGGTGGCGTCGCTCGTGCCCGAGGCGGTGGCGACGGCAACAGCGACTGGCTGAGGCGCTCCTGGCCCTTGGGCCAGCACCTGTCTGGGTGAACTTGGCAACATCCGTTGTCGGTCAACGGATGTTGCCAAGTTCCGCGTCTGAAGGCCTCAAACGTGTCGTCTGCCGATACGTTTGTGACGCACAGACGGCGGCGGCCTGGCTCTCATCGATTCCGAGAGCCTCGAGGTGGGAGAGCCATGTGCATGTTCGATCGACGCGCCTGCTCTTCCTCGTGATGGCGGCGCTCAGCCTCGTCATCGTGCACCGGGCAGCCACCGGTGAGGCGACGACAGAGGCCGAGAGCCCTGTCGCCGCGCCCGGAACGGCCAAGAACGAGAGCCCCGCGGCCCTGCACGAGCAGTTCGAGCAGGCCAAGGCCGCGGCGGCGGAAAGCTTCGGCGTCGCCGAGGTGGGCGGCGCCGGCGACTCGGGCGGCGAGGTCCCCTACTGCCAGGGCGACATCACCGGCGTCGTCGCCAACAGTGCGTACGACTACTTCGTGATCGGCCACAGTACGGCCTGCGCCTCGGACCCCTACTCGGGTGCCAACTGGACGCAGGGCATCACGCACATCATCTGGTCGATCGACGTCAATGGGGACGGCACCGAGGACTACCACGTCCACTACGACAACCTCTTTGCCCTCACTGCCGCTGTCCATGTGGTTGGCGACCTCACCACGATCTGCGATGCAACCCCCGGGTGGGACGGGGCCGGCTCCTTCTCCGCCACATTTCCCACCGCCTGCATAGGGTCGCCCGCCCATGCCCGCATCCAGAGCTACATGGTATGGGACGAGAACCCCTTCGGCTCATCGTGCTACTGCCAGTACGACGTCGCCCCAGACGGCTTCGGCTTCAGCCCGCCGATCGCCCGTTCCTTGTGCACGGCGACCACCGCCCCTCCGGGCGCCAACACGCTGCCCGTGGGCGGCCAGGCCTTCTCGCCGCTACCGCCGGCCCGCATCTTCGACACCCGGACCGGGGTCGGAGGCACGATCGGGCTCCCGTTGGGCTCGGGCCAGACGTCGACGGTGCGGGTGACGGCCGTCGGCGGCGTGCCCGCGACCGGCGTGTCCGCGGTCGTGCTCAACGTCACCGCCACCGGGGGGACGGCGGCGAGCTACCTGTCCGTCACCCCAGCGGGAGGGGGCGGCACGTCGAGCGTGAACTTCCTGCCCCACCAGGACGTGGCCAACCTCGTCACCGTGCCTGTCGGCGCCGACGGGAACGTTCGGGTCTACAACAGCGCCGGCTGCGCCCACGTCGTGCTCGACGTGTTCGGCTACTACGGGTCGGCAGGAGCATCGCGCTTCAACGCCGTCGACCCTGCCCGCGTGCTCGACACCCGCACCGGCAACGGCACCGGCCAGATCGCGCCGCTCGGCCCGAACGCGCCGCTGGCGCTGCCGTTGACCGACCGTGGGGGAGTCCCGGCGGGGGCGACGGCGGCGGTGCTGAACGTGACGGCGACGGGGGGCAGCGCCTCGAGCTACCTGTCGGTCACGCCGTCCGGCGGCGGGTCCACCTCGAACGTGAACTTCGTGGCCGGCGAGGACCGCCCGAACCTGGTCACGGTACCCATCGGCCCGGACGGCAAGGTGCGCGTGTACAACGCCCAGGGCTTCGTCCACGTCGCCGCCGACGTCATGGGCTGGTACGGGCCGACCGGCTCGGTGTTCACGCCGGTGGCCCCGGCCCGCATCGTCGACACCCGGAACGGGACCGGGGGCATCTTGGGCCAGCTCGGCCCGGGCCAGACCGTCCCCGCCCAGGTGAGCGACATCGCCAGCGTGCCCGCCTCGGCCGACGCCGTGTTCATGAACCTGACCGCCACCGGGGCCTCGTCCTCGACCTACCTGGCGGTCAGCCCGGGCGGAGGTGGCGGCACGTCGAACCTGAACGTCCGTCCTGGCCAGGACGTCGCCAACGCCGTGGCCGTCCGGGTCGCGGACGACGGCCCCGTGGTGCGCCTCTACAACGCGGCGGGGGCGGTGCACGCCGTCCTCGACGTCGTCGGCTGGTTCGAGGACGGCCCGGTCTGACGTCGTTCGTTGCCCGGCCCTGCTTCGACGTCCCGGCGGCGAGGGCGGGACGCTGTCGCTGACCGCGGCGGCGCCACCGCGCTTTTCGCGACCCGCAGCCGCCGAGGCTGGCAGCATTCGCCGGCATGGAGAAGGCCGAGTTCTATCGGGACGCCCGCCATGACCTGCCCGGGCCGCTGGCCGGTGTCCGTGTGCTGGAGGCGACCACCAGCTGGGCGGGGCCCATGGCCGCCTGCCTGCTGGCCGACGGCGGGGCGGACGTCATCAAGTGCGAGCTGGCGTCGGGGGAGATGAGCCGCCACATGCCGGTCCTCATGCCGGGTACCGACCTGTCGTTCCTCAACCAAGGCGTGAACCGCAACAAGCGCTCGCTGTCGATCGACCTGCGCCGGCCGGCGGGGCGCGACCTGTTCCTGTCCCTGGCCGCCCGCAGCGACATCATCGTCGAGAACTTCACGCCAGGCACCCTGGCCGGTTGGGGCCTCGGCTATGACGACTGCCGCAAGGTGAAGCCGGACATCGTCTACGTGTCGGTCTCGGGGTGGGGGCAGTTCGGCCCGGAGTCCAGTCGCGCCGGCTACGACCCGACCGCCCAGGCCGCCTCGGGCTGGATGGCGCTCAACGGCCCACGCGACGGGGCCCCGTGCAAGGCGCCGACCTACATCGGGGACGACCTCGCCGGTCTGCACGGCGCGCTCGGGGCCATGATGGCGCTGCACCACCGCGACCGCACGGGCGAGGGCCAGCACGTCGACTCCGCCCTCCTCGACGCGGTGCTGTTCCAGTCGAACGGCTACCTGACGCTCGCGGCCATGGGCGAGCCGACGCCCCGCATGGGCAGCGAGGTGACGGTGACGTGCCCGGTGAACATCTTCGAGTGCCGGGAGGGCTTCATCTACCTGGCGGTGGCGCTCGACTCCCACTGGTGCGCGCTCTGTGAAGTCATGGGCCGGCCCGACCTGGCCACGGCGGCGGGCTTCGCCACCAACACCGAGCGGGTCCTCAACCGCGAGGCGGTGAACGAGGCGGTCGCCGCCTGGTGCCGCACGCTGCCGGCCGAGGAGGCCGACCGCCGCATCGGTGCGGCCGGCGTCGCCGTGGCCGTGGTCGAGACGTTCGAGGACGCGGCCCGCAACCCCCACGTCCTCGAGCGCGCCATGCTGCAGGACGCCACCTTGGAGGACGGCAGCGTCGCCCGGCTCACGGGCCCGGCGGCGAAGTTCAGCCGCACTCCGACCAGGGTGCGCCACGCGGCGCACGCCCTGGGCGAGGACACCGACGACATCCTGCGCGAGGTGGGACTCGACGACGACGCCATCGGGAAGCTGCGGGCCGACGGGCTGGTCTGACTGCCGGGCGGCGGGGCAACGCCGGGCTCAGCCGATGCGGTGGGTGGTGTGGCTGGCGACGGCGTCCACGACGAGGGGCCACAACGGCTCGGGCAGGTCGTGGCCCATGTCGTGCAGCAGCAGGAGGTTGGCCCCCGGCACCAGTTCCGCCGTGCGCTCGCCGCCTGACTTGTCGATGAGGGTGTCGGCCCGGCCGTGGATCACGAGGGTGGGCACGGCCAGCGAGCGCAGGGCCTCGGCCCGCTCGCCCGAGGACCAGATGGCGGCGAGCTGGCGGGTGGCGCCCTCGGGGTAGAAGGCCCGGTCGTAGGCGGCAGCGGCGCGCTCGGCGGTGGCGTCGTCGTCGAAGTAGCGGGGGCCGCAGAACAGCTTCGCCCGCGACACGGTGTGCTGGACGAAGGCGTCGCGCTCGGTCGGCGGCGGGGCGAGCAGTGCGGCCATGACCTCCGGCTTCGCCTGGCCGAACTCCTCCTCGCCGGTGGTGGACATGACCGAGGTCATCGACAGCACCCGCTCGGGGCGAGCGATGGCCATGGCCTGCACGATCATGCCGCCCATGGAAGCGCCGAGGACATGGGCCGCGGCCACTCCGAGCTGGTCGAGAAGGGCGAACGCGTCATCGGCGAAGGCCGAGAGCCCGTAGGGAACGGGCGGGTAGTCGCCGCCGCCCTCGTGCGCCGCGTAGAGCGCCATGAGGTCCACCTCCTGCCCGTCGAGGTGGGTGGAGAGGCCGCAGTCGCGGTTGTCGAAGCGCACGACGTGCAGCCCACGCTCGGCGAGGAGGCGGCAGAACCGCTCGTCCCAGGCGGTCATCTGGGCCGTGAAGCCCATCACCAGCAGCAAGGCCGGGGCGGCCGGGTCGCCGAAGGTGTCGTAGCAGAGCGTGATCCCGTTGGCATCGGCGGTGGGCATGGCCGAACCCTACGTGCCCGACGTCACCTCGGGGACGGCGCCGAGCGTGTCGAGCACGAAGGCCAGGACGAAGGCCTCGTCCCGCCACGAGTCGTAGCGGCCCGAGGGGCCCATGTGCCCGGCGCCCAGCTCGGTCTTGAGCAGCAACGCGTTGCCGTCCGTCTTCGCCGTTCGCAGCTTCGCCATCCACTTGGCCGGCTCCCAGTAGCTCACGCGGGGGTCGTTCAGCCCGGCGGTGACGAGCATCGGCGGGTACGGCTTGGCCTCGACGTTCTCGTAGGGGGCGTAGGAGCGGATGTAGTCGAAGTAGGCCTTCGACTCGACGGGGTTGCCCCACTCCTCCCACTCCAACACGGTGAGGGGCAGGCTCGGGTCGAGGATCGTGTTCAGGCAGTCCACGAAGGGCACCTCGGCCACCACCGCGCCGAACAGCTCGGGCGCCTCGTTGACGACCGCGCCCATGAGCAGGCCACCGGCCGAGCCGCCCCGGATGGCCAGCCGCTCGGGCGAGGTCCACCCCTCGGCCACCAGGTGGCGGGCGCAGGCGATGAAGTCGGTGAAGGTGTTCTTCTTGTGCAGGTACTTGCCGTCGAGGTACCAGCGCCGGCCCATCTCGCCACCGCCGCGGACGTGGGCGATGGCGAACACGAACCCCCGGTCGAGGAGGGAGAGGCGCACCGAGGAGAAGTACGGGTCCATCGAGGACTCGTAGCTGCCGTAGCCGTAGAGCAGGGCCGGCGCCCTGCCGTTACGCTCGACGCCGTCCTTGTAGACGACCGACATGGGCACCGCCGTGCCGTCCGGTGCCGTGGCCCAGAGGCGCTCGGTCACGTAGCCGGCCGGGTCGTAGCCGCCGAGCACGGGCTGCTGCTTGAGCAGGGTGCGCTCCCGGGAGTCGAGGTCGTAGTCGAACACCGAGGACGGCGTCACCATCGACTGGTAGCCGTAGCGCAGGACCGTGGAGTGGAACTCGGGGTTGGAGGACCCCGTCGCCGTGCCCACCGGTTCGGGCTGGTCGATGAGGTGCTCGGCGCCGTCATGCAGGCGACGCACGCGGATGCGACGCTGGGCGTCCTCGCGCTCGAACAGCACGAGGTGGTCGGCGAAGACGTCGATGCCCGACAGCATCACGTCGGGGCGGTGGCCGAGGACCTCGCGCCAGTTCGCCCGGCCAGGGGCGGACTCGGGGGCCTCGACCAACTTGAAGTTCTCGGCGCCATCCGCGTTGGTGACGACGAGGAAGCGGTCTCCGTGGTGCTCGAGGGCGTACTCCACGTCCTGCTGGCGGGCCTCCACGAGGCGGAAGTCCCCCGTCGGCTCGCCCGCTGCGAGCACCCAGCACTCGTCGGTCACCTTCGACCCGAGGTGCAGGACCAGGAAGGACTCGTCCTTGGTGATGCCGACGCCGAGGTAGAAGCGCTCGTCGTCCTCCTGGTGGACGAGCACGTCCTCGCCGGTGGGCGTGCCGAGGGTGTGCCGCCACAGCTGGTAGGGCCGCATGGCGTCGTCCGGCTTGACGTAGAAGAAGGTGCGGTGGTCGGCGCCCCAGGCCGAGCCGTAGTAGACGTCGGGCACCTCGTCGGGGAGCTGGTCGCCGGTGTGCAGGTCGAGGAAGCGCAGGTGGTAGCGCTCGGCGCCCGAGGTGTCGGTGGCGTAGGCGAGCACAGCGTGGTCGAGGCTCACGTCGAAGACGCCGACGGAGAAGAAGTCGTGGCCCTCGGCCTCGGCGTTCTGGTCGAGCAGCACCTTTTCGGGCAGGGCCTCGTCGTAGGTCAGCGCTTCGGTGGCGGCCCGCCGGCAGCTGATGGGGTACTGGCGGCCCTCCTCGGTGCGGCTGTAGTACCACCACGGGCCCTTGCGGACGGGCACGGAGAGGTCCGTCTCCTGGATCCGGGCGCGGATCTCCTCGAAGAGCTGCTCCTGGAGGCCCTCGGTGGGAGCCATGCAGGCCGCCGTCCAGGCGTTCTCTGCTTCGAGGTAGGCGAGGACCTCGGGGTCCTCCCGGTCACGCATCCAGTGGTAGGGGTCGGGTGTCGACTCCCCGTGGACGTGCCGCTCGTAGGGGGCTCTCTTGGCGACGGGCGGCGTCTCGGCGTTGCTCACGGCGGCGAGGCTATTGGCTCAACCGGCGACGGGAGCCGGTCGGACAGGTCGGCGCCGGGCCGGGCCGGGGCCGCGGCCGACCGGGGCGGCCGAGGCGACCGGGACCGGGGCGGCCGGGACCGGGGCGGCCGGGACCGGGGCAGCCGGGACCGGGGCGGTCAGGCCGAGCGGAGCCAGTCGTAGAACACCGCCTGGTAGGCGGCCCAGTAGTCGGCGAAGTGCTCTCGCAGGCTTGGCCCGGGCCAGCCCAGGGGCAACAGTTCGTCGGGCAGGAGCGGGTCTGCGGCCAGGTGGCGCAGGACGGCGGCCGACAGCACGAACCCGCCGGCCATGGCGTCGGCGTCACCGATCTCGAGCTCGGCGGTGACCTCGGCGAGGGCCGGCTCGAGGTGCCGGGCCCGGGCGGACCAAGCCTCGAGGTCCCAGAAGCGGGCGGCGTCGACGCCGGTCGAGGGGAGGGCGCGGGCGAAGCGCAGGCACTGGGCGTCGATCGTGCGCTGCTCAGGTGCCAGGCGCGCCGGGCCCAGGTTCGCCGGCCGGCCCCAGACGCCCTCGCGCAGCTCCGCGAGGTGCAGGGCCTGGGCGGCGGCCCGCAGCTCGGCCCGTTCGGCCGCCGGGCGGCGGTCGGCGACCACGACGGCGAGCTCCCAGGTACCGTCCCAGTCGCGGCGCGCCCCGGCGAGGCCCTCGTCCAGGCGCTGCTGGCGCTCGAGCAAGCGGCCGACGAGGCGGTACCAGCCGTCCTCGGCTTCGACCTCACCGGCGGCGACCATACGGGACAAGGCCGTGCGCACGGTGCCCTCGGCGATGCCGAACATGGCGCCGGCCTGGACGAGGCGCTGCACGGGGAGGCGGGGCGGACGGGTGCCCAAGAGGGTCGAGGCGATCACCGACCGGGTGGTGAGCGGGCGCTCCGCGGCGAGCACCTCATTACGAATCTGGATCACGTGTCGGCAAAGGTGTAAGGTGACGGCATGGCCGTGACCATGGTGCCACCTCGGGAGCTGCTGCCGGACGTGCTGCCCACGGAGCGCCTCGGCCCCAGGGCCAAGCCCCGGCCCCCGTTGCGGGACGAGCTGCGGCGGGCCCCGACCTGGCGAAGCGCCTGGGCGGTGCTGTCGCTCGTGGCGATGACGGTAGGGGTCCTGGTCCTGGCGGTCTGGGTCGCCCACCCGCTCGGGTACCTCGCCGCCTTCGTGGCCGAGGGGTGCATGATCGTGCGCTTCAACATCCTCGGCCACGAGGCCGTGCACCGGGTGCTGTTCCGCGACCAGCGAGTCAACGACTGGGTCGGCAGGTGGGTGCTGTCCTACCCGGCGTTCGTGCCCTTCGAGCTGTACCGGCGGGGGCACATGTCCCACCATCGGGACGAGCTCGGCCCCGAGGAGCCCGACGCCTCGCTGTACGCCGGCTACCCGATCACGCGGGACTCGCTGCGGCGCAAGCTGGTGCGCGATGCCGTAGGCATCTCGGGCTGGAAGATCCTCAAGGGCCTGCTGCGGGGGACGCGCCGCCCGGCCACCAGGCGGGTGGCCTGCTCGATCGTGGGGGTACAGCTCGCCATCCTGGCAGTGCTCGCGCTGTTCGGGCGGCCGGAGCTGTACCTGTTGTGGATCGGGCCGTGGCTGACGCAGTGGCGGGTGGCCAACCGCCTGCGGGCCGTCGCCGAGCACGCCGGCATGCAACGCTCCAAGGACCGTCGTGAGACGACCCACCACGTCCGCCAGGGCGTGCTGGCCAGGGTCTTCATGGTGCCCTACAACGTCGGCTACCACCTCGCGCACCACGTCGACATGGGCGTGCCCTGTTGGCACCTCCGCCGGTTGCACCGAGAGCTCGTGGCGTCGGGCTGGATGACCCCAGAACTCGAGTACCCGAACTACCGGGCGCTGTGGCGGGCGCTCTCCAGTCGACCCGTCGACGAGCGCGGTGCGGAGGCCTCGGCCAGGGCCGAGCCGGTCGGCTAGGCCGGCGGCCGACCCGGGGCGAGGGCGGGGCGAGGGCAGCCGGGGGCGAGAGCGGAGGCCGGAGGCCAAGCGAGGGCGGAGGCCACAGGGCGGAGGCCAAGCGAGGGCGGCGGCAGCCGGAGGGCTGCAGCACCCCGAGGCCGGAGGCCGGGCCGGGGGCAATGGGCCGGTCGAGGGCGGCGGCCGGAGGCCAAGCGATGGCGGCGGCAGCCGGAGGGCTGCAGCACCCCGAGGGCGGAGGCCGGGCCGGGGGCAATGGGCCGGTCGAGGGCGGCGGCCAGCCGGCGGCGGCCCGGCGAGGGCGCAGGCCGGTTGGGGCCAGGAGGCAGGACGCGGCCGGGGGCATCCGGGGCCGGGGTTGGGGCGATGCGGGTGCGCTGACTGCCGGTCAGCGACGGCCAGGCGCACCCAGGACAGCCAGGAGGGCAGTTCCGTCCCGCCCCGGGTGCAGTTCATCTCGGTCAGCGGCACCCCGCGCACCCGGAGCTCGGCGGGCGAGCGTCGCCCGCTCAGGCGGCGGAGCGCAACCCGATCACCCGTCGGATGAGCTCCAGCGTCGAGCCAGGGCGGTTTGTGAGGGCCAGCCAGGTCAGGCGGAGGACGACCCAGCCGCCGGCGTGCAGAACGAGGTCGCGGGCACGGTCGGTCTCGAAGGCCGCTCGCCTGCCGTGATCGGCCCAGCCGTCGACCTCGACAGCGATGCGCAGCGCGGGATAGGCGAAGTCGACCTCGAACCCGGCGACCACGTGGTGGAAGACGGGCTGCGGCAGTCCGTGCGCCTCGAGGAGCCTGCCGACCTTGCACTCGAACTCGGCATCCGGGATGCCGCCTGAGAGCACCCATCGCTCGAGCACGGCCCGCAGGACGCCAGCGCCGGGCCGCCCCGGTCGACCATGGCGGGCGAGCACTGCCCGGACGCCTGCCAGGGACACGAGGCGGCGGACGACCAACTGATCGAGGGCGGCCTCCACCTGAGCCTCCGACGTCACGGCGCCGAGGTCGACGAGCGTCCGCAGCGGCGTCGTCACCGGCACACGGTTGCGCCGGGCGGGACCGAGGTCAGTGAGCACCCTCGGGCGATGGACTCGCACGCCCGACACGCGTGCCGACCTCAGACGGTCCGGCACCGTCACGTCGAGGTCCCAGTCGTCGAGGGCGACACCCCAGAGATGCGCCGCCGCGGTGTGAGATGCCAGCGCCTGCCCGCCAACGGCGAGGACGGCGGCGAGGATGCGCTGGTCATCGGTGCGGGGCGCGCTGGCGAGCCGGGCCACGCCCCGATGGACGGCGACGAGTTGCCCGTCGGCCTGGCGCCGGGCCCAGGCCGATGGGCTCAAGCCGACTTCAAGGCCCTGGGCCCTCGTCACCAACCCGTGCTGCCGTCTCGCCAACGCCGCCAACCGCCTGTCCGCCTCGCGCATTCGGCGATGTTGCCGACAGCGTGTGACATCGAAGCGACGACGGCGGCTCCCTCCAGAGCCGGTTGCGCCCGCTCCGGGTGCACCTGAGCCCGGTGGATTCAACCGGTGAGGGCGACGAGGGCTTGGTTGAGCTTCTCTGATGGTGTCATCCATTCGAGGGTCTTGCGGGGTCGGCTGTTGAGGCTGTCGGCGGCGGCGT
>WHTX01000144.1 GCA_009377505.1 Acidimicrobiia bacterium
TCGCCTCGGGCGCGGGCCAGGCCCTCTCGGGGGGGCCGGCCGGGCCGTCGTCGGGACCTTCGACGAGGTCGGCGTGGGCGTCCCCGCCACCGCGGCGCAGGCCCTCGGGCGCCGGGTGCTCGCCGAGGCGGTGGACGGCATCGTGTCGGTGGGCGGGGGGTCGGTGATCGACCTCGTCAAGGCGGTCACCTTCTTCGTGGAGCAGCAGCAGGGCACGCCGGGCCTCAGCGTCACCGACAAGCCGGCGCTCGTCCACGTCGCCGTGCCGACGACCCTTGTCGGCGCGGCGGGGTCGAACCACTTCGCCATGACCGACGGGTCGGCGCGCGCCGCGCACGTGGCCGCCTCGCCCACGCTCATGCCCCGCTTCGTCGTCGTCGACCCGGCGGTGCTCGACGGCATCCCCGCCGACCTGGTGGCGAGGACGGGGCTCGCCGCGCTGGCCCACGCCGTCGATGCGGCCGTCTCGCCCAACCGCTCGCCGGAGAGCGAGGCGCTCGCCGTCGCCGCGTTCGGGCGGATCTGGGGGGCGCTCGGGCCGGCGGTCGGCGGCGACGCCGACGCCACCACGGCCCTGCAGGAGGGTGCCGCGCTGGCGGCGAGGGCCTGGCAGCACAGCGCGCCGGGCTTGGCCCACGCGCTCGCCCAGTTGTTGGCGGCGCGGTCGGGGGCGCCCTACGCCGCCGTTGTTTCCCGCCTGGTGGCGCCGGTGCTGCGCTTCGAGGTGGACGTGGCCGGGAGCCAGATCGAGCAGCTCGCCCGGGCGGTGCTGTCCTCCGACCTGGCGGACTCGATCGACGAGCTGTCCGTGGAGACGGGGGTGACGGCGGGCCTCTCCGACCTCGGCGTGAGCGAGGACGACCTCGGCGCCGTGGTCCGCATCTCCCAGTCGAACCCCTTCGTGAAGGTCGCCGTCCGCCCCACCGGCGAGGCCGACGTCGCCGCCCTGCTCGAGACCATCTGGTGAGCGGCGCCCCAGGGTGGCGGCGGGCGGGGCCCGGCAGCTGAGCACGCCGCCCCGCCGCCCGGCCACGGGCAGGCGTCGAATTCCCGCACGGCGGCCCGAGGGGCGTTCGACCAGGTCGACGCCCCGTGCTCGGTTCGTCGCCGGGGGCGCGTCGATTCGACGTCGATTCGCCGCGTGCAGGCCGACAGCCGGTCGCCACGGCTGTGACCAGGTGTTTCGACTGGCGGCGCCGGTCGGGACGAATTCGCCGGCCGCACCGGGCACCGTGGCCGCAGCAGCTGCCGCTGCTCGCTCAGCCGCGGAGGATGGCCTTGATGACGGCGTCGGCGTTGCCGAGGTCGGGGAAGCTGGCGTCGGGCCCCTGCTCGTCGAGGTCGTCGCTCGAGAAGCGACCCGTGGCCACCGCCACCACCCGGGCGCCGATGGCCCGAGCCGCCAGCACGTCGGCGGGCGTGTCCCCGAGCACGACCGCGTTGGCCAGGGCGAAGCCCCGGCGGTACACCTTCCCAGCCGCAGACACGGCGTGGCGGAGCAGCGTCGGCCGGTCCTCGGCCTCGTCCCCGAAGGCCCCGGCGGGGAAGTAGTCGCTGAGCCCGGCCGAGGCCAGCTTGGCCGCCGCCACCTCGCGGGCCGAGCCCGAGGCGACGACGGTCGCCACCCCGGCGGCGCGCAGCTTGCGCAGCAGGTCGACGACGCCGTCGAGCACCCAGTTCTCCCGCTCGCCCGCCCCAACGCGCAGCCGGTAGTAGCGCCCCATGATCGTCATGACCTCGCGTACCCGCAGGTCGTCCCGGCTGGCGTCGAGGCCCTGGCGGGCGAGGGCCCGGGCGGCGATGGCCAGGTCGAGCTGCCCGGCGAGCTCGAGGTCGCCGAGGCTCGCCGCCGTGCCGAACACCACGCGCAGGGCGTGCTCGAAGGCGGCGCGGTGGATGGGGTCGCCGGCACGCAGGAGCGTCCCGTCGAGGTCGAACAGCGCCACGATCTCGAAGTTCGTTGCCACGGCGTGGCTCATCCTGCCAGCTCGGGGTCTGCAGCTACCATCGCCCGCCGTGACCCTGCTCGATGCGCACGAGGCATGGTCATGGGTCACCGTCCTCGGCAACGGCATGGCCGGCGTGTGGGCGCTCAGCGCGCACTGGCTGGCAGGCCTGCGCTCCAAGGCGCTGTGGTGGTTCACGGGGATCGCCCAGGTGACGATGTTCGCCCAGGTGGTCCTCGGGGTGCTGCTCGTCACCGCCGAGGACATGGAGGTGCCCGAGCTCCACATGTTCTACGGGTTCGTGGCCATCCTCTCCATTGGCCTGGTCTACAGCTACCGCGCCCAGGTCACCGAGTGGCGCTACCTGCTCTACGGCCTGGGCAGCCTGTTCATCATGGGCCTCGGCGTCCGGGCGATGCTCCTGGGCTGAACGGGCCTGCGCGCGGGCGCTCCTCGGAACGGCCCCTCAGAACCGTCGCTCAGAACGTGGCGTGCGGCTGGCTCTCGACGATGCCCGCGGAGGTGACGCGGATGAACTCGGCGTTCTCCCACAGCTCGGGGATGGTCCGGGCGTCCATGTAGCTCATCGAGCTCTTCACGCCGCCCATCAGCTGGCGGATCAGCTTGCCGACCGCGCCCCGGTAGGGCACCTGGCCGCTGACCCCCTCGGGGGCGCGCTGCTCGAAGTACTCGTCGTCCACCGTCTCGCCCGTGCGCACGGCGCGGTCCAGGACCGCTTCGTGGGTGGACATGCCCCGGATCATCTTCACGAGCCCCCGGTCCGACATCTCCACTTGGCCGGGGCTCTCGGCCGTGCCCGCGAACATGGAGCCGATCATGACCGTGTCGGCCCCGGCGGCCAGCGCCTTGGCGATGTCCCCCGAGCGCCGGATGCCGCCGTCGGCGATGAGGGGCACGGCGATGCCGGCCACGTCGGCCACGGCGGTGAGCTGGGGCACGCCCACGCCGGCGACGATGCGGGTGGTGCACACCCCGCCCGGCCCGACCCCGACCTTGATGGCGTCGGCGCCCGCTTCGATCAGGTCCTCCGCGCCCGCCCGGGTGGCCACGTTGCCGGCGACCACGTCGACGTCGGCGCCGAACTCGACCTTGATGGACCGCACCGCCTGGATCGAGTGCTCGGCGTGCCCATGGGCGATGTCGAGTACGAGGGCGTCGACCCCGGCGGCCACGAGCGCCTTGGACCGATCGAGGAAGTCCTCGTTGGTACCGACAGCCGCCCCGACGAGCAGGCCCCGCTCCTTGACCTCGCGCACCATCTGCCCTTGGTCCTCGATGGGCAGGAAGCGGTGGAGGATGCCGATGCCGCCCTCGTTGGCCACGGCGATGGCCATGCGCGCCTCGCACACGGTGTCCATGTTGGCGGCCACCACGGGCACCTGCAGGCGGATGTTGCGCGAGAACCGGGTCTCGAGCGAGACGTCCTGGCGCGACCGCACGGAGCTGCGCCGGGGGACGAGCAGGACGTCGTCGAAGGCCAGCCCGAGGCGGATGTTGTCGAGTCCCACGTCGTTCTCCCCGAGAGGTCGTTCACCGGTGCGACGAAGCGGACACGTCGTCACAGGCCGCTCGCCCGTCGCGACCCGGTGCCCCAGGGCACGGCGTCGGCTACCGGTCGGTCGTCAGGCGCGTCGTGTGGCGTCGGGTGCCCGAGCGAGCCTACCAGCGCGGTCGCGCCTGGGACGTGGGCCTTTACCGGCTGCTCTCGGCGCCGCCTCGTCAGCTCCACGGCCCCGCGGGCGCGCCGGAGGCCCGGGCTGTTGCCCGGGCCTCCGCTGTCCTGTCGGGTGTGGCTCCCGGTCGGCGATCAGCCCGAGACGTGAGCCGCCGCGCCGTTCGCCGGGGCTTCCTCGCCGTCGCCGCTCTCACCGCCTTCGCCGGCCTCGATCACCTGGGGCCGGCTCGGCCCCGTCGCGATCGAGATCTTGCGGGCCTGGGCCATCTCGGCGACAGGGATCGTCACCGTGAGCACGCCGTGCCGGAACTCGGCCGTGACCCGGCTGGGGTCGAGGCCCTCGGAGAGCCTCAGCGTCCTGCTGAAGTCACCGCTCGGCCGCTCGCGGACCACCAGGCTCTCGCCCTCGGCCAGGTCGCTGCGGCGGGTCGCCTGCAGCGTCAGGCGGTTCCGCTCGACAGTGAGGTCGACCGTGCCGGGGTCGACGCCAGGCAGGTCGAAGGACACGCGGACCTCGTTCGCCGAACGTACGACGTCCATGGGCACCGTCACCTGCCCGGAGCCCTCGAAGGCCACCGAGGCCAGGCGGTCAAGCTCACGGAAGGGATCGAAACGCAGCACCATTGCTTCCCTCTTGCTCGTTGGGGTGTGGGGAACATTGAGTCGCTCAGACTCAAGGTAAGCAACAGAGCAGCGCTGAGGTCCTATTCCCCAGCTGCTTCACCGGTGGGCCTGCCGTGACCGGGTGCGCGCCAGCCCGCCTGCCAGCAACGAGCGCACCCAGGCGCCTGGCCGGCGCCTGCTCAGGGCTTCGGGTGCGTGCCAGCCCGCCTACCGGGGGCCAGC
Organism: Acidimicrobiia bacterium; assembly: GCA_009377505.1. Lineage (GTDB taxonomy): Bacteria > Actinomycetota > Acidimicrobiia > Acidimicrobiales > CAIXPF01 > WHTX01. The sequence goes on from WHTX01000144.1 coordinate 4,489, forward strand.
GCACCCAGGGCTCGGCCGCCGGCGCCTCATGGCCCCCTCGGCACGCCCAGCCGGCCGCCGGCCGGTCCGGGTGCGCCTCAGCCCGCCCGCCGGCAACCAGCGCACCCAGACCGGGCGAGCCATGCGCGCGACTGGCTCACCAGCTCGAGCGACCTCGAATGAAGATTTGGGCTAGCCGCCCAGTCGCTCCCGGAGGCCGTCGAGCTGGGCCCGGAGCCGTTCGGGCACGTGGGCGCCGATGAAGCCGTAATGGTCCTCGATGAGGGGCAGCTCGGACTTCCAGGAGTCCTTGTCCACGGCGAGCAGCTCCTCGAGCACCTGGTCGCTGAGGCCGAGGCCAGTCATGTCGAGCGAGGGCTTCGTCGGGACGTTGCCGATGGCGGTCTCCTCGGCGGCGGCTGTGCCGTCGAGGCGCTCGATGACCCACTTGAGCACCCGGCTGTTCTCCCCGAAACCCGGCCAGAGGTACGAGCCATCGGGGCCCTTGCGGAACCAGTTCACCCAGAACAGCCTCGGCAGACGGTCGGCGTCCGCCAGGTCGCCGACCCGCAGCCAGTGGCCGAAGTAGTCGCCCATGTTGTAGCCGCAGAAGGGCAGCATGGCGAAGGGATCGAAGCGCAGCTCACCGACGGTGCCCGCCGCGGCGGCCGTCTTCTCGGAGGACATGATCGAGGCGAGGAAGACCCCGTGCTCCCAGTCCCGGGCCTCCGTCACGAGGGGGACGTTCGTGGCCCGCCGCCCCCCGAAGAGGACGGCCGAGATGGGCACGCCCCGGGGGTCCTGCCACTCGGGGGCGATGGCGGGGCACTGGGCCGCGGACGCGGTGAAGCGGGCGTTGGGGTGCGAGGCGGGCGTGCTCGACTCCTGCGTCCAGGTGTTGCCTCGCCAGTCGGTGAGGCGGGCCGGTGGTTCCTCGGTCATGCCCTCCCACCAGACGTCACCGTCGGTGGTCAGGGCCACGTTGGTGAAGATCGCGTCGTGCTCGATCGTCTCCATGGCGTTCGGGTTCGTCGCCGCCGACGTTCCCGGGGCCACGCCGAAGAACCCGGCCTCGGGGTTGATGGCGTAGAGGCGGCCGTCCTCGCCGAACTTCATCCAGGCGATGTCGTCGCCGATGGTCTCGACCTTCCAGCCCGGCAGGGTCGGGATCATCATGGCCATGTTCGTCTTGCCGCAGGCCGAGGGGAAGGCGGCGGCGATGTAGCGCTTCTCGCCACCGGGCGGCGTCACGCCGACGATGAGCATGTGCTCGGCCAGCCACCCGTCGTTGCGGGCCATGGTGGAGGCGATGCGCAGGGCGAAGCACTTCTTGCCGAGCAGTGCGTTGCCGCCGTAGCCCGAGCCGTAGGACCAGATCTCGCGTGTCTCGGGGAAGTGGACGATGTACTTGCGCTCGGGGTCGCAGGGCCAGGCCACGTCCGCCTCGCCCTCGGCGAGGGGAGCGCCGATGGAGTGGAGGCAGGGCACGAACTCACCGTCGGAGCCGAGCACGTCGAGGGCGCCCTGCCCCATGCGGGTCATGAGGCGCATCGAGGCGGCGACATAGGCCGAGTCGGTGAGCTGCACGCCGATGTGGGCGATCGGCGAACCGAGCGGGCCCATGGAGAAGGGCACCACGTACAGGGTGCGCCCGGCCATGGCCCCGGTGAAGAGGGGCAGCACCTCTTCACGCATCTCGACAGGGTCTCGCCAGTTGTTGGTCGGGCCGGCGTCCTCCGGCTTCGCCGAGCAGATGAAGGTCCGGTCCTCGACGCGGGCCACGTCGTCGGGGTCGGAGAGGGCGAGGAAGCTGTTGGGGCGCTTCTCCTGGTCGAGCCGCTCGAAGGTGCCGGCCTCGACGAGGCGCTCGCACAGTCGGGCGTACTCCTCCTCGGAGCCGTCGCACCACTCGACACGCTCGGGCCGGAGCACCGCGGCCCAGCGGTCGACCCAGTCGATCAGCTTCTGGTGAGTGGTGGCTGCCGCCATTGGCTCTTCCCCTGTTCCTCACTATGCCTTATGTCGAGCAGAGATAGGGTCCGAGAGTAGCATCGTTGCTCAAGATGCTGCTCGGCCGATGGCCTCGGGCATGCCCACGAGGGGCCTGCGGTGCCCGCAGAGCCCGCGCTGGCGCACGGTCCTGCGGTGCCCGGGCACCGGTCCGACGACGCCCGAGCTCAGGCCTCGTCCGAGAACCCCGGTGTCCCCATGTCCACCTCCGAGCCGAGGCGGAGCGTCGTGGCCCGGCCATGGCCGTCCACCTCGAAGATCACGCGCTGGCCCTGCCGCAGCATCCGGAAGATCGATCCGTGCAGGGCGTCGGGGGCGAGCTCGAGCTCGGCGAGGTCGGTGTCCCGGACCAGGCTGCCGAAGCCCGTGCCCGGGTCATAGGACTTGATGACTCCCTGCACGGCCCGGACGTTAGTGCCGTGTCCACCATCGTTGTCGATGTGCAGGCCGAGGCAGGCTCGCCGCTCGCGCCCGAGAAGGCGCGGCCTCAGGCGGCCGGGCCGTCCTGGTCGACGTCCCACGCGAACCAGGTGAGCGGCTCGCCCGTGCCCCGGCGGTCGACCACCGCGCCGCCGAACCAGATCTTGCTGTAGGACAGCTCGACCGTCTCCACGACGTCACCGACCACGGCGTCGAAACCGCTCGTCACCGCGGTGATCCGCACGTCGCGCAGGTCGACCACGACGCGGGGCGACCGGTGGCCCGTCGAGCGCACCATCAGCTTGGCCTGGGGGAGCGGCGCGCCCTGGGCGCAGCGGGCGAGGATGAGGGGGGAGGTGGAGTCGACCCGCTTGGAGAAGTCGACCGCGCCGAAGTCGGCCTTGGCCGCCCCGCCCGGGCGCCTGACGCCGAAGCTCCAAGACAGGATGGCCACCGAGCCCGTCACGTCGGGCGCCTGGGCCTCACCGGTGATCCCGGCGAGGTCGATGTACTGCTCGAGGGCCATCGGCGGGAAACCCTACCCGCCCTCGTCCCGGCCGCTGGGCACCCCCCTCGATCCATGGGCGGCGCCCCGCCCGCCCACAGCGCCGCCCATCTCCGGCGGGGCCGCAAAGGGGCTCGGGTAGCCTCGCCGGCTGTGACGGGGCCCGAGCACAGCCGGCCTGCACCGCCGCTGACCTTGGCCGAGCTCGACGCGCTGCCCGTCAGCCGGTTGCGCGGCGTCGGGGAGCGCAAGCAGGAGGCCCTGGCCGAGGTCGGGGTGCGCAGCGTGCTCGACCTGCTCACCTACTACCCGCGGCGCTACATCGACCGCACGCGCCAGGCCGCCGTCGGCGACCTGCGCCCCGGCGACGAGGCCACCGTCGTGGTCGAGGTGCTGCGGGCTTCGACCCAGCGCACCCGGGGAGGGCGGTCCCTCACCCACGTCGAGGTGGCCGACGAGCACGGCCGCCGGCTGCGCCTCGGCTTCTTCAACCAGTCCTGGCGCGAGCGCCAGCTCCAGCGGGGAGCCGAGGTGGTGCTCTTCGGCCGCGTCGAGGAGTTCCGGGGCCGGCTGCAGATGACGAACCCCGTCGTCGACCTCATCGGGGACCGGACCGCCCGGATCGTGCCCGTCTACCCCCAGTCCGACAAGGCCGGCCTGTCCACCTGGGAGATCGCCGGCTGGGTGTCCGAGGCGATGCGCCGCACCGAGGCACGGCGCATCGCCGACCCCGTGCCCGGCGACGTGCGCCGGCGCTTCCACCTCGTCGACCGCCACGAGGCGCTCCACCTCGTGCACGTGCCCGACTCGATGGAGGCGGCGCAGCGGGGCCGTGCCCGGCTGGTCTTCGACGAGTTGCTCCGGGTGCAGCTCGCCCTGGTCGAGCGCAAGCGCCACCTGGAGGCGACCCTGCGCGGGGCCCGCCACGACGTGGACGTCGGCCCCGGCTCCCTCGTCGCCCGCTTCGTCGACGGCCTGCCCTTCCCCCTCACCGCGGCGCAGCGCCGGGTGGTCGACGAGATCCGGCGCGATCTCGAGCAGCCCCACCCCATGCACCGCCTCCTCCAGGGCGACGTGGGCGCGGGCAAGACGCTCGTCGCCCTCGCCGCCCTCCTCGTGGGGGTGCAGGGCGGGCACCAGGGCGCGCTCATGGCCCCGACCGAGGTACTGGCCGAGCAGCACCACCTGGGCATCCGGGCGCTGCTCGAGGGGCTCGTCGTCCCCGACGACACCACGCTCATCGGTGAGCGGCCCGTCCGGGTCGAGCTGCTCACCCACCGCACGACCGCGGCCGAGCGCCGCCGTCTCGGCGCCGCCCTCGTTGCTGGGCAGGTGGACGTCCTGGTGGGCACCCACGCCCTCATCCAGGACGGCGTGGCCTTCGCCGACCTCGGCGTGGTCGTCATCGACGAGCAGCACCGCTTCGGGGTGGAGCAGCGGGCCGCGCTGCGCGAGCGCTCGGGCGAGAACACCCCCGACGTGCTGGTCATGACGGCCACGCCCATCCCCCGCACGGCGGCGATGACCGTCTATGGCGATCTCGACGTGTCGGTGCTCGACGAGCTCCCGCCTGGCCGTACCCCGATCCACACCGTGTGGGCACGTGACGAGTCCTCCGAGGCGGCCGTGTGGGCGCACGTGCGCGACGAGGTGGCGGCGGGGCGGCAGGCCTACGTCGTCTGCCCCCTCATCGAGGAGTCCGAGCGGGTCGAGGCGGCCTCGGCCGAGGAGACCCACGAGCGCCTGGTGGCCACCGAGCTCTCCGGGCTGCGACTCGGCCTGCTGCACGGCCGGCTGGCCGCCGCGGCCAAGGAGGAGGTCATGAGCCGCTTCCGGCGGGGCGACCTCGACGTGCTCGTGGCCACGACGGTCATCGAGGTGGGGGTGGACGTCCCCAACGCAACGGTCATGGTCATCCTCGCCGCCGACCGCTTCGGCATCGCGCAGCTCCACCAGCTGCGCGGCCGGGTGGGCCGGGGGGCCTACGCGTCGGTGTGCTACCTCGTCGGCGCGGCCGAGACCCCCAACGGCGAGGCCCGCCTGGCCGCGCTGGCGGCCACGACCGACGGCTTCGAGCTGGCGGAGGTGGACCTCGACCTGCGCGGCGAGGGCACGCTCATGAGCGACCGCCAGACCGGCCGCAACGATCTCAAGCTGGCCTCTCTGCGCCGCGACCGTGCCTGGGTGGACCGGGCCAGGGAGGTGGCGTTCGAGCTGGTGGGCGAAGGCGGGCTGGCGGCGAGGCCCGAGCTCGCGGCCGAGGTCGACCTGCTCCTCGGCGCGCAGGACACCGACTTCCTCCTGCGCAGCTGACCGCGTCCGGCGCCCGGGCCGGGCGGGGCGCGTCGGTCGGTCAGTCCTGCCCGTCGGGGACGACGAGGTCCCAGCGGTCGAGGCAGTCGGCGCAGCGGTAGGCCACGACGTCGCCAGGCTCCCAGCCCTCGGGGGGCACGTACGAGAGCCTGTGGGCGGTGCCGCCGCAGTCCACGCAGGTGATCTGCTCGGGCACGTCGGGCTCGTCGGGCCCGTGCCCCTCGCCCGTCCACCCCGTCTCGCGCCAGCGCCCGAAGTCCTCCGGTCGGCCCACCCCGTCGTTCTGGTCCACCCCGTCGTTGTAGCGTCCCGGGCCATGCGCGTGGTGGCGGGCACGGCGAGGGGCCGCCGGCTGGTGGCGCCGCCCGGCAGCCGGGTCCGGCCCACGAGCGACCGGGTGCGCGAGGCGATCTTCAACGCCCTCGGCAGCCTCGACGCCGTCGACGGCGCGCGGGTCGTCGACCTCTTCGCGGGCACCGGGGCGCTCGGCATCGAAGCGCTCTCGCGCGGCGCGGCGCACGTCACCTTCGTCGACGCCGACCGCCGGGCCATCGACGCCGTGCGGGAGAACCTGGCGGTCACGGACGTCGGCGGCGAGGCCGTGGTGCTGGCGGCGGACGCCATCGAGCACCTGCGCAGACTCGGCCCCGGCGCGCGCTACGACCTGGCCTTCTGTGACCCGCCGTACGACTTCGCGGGGTGGGGCCAGCTGCTCGCGGCCCTGCCGTGTGACCTCGTGGTCGTCGAGAGCGGCGAGGAGGTGCCGGCGCCTCCGGGATGGCTGGTGGAACGGCACCGGCGGTACGGATCTACTGTGGTGGCCTTCCTGCGGCCCGCGGCGACCGACCCGGTCCCGACGGAGCTGCGGCCCAACGCCAAGGAGTGACGTGCCCACCGCCCTCGTCCCCGGCTCGTTCGACCCGATCCATCGTGGACACGTCCAGGTGGTCGAGACCGTAGCCGGCCTGTTCGACCGTGTGGTCGTGGCGACCGTCGGCAACCCCGAGAAGTCCTCGAGCGGCCTGTTCGACCTGGCCGAGCGCGAGGAGCTGGTGGCTGCGTCGGTCGCCCACCTCGCCAACGTGTCCACCACCCACTGGTCCGGCCTCGTCGTCGACCTGGCCCGGGACGTGGGGGCCCCGGTCATCGTGAAAGGGCTGCGGGGGGTCAGCGACTTCGAGTCCGAGGTCCAGATGGCGCAGACGAACGAGCACGTCTCGGGCGTCGTCACCATGTTCGTGCCCACCGCCCCCCAGTTCGGCTACCTCGCCTCTCGCTTCATCAGGGAGATCGCAAAGATGGGCGGTAATGTGTCGGAGATGGTGCCCCCACCGGTGGCCCGCCGCCTCGGGGAGCTGTTCCGAGCGTGAACACCTCGCCTCCGCCCTCCCGGCCAGGTCACGATCCCCAGGCGCATCCCATGAACGACAACGACCTCCCCCCAGATGACGGCGCGGATGAGCTGGGCGACCTCGACCAGGCCCCCCTGAGCGACACCGAGAAGCTGCTGCGCCGGCTGCAGGACGTGATCCAGGCCGCCCGGCCGGTGCCGTTGTCGACCTCGGCCATGATCAACCGGGACGAGGTGCTGACCCTCATCGAGCAGGCCTTCACCACCTTCCCGCGCGAGCTGCGCCAGTCGCGCTGGCTGCTGAAGGAGCGCGAGGACTTCCTCGCCCAGGTGCGCACCGAGGGCGAGGAGATCCTCGGCCAGGCCCGGGCGCGCGCCGAGCGGCTGGTGCAGCGCTCCGAGCTCGTACGGGCCGCGGAGAAGCGGGCCCGCCAGACGGTCGAGGCGGCCGAGGCCGAGGCCCGTCGGATGCGCCTCGAGGCCGAGGACTACTGCGACCAGAAGCTCGGCAGCTTCGAGATCGTGCTCGAGCGCACCATGCGCATGGTGGCGGCCGGTCGCCAGAAGCTGCAGCTCCGCTCCGGGCGCTACGAGGAGGGCGAGGAAGAGGGCGAGGACCGCGGCGACCCCGTGCCGGAGGTGAACGGGGGCCTCTTCGACCAGGACCGCGGGTGAGCGGCCGGCAGCGGGACGGCGACCGTCGGGAGCGGGCCCGCCGGCTGGTCGTGCCCGTCACCAACCTGTTGCGCCGCCCCGGCTCGCGCCAGGCGCTCCAGCGTGAGGTGCCCGCCGAGGAGCTGCGGGTGGGGGAGGTGGTCGTGGCGAGCGGATCGCCGGTGCAGCTCGACCTCGTCCTCGAGGCGGCGAGCGGCGACCAGGTGACCGTGACCGGCTCGGTGGCCGCCGCCTACGTCGCCGAGTGCCGGCGCTGCCTCGAGCCCCTCGAGGGCGAAGCGTCCGTCAGGGTGCTGGAGATCTTCGAGCGCCGGCCCGTCGAGGGCGAGACCTACCTGCTCGACGGGGAAGCGGTCGACCTCGCCGAGCTCGTGCGGGACGCCCTGGTCCTGGCGCTGCCGCTCGCTCCGCTGTGTCGGCCCGAC
>WHTX01000145.1:0-5683 GCA_009377505.1 Acidimicrobiia bacterium
AGGCCGCTCGCTGCGCTCACTGGGCTTGCCGCTCTCGGCCGCTGAGGCCGCTCGCTGCGCTCACTGGGCTTGCCGCTCTCGGCCGCTGAGGCCGCTCGCTGCGCTCACTGGGCTTGCCGCTCTCGGCCGCTGAGGCCGCTCGCTGCGCTCACTGGAGCTCTTCGGCGTCGAAGCCGTCGAGCGTGCCGCCGCCCCGGAACACGTGGGCGCGGCCGTCGCTTCGCACCAGCAGCCCCGGGCCCCAGAGCTGGCGCAGCTCGGCCGTCTCGATGTGGACGTCGTAGGCCGACATCGGCAGCTCCAGGCGGTCGGCCGTGGCCACCACCACCTCCCAGTCGAGCAGCTCGGCGCTCTCGTCCTGGGCGACGAGCAGGTCGCCGTAGCGGACTTCGACGGGGACACCGTTGAGCCGGAGGTGACCGAACCGGATCCGCTTGTGCAGCACGCTCACCCCCACGGGCTTCGAGCGACGGCGGGCACCTTACCGCGCCCCTCGAACCCCGGTCATGCTCGCACCTGGTTGACCGAAAGCACTCTAAAGATATATCGTGACCCATCATCGACTGTCAGAGAGGCAGTCGGTCGTCACAAGGGGAGACACCCATGCACGACATCCGTGGTGGGGCCATGCGCTGGGAGCACCCGCACGCCGCCCGCATGGGCAGGGGGCGCTTCGGCGGCCCCGGGGGCTTCGGCGGGCCTGGGGGGTTCGGCGGCCCGCCCGGCTTCGGGGGCCCTGGGCGCCGCTCACGGCGCAACCGCGGCGACGTTCGGTCCGCGGTGCTGCGCTTGCTGACCGAGGGGCCGATGCACGGCTACCAGATCATCCAGGAGCTGACCGCCCGCAGCGGTGGGGTGTGGCGCCCGAGCCCCGGCGCCGTGTACCCGACGCTGCAGCAGCTCGAGGACGAGGGGCTGGTCCGCGCCGAGGAGCAGGAGGGGCGCAACGTCGTCGAGCTCACCGAGGCCGGGCGCGCCGATGCCGAGCGGTTGGCGCAATCGGCCGAGGCGCCCTGGGTGGTGGACAAGGAGCTCGTCGAGGTGCGCGAACAGTTCGACCAGCTCGCCGGGGCCATCGGCCAGGTCGCACGAGCCGGGAGCGGAGCGCAGCGCACCGAGGCGGCGCGGATCCTCGCCGAGGCCCGCCGGGCCGTCTACCGGGTGCTCGCCGGCGACGACGAGCCGCCTGCGGGCTGAGGCCCTCGTCGCGCCCGGCCCACGCTCGGTGGGCCCGGGGCACACGGTCGCACCGGCGTAGAGCCGTCGCACCCCTCCCTGGGCCCGAAAGGTCGAGCACGGGCCCGCGCCAACGAGGCCTCAGCGCAGCCCGGAGCGCACGAAGGCGTCGACCACGTGGCGCTGCAGCAGGCCGTACAGCACAAGGATCGGCAGCGAGGCCAGCCCGGCCGCCGCCATCAGCGGGCCCCACTGGTCGCCCTCCTGGGAGAGGAACATCTGCAGGCCGACCTGCACGACGGAGTCCTCCACCCGGTTCATCACGAGCAGGGGCCAGAAGTACTCGTTCCACGCCGAAATGAACAGCAGGATGGCGAGGGCGGCCAGGGGCGCTCGCAGGTTCGGCACCACCACCCGCCACAGCGTGCGCCAGGGGCCGGCGCCGTCCATGCGAGCGGCGTCCAGCAGCTCGCGGGGGAAGGACATCAGGTGCTGGCGCAGCATGATCACCGCCAGCGCCGCCGAGAGCTGGGGCACCACGATCGCCCAGACCGAGTTCAGCCAGCCCAGGCGGGCGAGCAGCACGAAGTTGGGGATCATCGTCACCTGGAACGGGATCAGCCAGGTCCCGACGAAGAGCAGGAACAGCACCCGCGCGCCCCGGAAGCGGTAGCGGGCGAAGGCGTAAGCGGCCAACAGGCTGGTGAGCAGCTGACCCACCGTCTGCAGGAACGCCATCTGGAACGTCGTCAACAGCATCCGGCCGATGGGCACGGTGCGCCAAACCTCGGTGTAGTTCTCCCCGGTGACGGGCCACGGCCACAGCGACCGGTCATGGACGTCGCCGGCCGGCCGCAGCGACGTCACGAACATCCAGTACAGCGGGAAGAGGCTGACCAGGGCGAGCACGCCGAGCACCAGGTGGCCGGCGACGCGGCGCAGGCGGTCCCTGGTCATGAGTCGTGGAAGCTGAAGCGGTCGATGGCCAGCACGCAGAGCAAGGCGAACACGCCGAAGGCGACGAAGAACAGGACCGCGGCAGCGGATGAGAACCCGACGTTGAAGTTGTGGAAGCCGTAGTGCCACAAGAGGAAGTAGATGTTCGTCGTAGCGTCCAGGGGGCCGCCGCCGGTGAGCACGTTGACGAGTGGGAAGGTCCACTGCGCCGACAGCAGCACGGTGAGGAGCAGCATGAACATGATCGTCGGGGACAGCAGCGGCAGGGTCACGTGGCGGGTGGCCTGCCAGCGCGAGGCCCCGTCGACCTCCGCCGCGGCCAACAGCTCCCGGTCGACCCCGGCGATCCCCGCCGTGAAGATCAGCACGCTGAAGCCGACGAGCTTCCACCCGGTGATGGCGACGATCGTCCACAGCGCCAGGCTGCGGTCGCCGAACCAGCTCGGGCTGCCCACGCCCACCAGGCCGAGCGCCCCGTCGAGCACGCCCTGGGTGGGGTGCAGGATCCAGCGCCACACGACGGCCACGACGACGGGGGCCATGAGCACGGGCACGAAGACCGCCGTGCGGTAGACGCCCCGCATCCTGGCCCCCACGTCGCCGATGAGCAGCGCCACCGCGAGGGGGATGAGCACCGAGAAGGGCGCCAGGCCGGCCACGTACTTCGCCGTGTTGAGGACGGCAATACGCATCTCCGGCAGCTCGAGCAGTTGCCGTAGTTCTCCCAGCCCACGGGCACCTTGGGCGTGGTGGGGAGCAGGTTCCACTGCACGAAGCTCAGCCGCACGGTGTCGACCATCGGGCGGTACACCCAGATGGCCACACTGACCAGGGCCGGGAGCAGGAACAGGTAGGGCTGGGCTCCCGTTCCCAGCCGCTGCCGACGGGCGGGCCGGGCGGCAGGCGGGGGTGCTGTTTCGAGGTGGAGAACGCCGTCGGGGGCCTCGACGAGCACGGGGTGGCTCAGGGCCTGGCCGAGGTGCGCCGGTCGAACAGCTCGCGGCCCGGGTCGGGCAGCAGGTGGGCGTTCACCACCGCGAGGCCGTCGCGCATCGTGCAGATGGCGAACCCGGTGCCTTCGTAGCCGCGCCCCCCGGTGCGAGCGCTGGGGTCGAGCTGGAAGGCGACCGCGGGTGCGGCGGCGTGCAGAGTGCCGGCCCAGGCCGCCGCCGTGGTCACGTGGCTGTGCCCGCACAGGACGGCGGCGACCCGGTGCCGGGCCACCACCTCGGCGAAGTCGGCCCGGTCCTCGAGCAGGTAGTCGTCGGCCCGAGGGACGCCCCGCGGCACCGAAAGGTGGTGCACGACGATGACGGAAGGCCGCTCTCCCGCCCCGGCCAGCTGCTCGTCGAGCCAGGCCAGCTGGGCCTCGCCGAGCAGGCCCTCGACGTGGCCTCGCCAGTGCGAGTCGCACAGCACGAGGCGCACGTCGTCGAGGTCGAGCACATGGGTGAACGGCTCGTCGACGCCCTCCGCGGGCGCCTCCTCGCCGAGAACCGTGCGGCGGAACTGCAGGCGGTCGTCGTGGTTGCCGAGCACGGCGAGCACGGGGCAGCCGAAGGGGTCGAGCTCCTCGGCCACGAGGTCGCGCAGCTGCTCGTAGCTGGCGGCGTCGCCCCGGTCGCTCAGGTCCCCCGAGAGCACGATGGCCGAGGGGCGCACGTCCATGGCCCACAGGGCCTTGGCCACCCGGCGCAGGTTGCCGGCGGTGTCGGTGCCGTAGGGCAGCTCACCGGGGGCGGCGAGGTGGAGGTCGCTCAACTGCACGATGATGCTCTCGGCCATGTCAGCTGCCCACCTTCGGGGCCAGGGCGGTCGCCCGCTCACGGGATTCGGTGAAGACGGCGGTGGCGTCCTCCCCCTCGAACAGCACCCGGTGGAGCGAGTCGAGGAAGAGGTCACGGATCTGCTTGGCGTTCGTGCCCGGGAAGGAGAGGCTCGGCTCGAGGTCGTCGAGCTGGCGGATGTTGGGCTCGATGAGGGTGCGGTTCTCCCAGGTCCCGAGCCACTGGTCGTCGTCGAGCATTCCCGCCCGCAGGGGCAGGTAGCCGATCTGCGTGGTGATCGTCTGGAACGCCTGCTCGCTCGTCAGGAACTTCACCAGCTCCCACGCCGCCCGCTGCTCGGCCGGTTCGGTGGCGAGGATGGCCAGGCCGGAGCCGGAGTTCACCGGCACCGCCGTCTTCGTACCGTAGGCGGGCAGCCCCGTGGTGCGCAGCTCCCAGGCGCCGGCCGAGGCCTCGAGGAACTGGCCCTGCTGGGCGCTCGTCTGGAGGAACATGGCCACGTTGCCGGCGAGGAAGGCGTCGCTGGCTTCGCTGCCGGTCAGCTCGACGTGGGAACCGTCGTCCACCATCTCGGCCCAGGTCTCGTAGACCTCGATGGCCGCCGGCCCGTCCCAGGTGATCTCGCTGCGGTCCTCGGACATCACCCGGCCGCCGTTCGAGCGCACCAGGCTCTGTGTGCACCAGTCGAGCTCGATGCAGGCGATGTAGAGGCCGCCCTTGCCGGTCTCCTCGCTGATCGCCTTGGCCGCCTGGTGCACCTCCGCCCAGGTGGCGGGCGGGGCGTCGGGGTCGAGGCCCGCGGCCCCGAAGAGGTCGGCGTTGTAGAAGAGCGTCGGCGTGGAGAACACGTAGGGCAGGCCGTAGGTCTGGCCGTCGCGCTCGGTGAGGGCAGCGGCGCGCGGGTGGAAGGGGTGGCCGGCGTCGAGGTGGGCGTGCAGTTCTTCCTCGCCGACCGCGCTCTCGAGGGTCACGAGGGGCAGGTTCTCGACGTTCTGGTCCCACTCGCGCAACAGCACCTGGGCCACGTCAGGCGGGTCGCCCGCCACCACCTGGGCCTGGATGGAGGGGAACATCTCTTCGCTGCCCGTGGCCTTGGTCTCCACGGTGACGAACGGGTTGGCCTCCTCGAACTCGGCGAGCATGGCCAGGGTGGCGTCACGGCCGGGGCCGGCGGCGGCGAGGTTGTAGTTCTCGAAGCGGATCGTGACGGGCTCGGTCAGCTCGGACGCGGCGGTGGGGCCGGCCTCGGCGCTGGCGGCGGTCGTCTCCGGCCCGCCGGCGGCCGCGCCCGCCCCGCCGCCGTCACCGCAGGCGGCGACGAGGCTCGAGAGCAGGGCCAGGCCGAGCACGGCGGTGGCCCTCCGGGTTGTCCTGGTGTGCATCGTCCCTCCGCGGGTCGACATGGGGGTGGGGGTAAGAGGCTTGGACTCAGGGCCGGCCGGCGGGCACGGCGCTGGGGACCACGGTCGGCGGGTACGTCATCCACCACGGCGTGGTCGAGGTCGACGGCGGCGAGGAGTTCCTCGACGGCTGCCGCGTGGGGGCGACCTGGGGCACGCCGTGGCACGGCGCCTTCGAACACGACGACTTCCGCCGTGCCTTCCTGGGCGAGGTGGCCGAGGCAGCGGACGTGGTCGGCTGGGCGCCGATCCCGGACACCGAGTTTGCGGCGCGGCGCGAGGCCCGACTGGAGGCGCTCGCCGACGCGATCGAGGAACACCTCGACACGGACCGCCTGCTGGAGCTGGTCGGCCTCACATCCG
>WHTX01000145.1:5693-12114 GCA_009377505.1 Acidimicrobiia bacterium
ACGGCGACGCGGCCCGCGGCGTGCTCGCGCTCGGCTTCGGCCCCGTGATCCGCCTCGCCGGCCGGCTGCGCCTGCCATATGAGGCGCCGGCCGGTGGCGGTGTCGAAGACGTGGGCGTGCGCCGGGGCCGCGGTGAGCTCGACCCGCTCGTCGGGGGCGAGCCCGAGGGGCCGAGGGCCGCGCACGGCGAGCGGGACGCCGCCGACGCGGCAGAGGGCCACCTCGTCGCTGCCCAGGTTCTCGATCGCCACCACGTCCGCCACGAGCAGCGGGCCGGGGGCGCCGGGTGTCGCCGGGCGGAGGTGCTCCGGCCGGATGCCGAGCGTCGCCGCTCGCCGGCCGGGGTCACCCTCCGCCCAGAGCGTCGCTTCGGCGCCCGGGGCGACGAAGCGGGCACAGCCACCCCTCGACGCGAGCTCGCCGGGCAGCAGGTTCATCGGTGGCGAGCCGACGAACCCGGCCACGAACGTGGTCGCCGGGGTGTCATAGACCTCGGCCGGCGTGCCAACCTGCTCGAGGCGGCCCTCGCTCATGACGGCTACGTGGGTGGCCATGGTCATGGCTTCGACCTGGTCGTGGGTGACGTAGACGAACGTCGTGCCGAGACGGCGGTGCAGGGCCGAGAGCTCGGCCCGGGTGGCGGTGCGCAGCTTGGCGTCGAGGTTGGAGAGCGGCTCGTCCATGAGGAAGGCGGCAGGCTCCCGAGCGATGGCCCGCCCGAGGGCGACGCGCTGGCGCTGGCCCCCGGACAGTTCCCGGGGCCGGCGGCCGAGCAGGTCGTCGAGCTGGAGCAGCTCGGCCACCTCGGCGACGCGGGCCGCGATGTCGGCCTTGGGGGCGCCGCGCAGGCGCAGGGCGAAGCCGATGTTCCGGGCCACGGTCATGTGGGGGTAGAGGGCGTAGCTCTGGAAGACCATGGCCACGTCCCTGGCTTTGGGCCGCTCGTGGGTGATGTCGCGGCCGTCGAGCAGGATGCGGCCCGTCGTCGGTTCGAGCAGGCCGGCGAGCATGCGCAGCACGGTGGACTTGCCACAGCCCGAAGGGCCGAGGAGCACGAGGAACTCGCCGTCCTCGATGTCGAGGGTCACCTCCCGGACGGCGTCGACGCTGCCGTAGCGCCGGCCTAGGCCTTCGATGCGGATCGCGCCCACGTGGCTCCGTCCCGTCGTGTTCCCCGCTCCTGCGGAGGCGTCGGTCGGCAACGTAGGCGGCGCTCGTGAACGACCGTCCTGCCCGAAGTGTCTCGGCGGGGACCGGACGGCGAACATCCCCCTGCTGAGCATCGGGCCGGCCCGTCGGACTCGTCCCGGGGAGCGGCCTGTGCGCCTCCGGTGCCGGCCGGGCCCCGACTGGCAGCGCTCATCGCGCAGATCCGCGCTCCCCGCTGCCAGTCCGACCGCCGCGCCGGCGCCCGGGCCACGACTGGCAGCCAGTGCTACGGAGAACCCGCTCCCCGCTGCCAGTTGACGGTGGGCGGCGCCCCGGGGGCGGTCGGTCGGAGGTCGCCCCCTTCCGAGCGACTACCAGCGAGCCGAAGGGTCGAGCGCGTACACCCTGGTCATCTCCGCGAACATTGGGGCGAAAGCCGGCGAGCGCACGCCGCGCCGGCCATGGGGGCCACTCGAGAGCTCCGGCCACGCCACGGAGTGGCCGACCTCCGCCAGGAGCCGCTCGACCCGGCGTCGCCACTCGGCGCCCTGTTCGGCGGCCGGCGCGGCCACGGCGCCCTCGGCTACCGCGGCCTCGTCGCCTTCCGTGGGCTCGAACAGCCCCACGGCAAGGGGGAGGACACGTTCCAGGGCCGCCGACACCCGGGCGCGCCCTTCGGGGCCCCCGGCCATCAGGCGGCTGAAGAGGGAACGGGCGTGGCGGGTGTGGTACACCTCCTCGTGCAGCGCCCGCTCGGCCACGGCCCCGAGCCCGGGCACCGACGAGCCCACGAGCGCCTCCCAGCGCACGGCCTCGGCCTCGTCGTAGAGCAGGTGGCGGGCAAAGAGGTCCTCCCAGCGCTCGATGGCCAGCTCGGCCAGCCACGACGAGCGGTAACCGCTCGCGGCGCGCCCGTAGGCCAGGGCGTCGACGTCGCCCCCCGGCTCGACGAGGGCGTAGAGGGCCCGGGCGTGGCCGAGCTCGTCCTGGCCGATGGACGTGGTGGCCAGGTCCTCCTCGAGGAAGGGCCCGAGCCCCATCCAGGTGGCGTACCAGTGCCCCAGGCAGATCTCGTCGTCAGCCAGGCCCAGGAGCACGTCCCGAGCGGCCGGGGGCAAGGGCGCGCTCACTGCCCCGGCACCTCACGGCGGGCCTTGCGGCGGGCGGCGACGACGGAGCCGTTGTTGTGGCGGTGGGGCTTGTCGGCGTTGACGGCGAGCAGCTCGGGCTGGGCGACGAGCACGTGGGCCCGCTCCACCAGCCACATCTCCTCCCCCTCGCCCCGGCGGACGTAGGCCTCCCGGGCGAGCAGCAGGGCGAGCTCGTCGTCGGGGGCGTCGAGCGAGCCGGCGTGCTCGAAGGGCTCCTTGCCTCCCTTGCGTAGGAACACCTCGTACGTCTTCACCAGCACCGCCTCACGGTTCGAGCCCTCGCACGACGAAGTCGAAGAGCAGCTCGGCGATGGCCTCGGGCTGCCGGGCCCCCGCCGGGTCGTACCAGCGGTCGAGGGCGTTCAGCAGGGACAGCACGAAGGTGGCCGCCACGTGCACGTCGAGGCCAGCGCGGAAGTCCCCCGCAGCGATGCCTCCGGCCAGCACGGTGCGGTACGCGTCCTGGTAGCGGTCGCGCATGGCCACGATCCGCCCGCGGTCCCCCTCGGGAAGGTGGCGGCCCTCGTTGAGCAGGGTGGCGGCCCGGTCGAGGTTGTCGGTGACGATGGCGACGTGGCCGACCACGAGGCGGCGGAGCTGCTCACGGGGCGCCGTGCCCGAGGCAGCCACCTGGTCAGCCAGGGACTGGAACAGCCCGGCGCCCTCCTCGATGATCTCCACGAGCAGCTCGTTCTTCGAGCCGATGTGGGCGTACAGCGAGCTGCCCAGGAGCCCGAGCTCGTCGCCGAGGTCCCGCATTGACGTGCCGTGGAAGCCCCGCTCGGCGAAGAGCCGCCCGGCCACCCGCACGACGTCGTCCCGGCTGCGGCGCACGGCTCGGCGGGTGGGCGCCGGGACCGCCGAGACCGCGCCCTCGACGCTGCTCACCGGGTCTCCCGCTCTCGGCCGCTGAGGCCGCTCGCTGCGCTCTGGACCTGCCGCTCTCGGCCGCTGAGGCCGCTCGCTGCGCTCACTGGACTCCGCGCCTGACGACCTCGACGGGGTTGCGGCACGAGGCGCACCACGCAAGGGAGCGGCACAGCGTCGTCCCGAACTCGGAGCGGGGCTGCACGTCCCGCCCGCCGCACACGGGGCAGATCACCGCGCCGTCGCGGCCCCGGATGGCGATGGCGTACTCCCGGGCCAGGAGCGACCGGGCCTCGGGGCGGATGCGCTCGGGCGTCCAGGCCGGACGGGCCAGGAACGTGACCTCGACCTCGCCGGCGCCTGCGCCGTGGGCGGCCGCGGCCACGTCGGACTCGATCACCTTCAGGGCCGGGCAGCCGAGCATGGTGGGCACCAGGCCGACGGCCACCATGCCGTCCGTGCCTACGTCGACAGATTCGAGGATGCCGAGGTCCTCGATGGTCAAGTCGGGGTACTCGGGGTCGCGCACGGCGGTCACGGCGGCGCGCACCGCGGCGGCGGTCGTCCTCGTCGAGGGGGTCACGCGGCGGCTTCCCGGGCGGCGGCCGTGTCGAGCGCCGTGCGCACCCAGGCTGTGTCGTGCCACGCCCCCGACGCCGTCTGCAACCGGCGGGCCGAGTCCGGTCCCTTGTTCTCGAAGGTGGCGAGCAGCGGCGCCCAGTCGATGTCGTCGAGCTCCCAGCGGCCGGTGCCCTCCTCGCAGCGGGCCACGGGGTCGGGCAGCTCGAAGCCGTAGCCGGTGAGCATGGGGGCGAACTTCTGCACGAAGCGGTCGCGCAGCACCTCGTTGCGCTCGGACTTGATGTGCCAGCGCAGCAGCACGTCGTTCGGCCTCGACGGGGGCCCGAAGAGCTGCAGGGCGGGCAGCCACCAGCGGCCCAGCGCCTCCTGGAACAGGTCGTGCTGCCGGGGGGTGCCCTCGGCCAGGCACAGCAGCATCTCCTCGCCCTGGCGCATGTGGAAGCCCTCCTCGGTGATGATCCGCCGCAGGATGCGCTTGTAGGGCCCGTACGAGCAGTCCTTGAACACCGCCTGCTGGGAGGCGAGGGCGGCGGCGTCCACCAGGAAGGCGATGGAGACCTGGTCGGCCCAGGTGGGCGTGGCGTAGTGGAAGACGTTGTGGAACTTGGTGCGCCCGGCGAAGAGGTCCTCGAGCATCTGCTCCCTGCTCTTCAGCCCCAGGTCTGCACCGACCATGTACAGCAGGTGAGCGTGGCCGATCTCGTCCTGGGTCTTGGCGAGCTGGCCGAGCTTGCGGTCGAGGCCCGGCGCCCGGGGGATCCAGTCCCGCTCGCACAGCCCGCCCATGTACTCGCTGTTGGCGTGCAGCTCGATGAAGCGGAACACGGCCGTGCGGTACTCCTCGGGCATGTCGTCGGCCGGCTCGACCATCCCCCCGTCGTCGAGGAAGGCCTCGAAGGCCTCCATGTCCGACCACTGCTTCGGCCCCCATTGGCGCATGGCCGCAAACTAGCCAACGAACGATCGTTTGTCTAGGATGTCGCTCATGACGTTGCAGTGGTCGGCCGAGCACCAGATGTTCCGTCAGACGGTGCGCGAGTTCGTCTCCAGCGAGGTCGCGCCGCACATGGAGGAATGGGAGGCCGGCGGCGGCTTCCCGGCCCACGACGTGTTCAAGCAGATGGGGGCGCTCGGGTTCCTCGGCCTCGAGTACGACCCCGCCTTCGGGGGCCAGGGGGCGGACCACACCTACACGGTCATCCTCGGCGAGGAGTTGGCCCGCGTGGACACCATGGGGGTGGCCATGGCCACCGGGGTCCAGACCGACATGGCCACGCCGTCGCTCGCCCAGTTCGGCTCGCCCGAGCTGAAGCGCCGCTACCTCGAGCCGGCGTGCCGGGGCGAGATGGTGGCCTCCATCGCCGTGACCGAGCCCGACGCCGGCAGCGACGTCGCCGCCATCCGCACCCGGGCCGTGCGCGACGGCGGCGAGTACGTGCTCAGCGGTACCAAGCTGTACATCACCAACGGCGTGCAGGCCGACTGGCTCTGCCTGCTGGCTCGCACCTCCGACGAGGGCGGCTACCAGGGCATGAGCCAGCTCGTCGTGCCCACCGAGCTGGCGGGGTTCTCCGTGTCCCGCAAGCTCTCCAAGCTCGGGATGCGATCCTCGGACACGGCCGAGCTGGTCTTCGACGAGGTGCGGGTGCCGGTGGGCAACATCATCGGCGTCGAGGGGCGGGGCTTCCAACAGCAGATGGCCCAGTTCCAGAACGAGCGCATGATCGGCGCCTACAACAGCGTCGGCGCCATCCGCGACGCCCTCCAGCGCACCCGTGCCTACCTCCAGGAACGGCGGGCCTTCGGCCATCCCCTCGCTGCCAACCAGTACATCCAGTTCCGCCTGGCCGAGCTGACCGCACGGTTCTCGATGTTCGAGTCCTACTGCCACCGCTGCGCCGAGGACTCGGTGCGCGGCGAGGACACGAGCCGCCAGACCACCATCTGCAAGCTGGAGGCCGGCCGGCTGATCCGCGAAGTGGCCGACTGGTGCCTGCAGTTCCACGGCGGCGTCGGCTACATGGAGGAGACCTGGACAGCCCGCTTCTACCGGGACGCCCGCCTGTGGTCGATCGGCGGCGGGGCGGACGAGGTCATGCTCCGCACGCTGGCCCGCATGGACGGCCTGGACGCCGACTGAGGGGCCAGGCCCCCGCCGCGGCCTGCCGCCCGCCGGCGGGCGGCAGGCCGGGTCGAGGACCGTGGTCAAGCGCAGATGCCGGCGGCCTGGTCGAAGGCGCAGGGCTTGGACTTGCCCGACAGCTCGATGATGTCGGCCTGCTGCACCCAGGTCTGCAGCTCCGCGTCGTAGCGGCCGATGTCGGAACCCTCCACCAGGTAGGCGTCGGCGTTGCCGTTCATGTTCAGCTGGATCCCCGGCAGGTACAGGGGATGGGTCATGTCCATCGTCCGCAGCGCCAGGATGAAGTTCGAGCGGGTGAGCCCGCCCTCGAGCTCCCCGGCCACCCGGAGCGCCTGCACGGCCGTCCAACCGTAGAGGACGCCGGAGCCGAACCCGGCCGAGGTGTGGTAGTCCATCCCCTTGGAGGCGAGCAGCTCACGGGCCCAGGCGATGAAGGGGTCGTCGGAGTTGGCCTCGGCGTTGAAGTCCTTGCTGCCCCCGCCGACGATCCACCAGCCCTCGGTGGCCGAGCCGTCGCCACCGACCTTCT
>WHTX01000146.1 GCA_009377505.1 Acidimicrobiia bacterium
GGCCCCGAGCGAGGCGCCGACCGTCTCCGCGTCCCGTTCGGGCGGGAACGTCGCCTTGGCCACGGTGCGGGGGATCGAGGTGGCCGCCGAGATCGCCGACCAGCTCGCCGCCATGCTCGCCGCTGCCGACGTGGACGGCATCGTCTTGGAGGGCGGCGGGTGGCGCAGCCCCGACGACCAGATCGCCATCCGCATGGACGTGTGCGGTACCAGCGAGTACGCGATCTGGGAGATGCCGTCGTGGGAGTGCTCGCCCCCGGTGGCCCGCCCGGGCCGCTCGATGCACGAGCAGGGCCTGGCCATCGACTTCACCGCGGATGGCGACCTGATCCGCAGCCGCTCACACCCGGCCTTCGGCTGGCTCGCCGCCAACGCCGAGCGGTTCGGGTTCTACAACCTGCCCAGCGAGCCCTGGCACTGGTCGACCACCGGCTCCTGAGCCTTCTCACGGCTCAGGATCGTCTGGTGCTGAGGGAGCGTCGGCGGCGTCGCTGCGGCGGACCGCCGCCCCGGCGACCACCAGCGACGCCAGCCAGGTGGTGAGCGGCACGGACGCGACGAGCCCGATCGAGCCGACGAGGGTCCGCACGATCTCGGTGGCCACCAGCTCGCTGTTCGCCACCGACGCGAAGGGCTGCCCGCTCAGCACGAACAGCACCAGCAGGGGCATCGAGGCGCCGGCGTAGGCGAGCACGAGGGTGTTGACCGTCGACGCGACGTGGTCACGACCGATCCGCAGCCCCGCCCCGTACAGCTGGCGCCACCCCTGGGCGGGGTTGGCATGGTGCAGCTCCCACACCGCGGAGGCCTGCGTGACGGTCATGTCGTCGAGCGCGCCGAGCGCGCCGATCACGACGCCGGCGAGCATCAGACCGCCTAGGTCGATCGAGCCGGCGGCAGCAGCGAGGAGGAACGCCTCTTCGCTCACGAACCCGGAGAAGCGGGCCAGCTCGACGAACACGGTGGCGAGCGCCGCGGTGAGCCCGAGGCTGGCAAGGGTGCCGAGCAGGGCCACCGTGGTCATCGCCGTGAGCCCGTGGGCGAGGTAGAGGGCGAGGAACGAGATGGCCGACGCCGCCACCACTGCGACCCAGATGGCGCTGCGCCCGTCGATGATCGCCGGGAGCGCGAAGGCGAGGAGCACCACCAAGGTGGCGACGAGCCCGACGAGCGCCGTGAAGCCGCGCATCCCGCCGAGCAGGACGACCGAGATGGCGAAGAGCGCCGCCAGCCAGAACAGCAGCGGCTTCCGCTGCAGGTCGGCGAAGTAGTACTGGAACCCGGGTTGCGCGTCGGGGTTGTAGCCGAGCACGACGCCGTCGCCGACGTCGAGCTCCGGACGCCCGGGCGAGCTGGTCAGCTCGATCTCGGTGGTACCGCCGGCGTCGGGGCCCTCCTCCAGCCTGACGGTGAGGAGGTCGCATTCGATGGACGAGGCGTTCTCGCACTCGTCGGTGACGCTGACGACCTCCCCGTCGACGAACTGGCCGGTGACCCCGGCGACGGACAGGTCAGGCCGCTCCCGCCCGCCGGGGCCCAGCAGCACACCACCCACGATGGTCAGCAGCCCAGCGGCGGCGACCAGCACGATCAGCACGCGTCGAACCCGCGCCCCGACCTGCACGTCCGGGCCGTGGCCGTGGGAGTGCGCGGTCATGGGGCGCACCGCAGCGCCGCTCGACGCACCTCACCGCTCGGCTGGGATCGCGTGGCCACCTCCTCGACGAGCACCCGTCGGCATGCGCAGCCGGTGGGGCTCCTGCCGATGGGATGCCCACTCTCTCCCGGGCGGGCTCAGCGACGCACATCCGCACACCCGGAGGCCGGGTCGCTCAGGAGGCGGGCCGGTACGTCCGGTGCCACGGCTCGCGCCGGACGTCTTCGACGAAGCTGAACCGCGGCCCGTTGTCGCGCATCCACTGCTGCGCCGCATCATCGAGGTCGAGGTCCACGGAGAGGCACCACCCGTGGGGGCTCTTCCCCGGGCGGCGGCGAGGCCGCCTTGGCTGTAGAGGCCCTTCTGCTTCGCGACGCCGACCTGGCTGTCGTTGTCGCGGTAGGAGTCGGTGACCCCGATCGTGACGCCGTCAGCCTTGGCCGCCGCCAGCTGCGTGAAGGCCTTCGCTGCGGGCGCCCAAAGTCGGTGGCTTCCCTCACCGATGGGGGTGAGCGCGTCGGTGGGGATGCGCCCGTTGCCGTAGCGGAGCAGGTCCTCGGGCGGCTTGAGCGACCCGTACTGGCCGGGTGCGAGGCGCTCCGCCGGGGTCAGCGGGGCAGCGGTCCCACCGTTCGCGCCCGCCGGGGCGGCTGCGAGGGTGTCTTGGAGGACGGAGTCGAAGGTGCGCGCCTGGACGGGCGGGCTCAGCCGAGCGGGCGGCGGCGGCGAGTAGCGCGCCTGCATCTCTGCAAGGCGTGCTTGCACGGTCGCCAGGTCCACGTCCTTCCGTCGACGGGCGGCGAAGCGGTCTGAGCGGCGGCTCCTGTGCTGTGCGCCACAGCGCCGCAGGGGGCGCACGGCCGTCAGCGCTCGACGGTCATGCGCCCCCCGCAACGCCGCTCAGGCGTCGCCGGTACGGGCGGCGAGCCAGGTGCGGAAGTCAGCCACCTCGGCGGCCTGGATCGTGATGCCTTCGCTGGCCGCCACGCGCAGCTCGGCGTGCGGGGCGCGCGACTGGGGCTCGAGGAGCTCGACGATGCCGGCCTGGTGGTGGGGGATCATGTGGGCGACGAAGGCGGCGTCGAACTCGGGCCCGGCGGGGACGGCTTCGAGCATCGCCATCATCTCGGCCATGTGCGCGTCCATGGCCGCCATCTCCTCCTGAGCCTCGGCGGGCGCCTCGGCCTTCGCCTCCTCGGGCGTGAGCCCGTACCACTCGGCGAGCCGGCGGGTGAACTGCTCGATCTGGTGCTGCTGGTTGGCGATGATGTTCTCGGCGTGGGTGCGGATGTCGGGGCTCTCCCCGCGCTCCAGCTCCATCTCCGCCATCTCGATGGCGCCCTGATGGTGGGGGATGATCTCGGCGAGGAACGTCACCTCCAGCTCGCGACCTTCGAGCTGGGAGAGGGTCTCGCCGAACTCGTAGGCCGCCCCCAGCACCGGCATCGGCAGCTCGTGCGCCGTAGGCTCCTCGACGCCCGGGTGCTCATCAGGCGCCGGTGACGCGTTCGCCGCACCGGTGAGGGCGAACGGGGCGCCGAGCAGGGTGATCGCGACGACTGCACCGGCGGCGCGACGTCGAACGAGCGGGCTTCTCATCGTTGAGCTCCTTGCTTCGTTGAGGTGGACGCGCCGCCCGCTTCGGAGCCGTCGCTCGCGACACCGCCGAGACCGCGCCGCGAAGCCCTTCCCCCCACGATCTGGCGTGAACCACCTCCGCCCGCTTCGCCGCCGTAGGGCGGCAACGTCACCATCCAGGCCCGCTCGTCGAGTAGGAGACAGTCGTCTACGACCGTGACAGTGCCCGCTGCTGATGCTGCTTGCGCCGCCCGTGCCGGGTGAGACCGCGCGGCTTGAACACCGACAGGGTCGTGGCCACGAGGAGCAGCAGCAGAGCAGCGGCGGCGTGGATCACCGGTGACGCGCCGTCCAAGCCGTCGAGGCTCGCCCTCGGCGCCCCGGTGTCGGCTGCGACGCATGCGAAGTGGTCGAGCGTCTCGGTGTACAGCACCAGCACGACGCTGGCCACCACGGTCATCACCAGCTTGATCACGACCCAGTAGTGACGAAGCAGGCCCCACGAGGTGCCCAGCGACTGCACGAGCCCGGTGGCGAGCGACGCGACGCTGAACGGCACGAGCACGTACCACCCGCTCACGTCCATCGCGACGTAGACGGCGCGCACCGTCTGATCGTCGTCGCTCACGAGGCCCACGATCGAGAGGGCGAGGAACGCGGTGACGGAGCCGAGCCAGCCGACCGACGACGCGACGTGCGTGGTGAGCGCCAGCTTGCGCAGCCCCGGCGTCATGGTCATCAGGTGCCGTGCCCGCCCTCGCCCGTGTGCTCGACGCCCTCCGCCGGCGGGGCGTCGCCGCCGTCACCGCCGTGACGGCCCGGGCCGTGACCGCCGGCGAGCAGCAAGACGACGACGAGCACGACCACCACTGCGCCGACGACGACGAACGCCTTCACCCAGAGCGGGGTGCCGGCCTCGCTCGCGACCGCGTCATGAGAGCCGGACGGGCGGGGCGCATCAGCCATCGTGGGTCGTCCTCTGCCTCGGAAGCAGCCCACTTTACGAGACACAGTGTCGCTGTCAATGCATGGTGTCTGCACATCGACGGGCGTAGGCTCGCCGGTGGTGCCGAAGCTGTGGAGGGACACGATCGAGGCGCACCGCCGCTCGGTGCGCGACGCCACCCTCGACACCACCGCAGCGCTCGTGGCCGAGCACGGGCTGGCGTCGGTGACGATGTCCCAGATCGCCGAGGAGACCGGCATCGGCCGGGCCACGCTCTACAAGTACTTCCCCGACGTCGAGGCGATCCTGCGCGCCTGGCACGAGCGCCAGGTCTGCGCCCACCTCGAACAGCTCGGCGCCATCCGCGACCGCGCCGGTGAGCCGAGCGAACGGCTCGAAGCCGTGCTGGAGGCCTACGCGCTCATCTCCCACGAGCACCACGGCACCGAGCTGGCCGCGCTCCTGCACCGAGGCGAGCACGTCACCCGAGCCCATCACCACCTCGCCGAGTTCATCCGCGACCTCGTGAGCGAGGCCGCGCAGGCCGGCGACGTCCGCGACGACGTCGCCCCCGCCGAGCTCGCCACGTACTGCCTCCACGCCCTCACCGCCGCCAGCAGCCTCCCGTCCAAGGCCGCCGCCCGCCGCCTCGTCTCCGTCATCCTCGCTGGGCTCCGACCACCGCCCTGACACGCGGCTTCCCCTCAGGGGTCTCGGTAGACCAGCTCCCAGGTGAGCCCCCGTCCCGGGATCGGTAGATCCCCGTCGGCTCGCCATCCGCAGCAGCGGCCGCCCACACCGCCTCGCTGGTCGCGCTGAGCGCCTGCGCGTCACCGGGGAGGTGACCAGCGGACTCCCACTCCTCGCCCCCGTCGCTGCTGCGCAGCACCGCACCATCTTGCGCCAGCCCCCACAGCACACCGTCGGGCGCCCACGACACCAACACCAGCTCAGGTCCGAGCAGCCGGCTCCACATGCGACCACCGTCGGACGAGCTGCGCAGCCCACCAGGCATCGCCGCCACCAGCCGGTCGGGATCGGCCGGGTCGACGGCGAAGCTGTGCATCGGCATCTGCGTGCGCGTCTCCCACACCTGCGCGTCAGCCGACACCATGAGCCGGGCGCTCGTCGCGTCCCACCCGTAGACCTGCCCGTGCGCGAAGGCGAGGGCGTGGAAGTCGACCTCGCCCGACAGCGACCGGCTCACCCAGCTCCGCCCTGCGTCGCTCGACTCGATGAGCCCGAGCAGCCCCGGCTGGCCCGCCTGCATCCCGGCCACGTCCGGGTGCCCGCTCCCCAAGAAGCGGTCCGGGCCCGCCACCGTGAACCCCATCGTGTCCTGGGAGCTCGAACCGACCCGCTCCGCTGAGCCGCCCTCGGGGATGCGGAAGGTGCCGTGGTGGGTCGCCACGTAGAGCGCCCCGTCGCCCGGGTTGACGCCCAGGCCGTGCACGTGCGCGACGCCGGCTCAGCGCTCGCCTCACCGCCGTCGTCACGACCCGATGCCCACACTGCGATCCCGGCGCCCAGCGCGACGACCACCACCACAGCGATGGGCAGCAGCCATCGCCGGCGACGCCGAAGCGGCAGCGGCACCAGCGGGCTCAGTGCGGGACGGGCGCGCTTCATGCGCAGAGCTTCGCCGCTCTCCACCGGTGCCGCACCGCGCCGCCCTCCTCAGCTAGGCGTGTCCTGATAGGTCCAGTGCCACGGCTCGCCCGCCACGTCGCGGACGAACCCGGAGCTCCCCGCGTTCGCCTCCATCCACGCCTGCGCCCGCCCATCCAGCTCAAGATCGACCGAGAGCCCCAAGCCATGCGTGCTCGTCCCCGGCACCGCCGCAAGCCTTGGGAGTACAGCCCCAGCTCGGCCGCGAGGCGCTCCTGATCCTCGAAGCTCCGATAGGCGTCGTTGACCCCGAACGCCACGCCGTCGCGCTCAGCGGCTCCCCGCAGAGCGGTGAACGCCTCGGCAGCCGGCGCTGCGAGGTGCTCCCCACCACCGATCGGCATCAACGCGGTCGTGGGGATGCGCCCGTTGCCGTAGACCGACAGGTCCACCGCCGCAGCGGTCGAGCCCACCGGCGCGAAGGCCGCGCCGGCTGGCGCCACACTCGGAGCCCCGGTCGACCCGAGCGCGCTGCTCAGCAGGCTCGCGAACTCGCTCGCCGCAGCAGCGCTCACCGGCGCCGGGACCGCCGACGCGCGGACCGCCGTGGGCTTGACCCCCAGCTGCTGCTCCAGAGATGCGACGCGAGCCTGCAGAGCACGGATGGCTTCCACACCACGAGTTCGACGACAGCTCAGCCGCCCTTGAGCGAGCCGAGGCTCGGAGAGGATGGGCGATCCATCCCGACGCCTTCGCCGCCGGCCTTCGAGCAGGCCACTCCTCTGCTATCCGCAGACAGCAACAGAGAAGACCAGGAACGTTGCCGCGCTCAGCACGCGCAGGAGCCGACCCAGCTGCGATGCCGACAGCCCATCATCACAATGCTCGCCCGCAGTAGGCGCGGACGCCGAGCTGCTGGAGGACACCTCTTCGGAAGGACGGTCCATCCTCGTCGTCAGGCGACGAGCTGTCGGCAGGCGTCGGCGCCCCGCCGACATGCCTGTGCGCACTGGCGCAGCACCTCGTCGTCGTGGCGCTCGCACTCTTCCGCGCACGCCTCGCACGCATCGGCGCAGATCCGCGCACCAGCGCGAGTCGCGGGCGAGGAGGGGCAGGCAGGCCCCGCAGAGGGTGGCGCAGTCGAGGCAGCGTCGAGGCAGCGCCTGATGCACTCGGCCATCTCCGCGGTGCCGCTGGCGATGCACTGCTGGGCGCACGCCTCGCATGACTCGATGCACTCGGCGCAGGCGTCAGCACAGGGCCGAACCTGCTCGGCGAGGTTGGTTGCGGCCATGGTGTCCCTCCTGGGGTCGGTGGCTGGTGTGGGGGTGGTTGCAGCGGGGTGGGGGCAGTGCGCCGCTCAGTGCGCTGCGGCTGGCTGAGGGCCGGCGGCGGGGCCGGTCGGGGCCCGGCCGACGCTGCCGATGGCCTGGAACAGGAGCGATGGCCGCCCGCCGAGGGAGTTCACGAAGATCGTCGTGACCGACACCGCCATGGCGATCATCGCCCACACCGGGTAGACGAGCCCGGTGGTGGCGAGGGGGATGCCGATCCCGTTGAACAGGAACGCCAACGCGACGTTCTGGCGGGTGCGCCGGTAGCTGGAGCGGCTGATCTGCTGGGCGGTGAGGACCGCGGACACGTCGTCGCGCAGCACGATGACGTCAGCGGACTCGACGGCGATGTCGGTGCCGCCCCCCATCGCCACCCCGACGTCCGCCTGCATGAGCGCGGGGGCGTCGTTGATGCCGTCGCCGACCATGGCGACGCGGGTGCCGTCGGCTTGGAGCTGGCGGACGATAGCGGCCTTGGCGTCGGGGAGCACCCCGGCGTGCACCTCGTCGATCCCGACCAGCTCGGCGACGACCCAGGCGGCGTGCTCGTTGTCGCCGGTGACGAGCACCGGTGTCATGCCCGCCTCCCGCATGCGGCGCACGGCGTCGACGGCGTCGGGGCGCAGCTCGTCGCCGAGGCCGATGACGCCGAGGAGGGCACCGTCGACGGCGACCGCAGCGACGGTGCCCCCGGCTGCGTGGAGCGCCGAGATCGCTCCGTCCGCGGTCGCGATGGCGACGCCATGCTCGGCGAGGAGCTGGGGCCGCCCGACGAGGACGGTGCGCCCGGTCACGGTGGCGGTGACGCCGAAGCCGGTGACGGAGGCGAACTCGTCGGGGTCGGTGATCGTGAGGTTGCGGGCGCGGGCGGCGTCGACGACGGCCCGGGCGAGCGGGTGCTGGGAGGGCGCCTCCGCGCTCCCAGCAAGGGTGAGCAGCTCGTCTTGGGAGGCGCCGGGGGCGAGGACCTCGATGTCACGCACGGCGGGGTGGCCTTCGGTGAGCGTCCCGGTCTTGTCGAGCACGACCCGGCGTACCTGCCCGAAGGTCTGGAACGCCTCCCCGGTGCGCATGATCACGCCGAGATCGGCCGCTTCTCCTGCCCCGCGCACGATGGCGAGGGGGGCGGCGATGCCGACCGCGCACGGGTAGCCCATCACCAGCACGGAGATGGCGGCGAACACCGCCCGGCGCACATCAGGCTCCCCGCTTATGAGCGTGCTCGCCGCCAGCCAGGCGACGAGGGCGGCGGCGGAGATGACCAGCACCGTGGGGGTGTAGACGCGGAGCACGCGGTCCACGAGGTGCAAGATGCCGGGCTTGAGGACCCGGGCGTCTTCGACGTGGCGCACCACCTGGGCCAAGAAGCTGTCCTCACCGACCCGGGTGACCTCCACGAGCAGCGTGCCGTCCCCGTTGATCGAGCCGCCGGTGACCTCATCACCGGGCGAGCGCTCGACGGGCACCGGCTCCCCGGTGACGAGGGACAGGTCGACTGCGGAGTGGCCGCGCTCGACACGCCCGTCGGCCGGGATCCGCTCTCCGGGCCGGACGCGGACCAGCTCGCCGGCGGTGACCTGCGCGATGGGGACGTCGCGCTCGGTGCCGTCGCGCACGACCCGGGCGGTGTCGGGCTGCAGGTCGAGCAGCTTCTTCACCGCCTGGCTGGAGCGGGTCTTGACGAGCAGGGAGAGCCACTCGGAGAAGATGTGGTAGTTCGCCACCAAGACGGTCACGGCGAAGAACGGCCCAGTCGGGTAGTCGTCCAAGACGCCGCTCAGGCCGATGATCCCGCCGGCGATCCCGGCGAAGGCGCCGACCTCCAGCAGCACGTGCTGGTTGAGGATGCGCCGACGCGCTGACTGGTAGGCCATCCGCAAGATATGGAGGGCCACCCCGAACACGACGCCCAGCGCGAGCGCCCCGGTGATCCATCCAATGGCGGTCTCTCCGATGACCCCCGAGGTGCGGGCGGCGAGCGCGGCCCCCGCGGGGGCGACCAGGGCGACGGCCCCGCCGACGGCCACCAGGCGGCCCGCCGGGCGCAGGATCGCGTAGGCGACGGGGACCATGAGCGCGACGACGGACAGCGGCACGAGCACCGACCAGGCACCGGTGACGTTGGCGATCAGGGCGATGCCGGTGAGGCTGGCGGCCACCGCGACGAGCAGCCGCTTGCCCTCGTGGACCAGGTCCGCCTCCTCCTCCTCGAAGGGGCGGAGCTTGCGCGGGTCGTACAGGTCGTAGCCGATGTCCCGCAGCGTGGTGAGGATGTCCTCAGGGCGGATCCGGTCGGGGTCGTAGTCGACCAGCGCCTGCTCATGGGTGAGGCTGACCGCGACCTTGTCGACGCCGTCTTGGCGGCCGAGGGCCTTCTCGATCGTGCCGGTGCACAGCGAGCAGTGCAGCCCAGCGATGCGCGCCCGGATCCGGCAGTGGCCGGCCAGGTTGCTCGGCTCCTCAGCCCAGAGGCGCTCGGCCTCCGGTGCGGTCGCGGTCAACGTCGCTCCTCGCGGCTGACGGCCTCGTAGCCGGCATCGGCCAGGCGCCCGGTGATCACCGTCTCATCGAGCGTGTCGGCGTCGAAGTCGACGACGACGGTGCCGGCACGGTGGTCAGCGTCGACGCGGTGGATGCCGTCGAGGCGGCCGAGCACGGTGGAGATCCGCTGCTCGCACCCGGTGCAGCTCATCCCAGTGACGGTGAGGGAGAGGTGGGTCATCTTCGGTCCTCCTACAGGGCTCCTGATGCTCCCGTGACCGTAGACCTTCCAGTCGAATGGAAGGTAAAGGGGTCTCTTCTCCGAGAGGCGGCAGAGGACCAAGGAGGCGCTTCCGGTTCGGATGAGCTTGACGCCTACCGGTATCCTTCCATCCAGCAGGAAGGTAAGGAGGAGGCTGTGCGAATCGGAGAGCTGGCAGCCCAGCTGGGGCTGAACACCAAGACCATCCGGTACTACGAGGACATCGGCCTGCTCCCCGCGCCCGAGCGCACCGCCGCCGGGTACCGCGTCTACGGCGATGACGACGTCGAGCGGCTGACCTTCATCAAGAGCGCCCAGCGCCTCGGCATCGCCCTCGACGAGGTCCGTGAGATCCTCGCGCTGCGCGACGGGGGCGAGCCGCCGTGCGCGTACGTCCGCAACGTCCTTCGCTGCCAGGTCGCCGACATCGACAAGCGCATGGCCGAGCTGCGGGCGCTGCGCGAAGAGCTGGTCGCGCTCGACCGGATCGCCGACGAGCTGCCGGACACCGGCGCCGGTCGATGCCGGCTGATCGATCACGTACGCCGCGAGCCGAGCCCGACGTCGCAGCAGCCGGTCTCCTAGAGCACACGCCCTACCCTTCCTGGCTCAGCACATGTTGACTCAACGCGCGTTGAGTGAGATGCTGGGTTGGTGGACGCCGTGACCGCTTCACGAGCCGACCGGCATGCAGCGCTCGGCGATCCTGTCCGGCTGGCCATCGTGGACGAGCTGGTCGTCTCGGACCGGATGCCGAGCGAGCTCCAAGCCCTCGTCGAGCTCCCGTCGAACCTCCTGGCGCACCACCTCGACGTGCTGGAGCACGCCGGGCTCATCACCCGCACCCGCACCCGCTCCTCGGGCGACGGGCGGCGCCGCTACGTGCACCTGCACCGCCAGGCCCTCGCCGACCTGACCCCCGGGGCGCGCCTGGGCGCCGGGCCGGCGCTGTTCGTCTGCACGCAGAGCTCGGCACGCTCCCAAGTCGCCGCTGCCCTCTGGCACGAGCTCACCGGTACCCCGGCCACCGCGGCAGGCACCCACCCGGCCGAGCGGGTCCACCCCGAGGCGATGAAGGCGGCCCAGCGTGCAGGACTTGACCTCACCGGCGCAGTGCCCCGGCACCTCGACGACGTCAAGGAGCGCCCGGCGCTGGTCGTGACGGTGTGCGACCGGGCCCATGAGGAGGGCGTCGCGCAGCCCGGCTGGCTGCACTGGTCGGTGCCCGACCCGGTCCAGGTAGGCACGCCCGAGGCCTTCGACGCCGCGGTGGTCGAGCTCCGCGAGCGGATCACCTCGCTCGTTGCCGCCAAGGCGGCGTGATGACGGACCTCGACCAACGCCCAGGCCCTGCGACTCCAACCGCAGCGGCGGCTCGCGCCGATCGCGTGCTGCTGGCGCGACGCCTCCTCGCCGAAGGCCTCGGCACCGCCATGCTCGTCGCCATCGTCGTCGGCTCCGGCATCTACGCCGCCGAGCTCAGCACCGACCCTGGTCCCCAGCTGCTGGAGAGCTCGATCGCCACCGGTGCGGGGCTCATGGCGTTGATCCTCGCCTTCGGGCCCGTCTCCGGTGCGCACTTCAACCCAGTCGTCACCCTCGCTGATCGCATGCTCGGCGGGATCAGCACACGCGACGCGCTCGCCTACATCGCCGCCCAGATCCTCGATGGGTGCCTGGGCACGGTGGCGGCCAACGTCATGTTCGGGCTGGATGCGATCGAGCTCTCGACGCACGCCCGCTCGTCGGGGGCGCTGTGGTTCAGCGAGGTCATCGCGACCATGGGGCTGCTGCTCGTGATCCTCGGCGTGGTGCGCTCCGGGAAGGCGCACATGGCGCCCTTCGCGGTGGGCGCCTACATCGCCGCCGCCTACTGGTTCACCAGCTCGACGTCGTTCGCCAACCCCGGGACTGCCCTGAGGTTTCCGGACAGGCTGGGTAGGGTGCCTGGTCGAAGGGATGGTCATGGGCCGTAAGAAGTACTCGGCGGAGTTCAAGGAGCAGGCTGCCCGGTTGGTGATTGACGGTTCGCGGCCGATTGTGGACGTGGCGCGCGAGCTTGGCGTCCATGAGGGCACGTTGGCGAACTGGGTGCACCGGTATCGTGATGAGCGCCCAGTCGAAGAGAAGCCGTTGTCTCAGTCGGAGCGGGCGAGGCTGGCGGAGCTTGAGCGTGAGAACCGTGAGCTGCGCATGAAATCGGAGT
>WHTX01000147.1 GCA_009377505.1 Acidimicrobiia bacterium
CCTGCTGGGCGGGATTGAGCGCCTTGGAGAGCTCGACGCCGACGACCCGCTCGCGCACCCGGTTGACGAAGGACCGGGCGACCCGGACGTTGACGTCGGCCTCGAGGAGGGCGACCCGGATCTCACGCAGCACCTCGTCGATGTCGGCGTCGCTCAGGCGGCCCCGGTTGCGGAGCCTCTTGAAGATGCCGTCGAACCGGTCGGAGAGTGCTTCGAACATGCAGTGCGAGAGTCTACGACCCGAGGGGTCACTCGAAGAGAGCGTCCACGAACTCGTCGGAGTCGAAAGCGACGAGGTCGCCGATGGACTCGCCGAGCCCGACGAGCTTCACAGGTATGCCGAAGCGGTTCTCGATGGCGAGCACGATGCCGCCCTTGGCCGAGCCGTCGAGCTTGGTGAGGACCACCCCGGTGAGCTCCACGGCCTCCGTGAACACCTTGGCCTGTGGAGGCCGTTCTGACCGGTGACGGCGTCGAGCACGAGGAGCACCTCGGTGACGTGGCCCGGGTCCCGGTCGGCCACCCGGCGGACCTTGGACAGCTCGTCCATGAGGTTCGTCTTCGTGTGGAGGCGCCCGGCGGTGTCCCCGAGCACGAGGTCCTTGCCCCGCGCCGCGGCCCGCTGCACGCCGTCGAACACGACGGCGGAGGGGTCGGCGCCTTCGGCCCCGCGCACGAAGTCGGCGCTGGCGCGCTCGGCCCAGGTCTCGAGCTGCTCGGCCGCTGCGGCCCGGAACGTGTCCCCTGCGGCCATCAGCACCGTGCGCCCGAGCTCGGCCTGTTGGCGGCCCACCTTGCCGATGGTGGTGGTCTTGCCGACACCGTTCACGCCGACGAAGAGCCACACGTTGGTGCGGCCCTCGTCGAGGCGCAGGCTACGGTCGGCGCCCTGGAGGCGGGCTTTGAGCTGCTCGCGCAGCACGCCCACGAGCACGTCGGCGTCGGTGATGGCCTGCTCGGCGGCGGCGGCGCGCAGGTCGTCGAGGATCGACTGGGTCTCCTCCACGCCGACGTCGGCACGGATGAGCGCTTCCTCCAGCTCCTCCCAGGTCTCCTCGTCCACGCCCCTCGAGCGGATGGACCGCACGTACCCGGCGAGCAGGCCCCTGGCCCGCCCGAGCCGCTCCCGGAAGGAGGGCTTGACGAGCGGCTCGGGAGGCGCCTCGAGGACGGCGACGTCTTCGGTGACGACGTCGCTCGGGGCCACATCGACGTCGACCTCGTCGATCGCCTCGTCGATCGTCTCGGCCGGGGGCGCCTCGCCCGGTGGTGCTTCGAGTGTGCCGACCCCGCCGCCCGCGTCAGGCGGCTGGCCCGCTGGCCGGGGCCGTTCGACCTGGCGCGGCGGGACGGGGAGGGGCCGGCGGCGCCGGGTGAGGGCCACGCCGCCGGCCACGAGGCCGACCACGAGCACCGCCACCAGCACCACGATGAGGAGGAGTTCCATAGCGGGGCGAGCCTAGCGAGGCCCCCTCGACCGCCTCCTGGGCGCCTCGTGGGCGCCGGCTGCCCGCGAAAGGCTCAGCGGGCGGCGGTACCCAGCGTGACCTCGACCGTCACCTGTTCCTCGCCCCGGAGCACGGCCAGCTCGAGCGTCTCGCCCGGCTGGCGGGACCGGATCCCGCTGATCAGCTCCTCGTAGGAGCGCACGGCCTGGCCGTCCACCGCGACGATCACGTCGCCCTCCTGGAGCCCGACCTGGGCCGCGGGGCTGCCGTCCATCACCTGGGTGACGAGGGCGCCCGACTGGCCGAAGGAGGGCTCGTCCGTGGTCACGCCCAGGAAGCCGAACTGCACCGGCTGGCCCTGGATGATCAGCTGCGCCACCTGGTAGGCGAGGTCGATGGGCACGGCGAAGCCGATGCCGGCGTTGTCGCCCGAGGTGGTACGGATCTGGTCGTTGATGCCGATCACCCGGCCCTGGAGGTCCACGAGCGCGCCACCGGAGTTGCCCGAGTTGATCGGCGCGTCCGTCTGGATCATCCCGACCACGTTCTGCCCGACGGGCACGGGGCGGCTCACGGTGGAGACGATGCCCGCGGTCACCGTCTGGTCGAGGCCGAAGGGGCTGCCGATGGCGATGACCTGCTGGCCGACCTGCGGCGCGTCCTCGAGGGCGAGGGAGGCCACGGGCAGGTCGGCCGGCGGGTCGACGATCTTGATCACGGCCACGTCCGTGTCCTCGTTCACCCCCACCACCTGGCCCTCGTACCCGCTCCCGTCACCGAGGCGGATGGCGACGCGGTCCGAGCCGGCGACGACGTGGGCCGCGGTGAGCACGTAGCCGTCGTCGGTGAAGACGAAGCCCGAGCCGAGGCCGGTGGGCGTCTCGATCTGCACCACTGCCGGCTTGGCCGCCTTGGCTGCGGCGACAAGGGGCTCGAGGGAGGGGTCGAGCGAGGGCGGCGCCACGTTCGTGGTCGGGGTCGTCGAGCTCGACGGGGCCTCCGACGTGGAGGGCGAGCGCTGCTCGTCGGGGATGGTGCTGCCGACTGTCGTGGCGCGCGACGCCTGCCCGGGCTCGGCGTCGTCGTCGAGCATGCGCCCCAGTGCGGCGCCACCACCGATGAGCCCGATGGCGACGGCCACGGCGGCCACGGCGCGCATGGCCCGTTTCCCGCCCGGCGACGGCGGGGGCGGCGCGGGTGGCGAGGACAGGGGGGGCAGCGGCGGCGGGGGCGGCGGCTGGTGGGGGGGTTGGAGCGGCGGGGCCGCAGGGAGCTGCGTCGTGTCCTGGTTCGACCAGAGGTCGCCCGGTCGAACGGGGTCGTCGACGACGGGCGGAGCCGAGCCAGGATCCTTGGTCCAAGGGGACACGGGTTCGTCCTTTCCAGGATCCGGGGTTCGTGGTGCACGGTACCCATGGGCGCCGAAAGGGAGGCTAAGCCGCTGGCCAGGGTGCCCCCGGCCCGGCCCGGCGCTTCCCCCGGCCGCCGTCGCAGGTTCCGGTTAGGTTGACGGCATGGCTGAAGGCACCCCCAAGGTGACCAGGGCCTGGGACCTCGTGGACCAGGCCAAGGAGCAGATCGAGAACCTGTCCGCCGAGCAGGTCAAGGCCGAGCTCGACGCGGGCACGGCGACGGTCGTCGACATCCGTGACTTCCGCGAGCTGTACATGAAGGGCAAGATCCCCGGCGCCCTGAGCGCGCCCCGGGGGATGCTCGAGTTCTGGGTCGACCCCCAGAGCGAGTACTACCGCAAGGACTTCGACCCCGAGCAGCGCTACATCCTCTATTGCGCGGGCGGGGGGCGCTCGGCCCTCGCCGCCAAGGCCATGAAGGACATGGGCTACCCCGACATCGCCCATCTCGAGACCGGCTTCGGCGGCTGGGAGGGGGCGTCTCTGCCCATCGAGGACGTCAAGTCGACGTCCAAGTGGGTGCTGCGCGACGACGCGTAGCAGGTCATCGAGCGCCGGGCGACGACGCGCGGGCCGCGAGCCGCGGCGTCAGCGGCCCAGGGCGTAGAACTCGTCGTTCGGGCGCATCCCGGTGACGTTGGCCATCCGGTTGGAGAGGGCGAACAGGCCGGCGATGGCGCCGACGTCCCAGATGTCCTCGTCGCTCCAGCCGTGCCGGTGCATGTCGGCGTAGTCGGCTTCCTCGAGCTCGCCCGAGCGGGTGGCGACCTTGACGGCGAAGGCGAGCAGGGCCCGCTGGCGATCGGTCAGGTCGGCCTTGCGCCAGTTCGTGGCCACCTGGTCGGCGATGCGGGGGTCCTTCATACGGATGCGGGCGACGGCGCCGTGGGCCACCACGCAGTACTGGCAGTCGTTGGCCGCCGACGTGGCCACGACCACCAGCTCCTTCTCGCCCTTGGTGAGGCCCGAGGGCCGTTCCATCACGGCGTCGTGGTAGGCGAAGAAGGCCCTGAACTCGTCCGGCCGGTGGGCGAGGACGAGGAACACGTTGGGGATGAAGCCGGACTTGGCGGCCACCTCCTCGATCCGGGCGCGCAGGTCCTCGGGGAGGTCCTCCAGCTCGGGGACGGGGAAGCGGGAGATCCGCGGCCCGTTGCCGGGCGTGGCGTCGCTCATCTACCGGACCCTATCGCTCGGTCCGCCGGGGACGGGACGAGCTCCTCACCGGCGCGGCCCCCGCCGGCCGAGGGAGTTTCGCGCTCCTCGCCCTCGAGCTCGGCGTCGGGCGCCTCGCCCTCGTCGGGCCGGGGCGCCTCCTGCGCCGGCAGCCACACGGAGAAGGTGGAGCCTTCCCCGGGCGTGGACTGCAGCGCCACGGAGCCACCGTGGCCACGGGCGATCTGGCGCACGATCGTGAGGCCCAGGCCCGAGCGCCCTTCCGCCCGGCTGCGGGCCGGGTCGCCTTTCCAGAACCGCTCGAAGACCTTGGCCTGCTGCTCGGCGGCGAGGCCCGGCCCCTCGTCCGTGACCGCCATCCACACCCAAGGGCCGTCACGCCCGGCGCTCACCGTCACCGTGGAGTCCTGGGGGGCGAGCCGGGTGGCGTTGGCCAACAAGTTGGCCAACGCCTGCTCGAGGGCCACAGGATCGCCCTGGGCGTGCAGGCCCCGTCCCGACTCGACGGCGAGCCGCAGGCCGCGGGCAGCGGCCGGCGCCTCGAACTGGGCGGTCGTGCGCGCCACCACCTCGCCGAGGTCGACGGAGGTGGTGCGCAGCGCCGGCGCCTCGCGGCGGGCGTAGGTCAGCAAGTCGTCCACCAGCACGCCCATGCGCTCGGCTGCCCGGCCCACGACGCTGAGCGACTCACGCAACTCGCCGGCGTTCGAATCGCCGTCGGAGAGGGCCACGTCGACGTTCGTGCGGATCACGGCAATGGGGTTGCGCAGCTCGTGGGAGGCCTCGTGGATGAAGGCGCGCTGGTTCTCCCAAGCGTCCTCCAGGCGGCCGAGCATCCCGTCGAACGTGTCAGCCAGCTCCTTCAGCTCGTCGTCGGGGCCCCGCAGCTCGATGCGCTGGGACAGGTCCGTCGCCTGGATGCGCCGGGCCACCTTGGTGATCCGCCCGATCGGCATCAGCGCCCGGTGGGCGAGCGCCCACCCCACGCCCAGGCTCACCAGGAACATGCCCCCGAGGGCGACGAAGGAGTACCGCTTGAACTGGTCGAGCGCTCGGGCATTGGCGCTCTTCTCGATGTACTGCACGGCATCGACGACCTGGATCTCGGTCACCGGGCCGGTCGGGCTGCAGAGCACCTCGCTACCGATCTGGACGCAGGCCCGGTCGGGGACGAGCTTGAACTCGCGCGCCGTGATCGGCTGGCGGGCGAGCGATCGGGACAGCCCGATGTAGATGCCGGCGATGACGAGGGCGAAGAGCCCGAACACCACGGCCGAGTACAGGAAGGCGAGGCGTACCTTGAGCGAGCCGGTCCACGACGGCATCCGGTAGGCGGCGCGCCCCAGGCGGCCGGAGGGCACGGGCTGGGCCGACGGGCCGGTCACACCGCGCCCCCGAGCAGCCGGTAGCCGGCACCGACGACCGTCTCGAGCAGGGGTTCCTCCTCACCGATCGTGAGCTTGCGCCGCAGGGTGCCGACGGTGACCCGCACGGTGTTGGTGAAGGGGTCGGCGTTCTCGTCCCAGACGTGCTCGAGGAGGCGCTCCTGGGAGATCACCTGGCCCGGGTTGGTCATGAAGTAGCGCAGGAGGGTGAACTCCTTGGCCGTCAGGTCGAGCTTGCGATCGCCTCGCCAGGCTTCGTGGCGGGCCGAGTCGAGCCGCACCGGGCCGACCACGAGCAACGAGGCCCGCTGGCCGCTGTCCCGGCGCAGCAGCATCCTCGCCCGGGCGGCGAGCTCGGGGAAGGCGAACGGCTTGACCAGGTAGTCGTCGGCGCCGTCGTCGAGGCCCCCGACGCGGTCCTCCACGGCGTCGCGTGCCGTCAGCATCAGGATGCGGGCCGGGTAGTCACGCTCGACCCTCAGCTCCCGGCAGACGTCTCTGCCGTCGATGCCCGGCATGGTGAGGTCGAGGCAGATCAGGTCGTACTCGGTGTGCTCGGCGGCGTCGAGGGCCTCCTCCCCGCTCTGCACGACGTCGACGGCGTAGCCTTCGCGGCGCAGGCCGCGGGCGATGGCTTTGGCCAGGTCGATCTCGTCGTCCACCACGAGAACGCGCATCTCGGGCTCCCTCGTCTCGGGGGCACCGACTTTACGTTCTCCTTCGCGCACATCCTTCGTAGTAGCCCCATCCTGGGAAAGTCCCGGTAAACCTTGGGAGCGGGGCGCCGCCGCCGCGCCGCCGACCCGTTCCGAGCGTCTGGAGCACGCCACCGATGGAGTCCTCGATCCCCTCGCCCTCGTCGCCGTTCGCCCTCCAACCGGAGGCAGCCGTACTCGAACGGGCCCTGTTCGAGATGAAGAAGGTCATCGTCGGCCAGGAGCGGGTGATCGAGCGACTGTTCGTCTGCCTGCTCTCCCAGGGCCACTGCCTCCTCGAAGGCGTGCCCGGCCTGGCCAAGACCCTGGCCATGGAAACCCTGGCCCGCACGGTGGGCGGGACGTTCAGCCGCATCCAGTTCACCCCCGACCTGCTGCCGGCGGACATCGTCGGCACCCGGATCTACCGCCACTCGAGCGAGGCCTTCGACGTCGAGCTCGGCCCCGTGTTCGCCAACTTCGTCCTCGCCGACGAGGTCAACCGCGCTCCGGCCAAGGTGCAGTCCGCCCTGCTCGAGGTCATGGCCGAGCGCCAGGTCTCCATCGCCGGGCGCACCTACAAGCTGCCCGCGCCGTTCCTCGTGCTCGCCACGCAGAACCCCATCGAGTCCGAGGGCGTCTACCCCCTTCCCGAGGCCCAGCGCGACCGCTTCCTGATGAAGGTGCTGGTGGACTACCCCGCGCCGGCGGAGGAGGTGGAGATCGTCCAGCGCATGGGCGTGGACCCGCCCAACGCCTACGCCGTCATCGAGCCCGCCGAGCTGCTCCACCTACAGCAGGTCGCGCGTGAGATCTTCGTCGACCGCGGGGTGGTCGACTACGCCGTCAACCTGGTGCTCGCCACCCGCAGCCCGGCCGAGTACGGCCTGGCTGAGCTGCTCCCTCTCATCGAGTACGGCGCCAGCCCCCGGGCGTCGCTCGGCCTCGTGGCCGCGGGCCGCGCCCTCGCCCTGCTGCGGGGGCGGCGCTACGTCCTGCCCCAGGACATCTTCGACGTCGCCCCCGAGATCCTCCGCCATCGGATCGTGCTCACCTACGAAGCGCTGGCCCAGGGCTTGGTGGTGGACCAGCTCACGGCCCGCGTCCTCGGTACGATCCCCGCCCCGCGGGTGACGCCGACCCTCGAGGCCGCACCCTCGCCCGAGCGCTCCTCACCGCCCCTGCACGTACCGTCGGCCGCCCCGGCCCCGACCTACGTCCCGCCGGCCTTCGGGGCCCCGGCGGCGCCTGGCGCGCCAGCCGCGCCGATGGCACCGCCCCCCACGGCCGCACCGCCCTTCTCCTCGCCCCCCACGGCCATCCCCGCCGCACCGGCGCCGGGGGAAGGCCAGGGCCCTGACGGGGGCCGCGGCCCGTCGACCGTGCCCCCGTGGCCGATCCCGGCGCCACCAGGCCGTGACCCCGACGACGGCCAGGACCAGGGCGGTCGGGACGCGGCCGGCGCGTGAGGGGCCCTCGGCGACCCGGCCTGCAGCCCAACCCTGCAGCGGGCAACCTGCTGGGCGCAGCCCTCGGCGAGGGCCGCTCGCCCGAGATGCTGCGCCGCCTCGAGCTCGCCATCACCCGCCGCCTCGACGGCCTCCTCCAGGGCGAGTACCGGGGCCTCCTCCCCGGCCACGGCTCCGAGCCCGGAGAGACCCGCGGCTACCAGGCCGGCGACGACGTCCGCCGCATCGACTGGAACGTGACGGCTCGCCTCGACCTCCCCCACGTGCGCGAGACCGTCGCCGACCGGGAGCTCGAGACCTGGGCCCTGGTCGACCTGTCCCCAAGCTTGGACTTCGGCACCGCCACCTGCACGAAGCGGGACCTCGCCCTCGTGGCCCTCGCCTCGGTGGGGTTCCTCACCGCTCGTACGGGTAACCGCTTCGGCGTGATCCTCAGCGACGGCCACGACTTCGAAGTGCTGCCCGCGCGCTCGGGCCGTGGCCACCTCATGGCCACCCTGCACCGGGTGGCCAACCGGCCGCCGTCGCCCCAGGGCCGAGGGGCCACCACCGGCCTCGGGCCTGCCCTGCAGCGCCTCGCCCAAGCCCACCGTCGCCGCGGCCTCGCCGTCGTCATCTCCGACTTCGTCGGCCCGAGGGACTGGCGGGAGCACGCGGCCCGCCTGGCCGTGCGCCATGACGTGATCGCCGTGGAAGTGCTCGACCCGAGAGAGCTCGAGCTGCCCGACGTGGGCGTCCTCGCCATCGTGGACCCCGAGTCAGGCCGGCGCCGCGAGGTCGCAACCTCCTCCCCCAAGCTCCGTGCCCGCTACGCCGAGGCCTCGGCCCGCCAGCGCGAGGAGACCGCCGCCGAGTTGCGCGGGGCCGGGGTCGACCACTTGGTCCTGCGGACGGACGAGGACTGGTTCGGGGCGCTCCTCCGCTTCGTGGAGCTGCGCCGGAAACGAGCCGCCCGGCTCCCGCGCGCCCGCCGGTGAGCAACGAGCCGATGAGCCGATGAGCCGATGAGGATGACCCGATGACGTTCCTGTCCGCCGGTTGGCTGTGGCTGCTACTGGGCGTGGCCGCGCTGGCCGCCGCCTACGTCGCCCTGCAGCGACGTCGGGGCCGCTACGCCGTCCGCTTCACGAACCTCGAGCTGTTGGACGTGGTCGCTCCCGAGCGCCCGGCCTGGCGTCGGCACCTGCCCGCCGTCGCCCTGCTCCTCGGGCTCGGCTCTCTCGTCCTCTCCATGGCCCAGCCTGCCCGGGAGGTCCAGGTCGCCAAGGAGCGGGCGACGGTGATGCTCGCCGTCGACGTGTCCATCTCCATGCGCGCCACGGACGTTCGCCCCAGCCGCATCGACGCGGCGCGCACCGCGGCCGTCGAGTTCGTCAGCGGCCTGCCCGACGAGCTGAACGTCGGCCTCGTGGAGTTCGCCGGCCAAGCGAGCGTCGTGGTGAGCCCCACGACGGACCACGAGCAGGTCGTCCGGGCCATCGAGTCGATGGAGCTGCAGAACGGCACCGCCATCGGTGAAGCTGTCTTCGCTGGCCTCGACGCCATCGCCGCCGCCCCGCCCGACGAGGACGGCCAGCCGCCGCCCGGCCGGGTGGTGCTGCTGAGCGACGGCGTGCGCAACCAGGGCCGCAGCAACGAAGACGCCGCCGCGGCCGCCGAGGAGGTCGGTGTGCCCGTGTCGACCATCGCCTACGGCACCGACGAGGGCGAGATCGAGCTCGGCGAGCGGATCGTCCCCGTGCCCGTCGATCGCGACGCCCTGCGCATCCTCGCCGAGGACACCGGGGGCTCCTTCTTCGAGGCGGCGAGCGGTGGCGAGCTCGAGCAGGTCTACGACGACATCGGCTCGGCCATCGGCTACGAGACGGAGGACCGCGAGGTGGGGCGCTGGTTCACCGGCGCCGGCCTCGTCGTGCTGGTCGCCGCCTCGGTGATGTCCCTCGCCTGGTTCAGCCGCCTCCCCTGAGCAGGCGCGCCCCGCGGAGGCGCCGGGCGCTTCCTTCGCTGGCCGCGGGGACAGCGGGGACAGCGGGGACAGCGGGGACGAGGGTGAGCTCGGCCCGGGTGGCGGCGGCGACCGCGGCTCGTGACCAGGCGATGGGCACGCCGTCGCCCAGTCGCCACGCCTCCAGCAGGTCGTCGTAGTGGGGCGAGGCCGGGTTGCCCGACTGCCCGCCGGGCAGCGACACGCGGTTGTCGTCCCAGCGCCCGACGTCCACCACCAGGCGCAGGGAGGGCACCACGCTGGGGTCGGCCGCAGGGGCCAGGAGAGGTGGCATGGCCTGGGCCACGGTGGTGCCGTCGCCGCCGAGGGGCAGCGGTCCCAGCTCCAGGGCCCGGCGCAGGGGCGAGCCTCCCAGCACGTGGCGCAGGGTGAGCGGCCGCAGGTGCCCCCAACGAGGCTCCGTTCCGGCGCCGAGGCGGCGCTCGGCGGCGGCGAGGGCGGCGGTGGCCGCCGACACCACCGGGTCGCCACCGTCGACGAGGAGCCCGACCAGCCAGGAGACCCGGCGCCGGGCGAACCCCCCGCCACCCAGGGCCAGCGGCGCACGGCTGGCCGCCCATCCCCAGCTACGGGGCGCCCGCGCCCGGAGGAGGCGGACGGCGAGCTCGGCGAGGAACAGCTGCCACAGGGCCGCCGCAGCCGAGCCCTCGCTGACGACGCCATCCCACCAGCGGAGGCGCTCGAGCGCGGCCGCGGCGGCCGGGTCGACCCCGGGCAGCGCCAGCACGGCGTCGCGGGCCGCCGACCAGGCCGTGCTGAGCTGGTCGAGCTGGAGGGCGGCGGTGGTGTCGAGGTCCCAGTCGGCCCGATCGCCCAGCGCCTCGGCCAGCCGGTGGGCCCGCCAGCCGTCGGCCCAGTCGACCCCCGGCGGGTGCGTGCCCTCCGGGGCCTGGTTGGCGCTGCGCACGAACCCCCACGAGGAGCCCAGGCCGTGGGGCAGCTCGTCGAGGCCGAGGCGGGGCTGCGCCCACGTGCCGCTGTCCTCCCACCCGGGGACCGGCAGGCGCGGGGCGCCTCCTCGACGCCGTGGGTGGCGGCCGACGAGCTGCCAGCCGATGCGGCCCGAAGCGTCGGCCCAGACCACGTTCAACCCGGCGGAGGGCCAGCTCTCGTGCGCGGCGCGGAAGTCCTCCCAGGACCGGGCCCGTTCCACAGGCGCCCGGACAGGGCCGGCCTCGAGCCAGGTGGCCCGCAGGGCGAGCGCCCTCTCCTCCCCGTCCAGCACGGGGGTGAGGACGGGCCCCGCCGGCGTGACCAGCACGTCCTCCTCCACGGGGGCGGCGCCCCGCACGGCGATCACCTCGGTGCGTGCCTCACAGGCCGCCCAGCCCCCGGCGCGGCGAACCCGCCGGCCGTCGGGGTGGAGATCCTCGAGCACGAGCTCGGAGGTGTCGCTGTAGGCGTTCGTCAGGCCGAACGCGCCATGGCCGTTGAAGCCCACGGGCACGGCGGGGCCGCCGACGATGCTCGCCCCGGCCAGCTCCCACCCGGGGGTGCGAAGGTGAGCCAGGTACCAGAGCACGGGCACGGTGGGGGCGAGGTGGGGGTCGGCGGCCAACAACGGGCGGCCCGTTCGCGTTCGCGTGCCGGCCACGGCCCACGCGTTGGAGCCGGCGTCGGCGCCGCCGCCCAGGAGGCGCCGAGCGAGGGCCAGCTCCTCGCCCAGGGCGTCGAGGCCCCCGGGCACGGCCCCTCCCGAGGGGCGGTCGTCACCGGGCGCGGGCCGCCCCCGGCCCTGGCCCACCCGCGGCGCCGGGCCCTGCTGGCCGGGCTGGGCCGTGGGCGCCGGGGGCTCGACGGCCTGGAGCGCGGCGAGCCCGTCGAGGACGAGGGTGCGCATCCGGGCCAACTGCAGGTCCCAGTTCGCCCCGAGGAGGAAGGACACGAAGGGGCCGGTGGCGGCGACGTCGGCGGGCTCGAGGGCGCTAGGGCGCCGGCGGAGGAGCACCAGCTCGTGGGGCCTGCCCGAGCTGCCGACGGTCCGCCCGGCGTTGGCGCCCCGGGCGAAGGCCTCGATCGCCGTGCGAGCTGCGTCGTCGGAGGCGGCGAGCTGCGCCGTAGCCACGTCGCGTAGCCCCAGGCGGCGGGTGAGGCGGTCCACGGGCAGGGCCTCCGCACCGAGCAGCTCGGCCAGCGTCCCCCGCACGGCTCGCAGCTGGACCTCGAGCTGGAAGGAGCGGTCCTGGCCCTGGCAGAAACCGAGGGCGAACCAGGCGTCGGCGTCCGAGGCGGCGTCCACGTGGGGGATGCCCCAGCGATCGCGTCGCACCAACACCTCGGCCTCGAGGCCCTCGACCTCGAGGCGCCCGTCCACCCGGGGAGCACGCCGGCCGAGCGCGGACCAGACCGGGCGGGCCCAGGCGGGCCGGGCCCGGCGCCGGGCGCCGCCGCCCGCGCCCCCGCGCCCGCCGGCTCCCCTCACCCCGTGCGCAGGCGCTCGGAGACGACC